>NZ_JAQTMS010000035.1:43426-57493 GCF_028714215.1 Rhodoferax sp. | reverse complement strand
ATCGGCACCATCGACCATAGAGATGCCGACATCGGCTTGCGCCAGCGCCGGCGAATCGTTGACGCCATCACCGACCATGGCAAACGGACCGTTGGCGGCGGGCAAGCTGCGCACAATCTCCGCCTTGTCGCCCGGCAGCACCTCGGAATAGACCTTGTCGATTCCCACCGCCTGGGCGATGCGCCGGGCCACGCACTCGCGGTCGCCCGACAGCATCACGATCTCGCGCACACCGCGCCGGCGCAGGCCGGCGATCACGGCATGCGCTTCCGGCCGTGGCTCGTCGCTGCAGGCGATCACGCCCACCAGCTGGTCGTCCAGCGCGACCAGCAATCCGATGTGGCCCAGGCGTTCGATGCCGGCCAAATAGGCTCCGGCCTTGCCGGTGGCGATGCGCAAGCCGCGCAGGTAATGCGCGCTGCCGATGTGAATGCGGTGGCCCGCGAGTTCTGCCGCAACCCCCAGTCCGATGACGAACTGCACGTTCTGGCAGACCGGCAACTCCAGCCCGCGCACCGTGCGGGCATGCGCCACCAACGCGCGCGCCACCGGATGACGCAGTTCGGTCTCGGCGGCGGCGGCCAGCTGCAGCACGCGGTCGGCCGTCAAGCCGGCACAAAATGAGCGCACGTCGAGCACCGCCAGGTGACCGCAGGTCAGCGTGCCGGTCTTGTCGAAGGCAATGCCTTGCAGCGTGGCCAGTTGTTCGACATGGCGTCCGCTCTTGATCAGGATGCCCTGGCGGGCGGCCCGTGTCATGGAGGCCAGGATGCTGGTGGGTGCCGCAACCCGGATGCCGGTACCGTAGTCCACGATTGCCAGCGACATGAAGCGGTCCAGGTTGGTGGTCGCCGCCAGCAGGGCGACGTTGGCCCCCAACAGGGGCGCCACCAGGCGGTCGGCAAACTGCTCGGCGTAGTTCTGGATGCGGGTCTCGCCGACCGGCACCGCTGCTATCTGCTGCACGATTTTGGCCACCAGCGTGTCGGCCCCGGCCTCGGTGATGGTTACCGTGATGGAGCCCTCCACCACGGAAGAGCCGGCAAACACCATGTCGCCGACGCGCCGCGTCGCCGGCGCCGATTCACCGGTGATGTGGCGTTGATCGACAGCGGCAATGCCGCTGCTGACCCGGCCGTCCGCCGGCACCAGGTCGCCGGCCAGCATCAGTGCCCGCTGCTGGGCTCTGAGTGTCTGCGCCGGCACCAGGGTGAAGCTGCCATCGCACTCCAGGCGGCGCGCTTGCAGCGTCTGAAAGTCCAGCAGTTGGCGGATGTGGCCGCGCGACTGCCGCGCCGTCAGTTCCCGTACCACGTCGCCCAGATGCACCATCAAGGCCATCAGCGCGGCGGTGCGGGGTTGCCGGCGCAGGACCGCCACGACCAAGGCCAGTCCATCCAGAAAATCGACGTTCAATCGGTGCTCGTGCACCAGGGTGTGCAAGGCGCGGCGCCAGATCGGCAAGCCGGTCAACAGGATCGCAACCAGCGCCAGGCCAAAACCGGCCGTCGGTCCCAACACCAGCGCGGCGCCGGCCCAGGCCAGCGATTGCAGGGGCTGCGGGCTGCCGCCGCCAGTGGGCAAAGTGACCAGGGCGCCGCCTGAGGCGCCTGCCACCGTCAAGCCGTGGCCCGGCGCCAGCAGCAGCGCGAACAGCGCCTCTATCGGGCCTTGATGCTGCACCGTGACCGACTCGCAGGCCAGGTTGAAGCGAAAGCTCTCCACCAAGGGACTGCTTCTTAACCGGCGCTCCACGTTCTCGCGCAACACGCGGTCGACCCGCAGTCGGGCGACGCGCAGGCGGCAACGGCCCGGCACCTCGTGCAGCACCATGAAGCGCGGCGCCAGCGCGGCCGGCTCAGCGCGAATCTGCAAATCATGCACGGGGTTTTCGACCGCTGACGATGCGAACCAGGGGGGCGTCGATGCGATGGCGATGCAGGCTAAGGAAGGCATTGAAGGCGAAGGTGCTGACGGTCAGCCACATGGGTGTTCCCCGGTTGCGCGCCTTGTGCAGGGAGGTCGCGGCGGCCACACCCAGCGGCAGCAGCACCTTGAGGTCAAGCAGCCCCTCACTGGCCTTGCGCAAGCCGGAGTCCAGTTGCTCGGCCGTCGAAACGATAACCTCGGCCAGACGCGAGTGACGTTGCAGATAGCGCGCCCCCGCGGTAACGGCCTCGTCGATTTCCTCCAGCAACGCATCCTCGCCTTCCAGACTCAGCCAGGCGTTGAGTTCCGGGTCCTGCTGCAGACGGAAATGGAAGATCGTGTCGGACGGCCGGTAGTCGACCACTATGCTTGACGAGAGCGGATTGACGCGCACCGAATCAACGCCGTGCAAAGTGCCAATCACGCCCTGCACGGCGGCAAAAAACTCCGCCTCGCCCGGCACACCCAGCACCTTGATGCGCAGTCGGCCCGGAACGTGGTGGACGATACGGGCCGACCTGACGGCCCGGGGGAGGTGCTTGTCCACGTCAATGCACGGGCACGCCGGTTGCAGCTTGAACCTTGCCTGGGGCGCGGCTCACCTTCGCCAGGGGCGCTTGCTGCGCCTGTTCGTGCCTCACCTCGGCCACCAGGTCGTGCACCTGCTCGTTCGCCTCGGCCATCACGGCACGCGCTTTTTGACTCATGGAAAAGCCGGCGCGCACGGCACTCTTGACCGCCGGGCGTACATAGCCGCCCAATTCAGGGAACAGTTTGCCCAGCAGAATCGCACCCGCGCCGATGATCAGTCCGGGAATCAGCTCGACCTCGATCAAGGCCGCGCCAACGACGATCGCCGCCGCGGCAGCCACGCCGCCGGCTTCGCCCGCCAGCAAGTCTTTGCCGCGTGCAATCAGGCTGGCGCGTTTGCCTTCTCCAGTTCCGCACGCCGGGTCCAGCAACAAGGGATCGGTTTGCTCGGTGTAAGCGCAGTCGGTGGCGCTGCCGAGGTCCGCAACATGCGCCTTGGCAGCGTGGCGACTGGCGTCACCGTTCGACTTGCGAGGTTTTACAGCCTGTTGATGCAGAGGCTGCGGCGCATTCTTTTTCTTTACGGTGACCACTGATTTCTCCTGGATAAATGGAACAGACTCGACACAAAAGAGCCAATGAATACTGGCTCCTTGTCCAATCATCTACACCTGTCAGGAAATCGTCTGTGCGCTGGCAGACATAGAAGCTAAGAGTTCCCAAATTCACGACGCCGTTCAGAGCCTGCTTGATGCGGCTTGCTTTCGCAAGTCCAAAACCGAGGCTCATGCGTCCGTGGCCCGAGTGCACCGGGGTGAGTGACTCCGCGGCTGTCCCCCGCCCTCTGGGCTCCTCCTTTATGCCGCTGCGCCACTCACCCCAGCGCCCTCGGAAGCGGCGTCGGTGGTTTGCGCGAGCCGAGGAGCCACCCTGGATCAGGCTGGTGGGGCGCTCAGCGCAGGTAAAGGAGGAGCCCGCAGGGCGGGGGACACGGAGCTGAGTGCCCCGCCTGCCTGATCCACCCACTGCGCTGAACAGAAGTTTGGCATGACGTCATTTCGGGAAAGATCCGCAGTAAATTGCAGAGCCGAGTCCCTCAATGGCGCACGATGTCGGTGTCGATTTGGGAGGTGACCGGAGCGCTCAAGAGTCGGCTCCCAGCCTCTTGCCTGGCTCGCTCATAGACGTCATAGGACGGGAAAACCTGTCGCGCCGAACGGGTTTCCGGCAGCACATAGACAATGCCGTCGCTGGCCTTGAAAGCCGGACTGACCACGCGGTGGAAAAATTCCGCCGGCACGTTGATGCAGCCATAGGAAATTCGATTGTCCAGCGGCGTTGGCGTCGCCAGGCGCTCGGCGCGGCGCTCCTTCGGGTTGCTGGTGATCACCGGATGCAGCGAAATGGCGGTCTCGTAATCGACCCAGAGAATTTCTCCGCCATGCAGATTACGGTCCAACGCGGCGACAAAGCGGCCGGCCGGGGTGGTGCGTTCCTCCGGCCGAATGCTGGCCAGCTTGCGCTGGCCGATGCCGGGAACCGCGTCGTCTCCCACCGCCAGACCGACCAGCGCGGCCGCGGCGCCGCGCAATTGACCATTGGCATGGAACACGAATACCCGGGCCAGCGTTTTATCGAGAACGACAAACGGCAAGCCGCCGCTGTCACCCGAATCGACCACCCAGTCGGCTATTTGCCGGGCCTCCCGGGACGGCGTCTCATGCTCGAAATCGGCCCGTTTCGCACGCTCTGGCGATGTCGCTCTCAACCCGGCGCTGACCGCGGCAGCGACTCCTGGCATGCCGGCATTGTCGGCCGCCAGCGCTGCTTCAGCGCCCCAGCTGGCGACCAGCAGGCCGAGGCAAATTGTCCTGGCCGCGGTCGACATGATTGAACGCATCTCTGCACCCATCGGCATGGCGACCGGCGGGTTTCAGTTACGGTCTTGCTTGCGCGGACGATGCGGCGCCACGTAGATCGCCGGTGGCGTCTTGACCGGCTCGACCATGGGCACTGGCGCCTCGGGCGTTGTCGCCGGCACCGCCACCGGTGTTTCATCCGGCGTCACGGCGTTCACCAGCGCTGACTCCGACGGTGGTGACGCGAGCGTCAACAATTCGGGCGGCGTCTCAACCAGCACCACCACCGGTACCCATGGCTTGACCAGGGCCGGCGTGATATCCGGCTCCGACTGGTCCAGCGGCTTCTTCACTATCAGCGCGCCGTTGACATAGCTGATGGTGTAGTTGGACGGAACGAAAGTGCCACCGCTGGCGCCGCTGGGGGTGATCACGTAGGTGCTCGATGGAATGGCACCCCCGGTGGCACCGGGACTGCTCGCCGTGATGCTGCCAACGGTCTCGCCGTTGACCAGGCCGACCACCGTGAAGACCGTCAACGGTGCTGTCTCGCCGTAGGTTTTCGAGACATCCGCGGCCGTGACCGTCAGGGCCGCCGGTGTCACCGTCAGGACGCCGTTGACATAGCCAATGGTGTAGTTCGCCGGCACGAACGTGCCCCCGGTCAGGTTGCTGGGCGTGATCGGGTACGGGCTGCCCGTTACCGGCGCGGTGGCTATGGTGCCGGGGCTGGTCTCGGTGACGCTGCCCACGGTGTCGCCATTGACCAGTCCGGCCGTTGTGAAGGCCGACAGGGTCGGTACCTGGCCATAAGACTTCGAGACGTCCGAGGCCGTTACCGTCAAGGGCGCCGGCACCACCGTCAAGACACCATTGACGTAGCTCAGGGTGTAGTTCGCTGGCACAAAAGTGCCGCCGGTCGCGCCGCTGGGCGTGATCGTATACGGGCTACCCGCCACCGGGGCGGTCGCCACCGTGCCGGGGCTGGTCTCGGTGACGCTGCCGATGGTCTCGCCGTTGACCAAACCGGCGGCGGTGAAGGCCGACAGGGTCGGTGTCTGACCGTAAGCCTTGGAGACGTTGGAGGCCGTCACCGTCAGGGCCACCGGCGCCACCGTCAAGACACCATTGACGTAGCCAATGGTGTAGTTGGTTGGCACGAAAGTGCCGCCGGTCGCGCTGCTGGGCGTGATCGTGTATGGGCTACCCGCCACCGGGGCAGTCGCTGCCGCGCCGGGGCTGGTCTCAGTGACGCTGCCAACGGTCTCGCCGTTGACCAAACCGGCGGTCGTGAAGCCCGACAAGGTAGGCGTCTGGCCGTAAGCCTTGGAGACGTTGGAGGCCGTCACCGTCAGGGCCACCGGCGCCACCGTCAAGACACCATTGACGTAGCCAATGGTGTAGTTGGTTGGCACAAAAGTGCCGCCGGTCGCGCCGCTGGGCGTGATGACATAGGGGCTACCGGCCACGGCGGCCGTGGCTGCCGCGCCGGGGCTGGTCTCAGTGACGCTGCCGACAGTCTCGCCGTTGACCAGTCCGGCCGCCGTGAAGGCCGACAAGGTGGGCGTCTGGCCGTAGGACTTGGCGACGTTGGAAGCCGTCACCGTCAGGGCCGCTGGCGCCACCGTCAGGGCACCATTGGCGTAGCCTATGGTGTAGTTGGTGGCCAAGAAGCTACCGCCGGTGGCGCCACTGGGTGTGATGACATAAGGGCTACCGGCCACGGCGGCGGTCGCTGCCGCGCCGGGGCTGGTTTCACTGACGCTGCCAATGGTCTCGCCATTGACCAAACCGGCGGTCGTGAAAGCCGACAAAGTCGGCACCTGGCCGTAAGTCTTGGAGACGTTGGAAGCCGTCACCGTCAGGGGCGCCGGGTTGATGGTCAGGGTGCCGTTCACCAGCGTCGGGAAGTCGTAGTTGGTTGCCGTCAAGCTACCGGCCCCGGCCGTGATGGCGGCAGTGCCGACGGCGGTGACGGCGCTGGCCGTGGTGGCGGCAGTGCCCGCTCCGGCATAGCCGGCCGCGGTGGACGCGGTCTCGCCATTGACGAAGCCGCTCACCGTGGTGCTCAGCGCCGGATTGGCGGCGCCGTAGACCCGGGTCTTGTCATCTGCCGTCACCGTCAGGTGGGCCGGGTTGATGGTCGCCGTGCCGTTGGCGTAATTGATGATGTAGCCCTTTTGATTGGAGTACAGCCCGCCCGGCGTGATGGTGTAGCTGCCGACCGAGGTGCCGCCGCCGCTGTAGGTCAAGGCACCCAGCAGGTAGGCCGGGTTGGTGGTGGCGGAATAGGTGACGCCATTGCCGCCGGAATAGGCGATCCCGTTATAAGTCTTGCTGTCGTTGTTGGCCGTCACCGTGAGCGGCGTCATGAACGGGCGCAGCAGCGGATAGGTGATGCCCTCGTACATGAACCAGGTGCTCAGGAAGTTCCAGTTCGGATTGACGTTGCCGTTGGCCAGGGTCGCCGACGTGAAGTCGGCTTGCGCCTTCATCTGCGCCGTGTTCATGCCCATGCCGCCGCCCACCGACGCTGCAACGACCGAGGTATCGCTGTTCCAGAAGCTGTTGGTAACCGTGCCGGCAATGCCGCCCACCAGCGCGCCGAGCTGGCTGCCGCCACCGCCCACGCTGCCGGTGGCATAGCTGGTGGTGACGCTGCCAATGCTGGTTCCGATCAGCCCGCCGACGCCGGCTCCGGCGCCGCTGACGTTGCCGGTGGCGTAGGTGTCGCTGACAACACTGGCGCCGTTGCTGCCCAACAGACCGCCGGTGGCGGCGCCGGCACCCGTCACGGCGCCGGCGGCGTAGCTCTTGCTGACGGCACCGGTGGTGTTGCTGCCCACCAGCCCGCCGGTGCCGGCACCGCTGCCGATCACGCTGCCGGTGGCGTAGCTGTTGCTGACCGCCCCGGTGGTGTTGGTCCCCAGCAAGCCGCCAGAGCCGGCAGCGCCATTCACGTTGCCGGTGGCAAAGCTGTTGCTGGTGGCGCCGGTGGTGTTGTCACCGACCAGGCCGCCGGTGCCGGCCGCGCCCGTGACGGTGCCGGTGTTGTAACTGTTGCTGACCGTGCTGCCGGTGCCGTTGGTGCCGATCAGGCCACCGCTACCGGCGGCGCCGACCACGCTGCCGCCGACCAGGCCGACGTTCTGAAACGACAGGGCCGGACCGGTGGCGCCAAACAGGCCGGCGCTGGCCGAACCCGGCGTGATGGAGAGCGCCGTGATGGTGTGCCCCAGACCGTCGAAGCGGCCCATGTAGGGGGTGCCGGGGGTTCCGATCGGCACAAAGCCGGCGCCGGCATTCCAGCCCGCCGTCGCCGAGGCGTCGATGTTGCTGCCCAGTGCGTAATTGGTCGCCAGGCCACTCTTCATGCCTTGCAAGTCAGTGACGGTGGAGGTGGTCGACGCGCCCAGGCGGTCGACGATGGTGTAGGCCAGGCCATTGATGCTCAGGATGCCGGCGCCCGAACGCGCCGGAAAGTCGACCCGCCCGGTAAAGCCGTCACCATTCATGCCGACCTTGACGGCGCCGCCGGCCACGGCCGCGTCCAGGCCGTTGGCGGTGGCCGTGTTGAGGGCCAGCGTCGAGGTGCCGGAAGCGGTCATCACCGCATTGATGTTGATGTCGCGGGCGGCGGTCAGCGTCAGCAGATTGGCGCTCCAGCTGACGGGCGCGTTGACATTGATGTCGCCGCTGCCGCCGGCCGTTCCGCCGCTGCTCTGGATCGCCACGGCGCCTGCCGCCAGATTGCTGCTGAGCGTCGTGCCGGAGATGTTGCCACCGGTCGCTGCGATGGTGAAGTCAGCCGGATCGATCAGCCAACTGCCCGACTGGCCTTGCGCGGATTGGGTGTTGACACGGGTGTTGTCGGCGATATTGACGTGCGCCGCCGAGGTTTCGACAAACCCGCCCGGCCCGCCCTGCGGCGCCGAGGCGTCCAGCGTGCCGGCCACATTCACGCTGCCGCTTTGCATGTCACCCAGCAGCTTGATGCTGCCGTTGCGGTTTTCAATGGTTTGCGCCCGGATCACGCCGCTGTTGTTGACGGCGCTTTGCAGCAGGCTGCCGGCCGCTTGCGCGCTCAGCAGCACTTGTCCGCCGTCGGCCTGGATCAGACCGCCGTTCTGGACCAGCGCCTTGACCGCGCCCTGATTGACCGTGACATTGAGCAGGCCGTCACCGGCCACATCAAGGGTGATGGCCTGGCCCGCAACCAGCGCCACGCTGCCCAGCTTGGCCTGGATCACACCGTTGTTGGCGACGTTGGCGCCCAGCAGCGCGACATAGCCGCCGTCGGCGCGGATGGCGCCTTGATTCAGCACCGAGCCTGCGCCAGCGCCGGAAAACTTGTAGTTACCGGCCAGAAAATCGCTGTCGGCAATGTTCAGGGTCGAGGCCACCAGGGCACCGACATTGACCGATGCACCCTGGCCGAACAGGATGCCGTTGGGATTGACCAGGAACACCTTGCCGTTGGCGGACAGGCTGCCGAAGATGCCCGACGGATCGGACCCCAGCACGCGGTTCAGCAACACCGAACTGCTGTTGGGCTGCAGCACACGCACGGCCTCGCCGGAAGCGATGTTGAAACTCTGCCAGTTGATGGCCGCGTTCTGGCTGGTTTGCGTGATGGTGCTGCTGAGCGCGCCACTGTTGATGGTGGCGCTGCCGGACGCCACCACGCCACCGGCGGGCAAGGCATACACATTCACACCCAATGACAGCAGCAGGGACAGCGCCAGGGTCTTCAGGGGAAAGCCCGCGCCGGCGCCGGCGCCGCGGCAGGATGAGGTTTTCTTGCCAAGGCTTTTGGCATTCTCGGAAACGGCGACAAAAGTGCCGGTCTTGTCGTTCCAGAGGGATCGGTAGCAGCTGTTCATGGGGTCACTCCAATTGTTTGAAAGATTTGTCGTTTAAGTGCTGGATTCGAAGCGCCGGGCCTAGAAATATTTCACGGCCTGGATCCAGAATCGGCCCGACGCGTCGGGCGCCGAGCGGGCCACTTCATCGCCTACCTTGAAGGCGTAATAGGCGCGCAGCATGAAGTTGTTGCCATCGGACCAATTGAAGCCAAGTCCGGCACCGCTCAAGGTTCTGCGGTTCGGCCCGGCCGCCCAGGTGCTGTTGTTCACCGTCACGCTGCCGGTATCGATGAAGCCGATCAACTGCAGTTGCCCGCCGATTCGCTCCGAGAACCGGGGCACCAGCATGCGCGCCTCCAGGTTCAGCACATAACCCTCATCGCCATAGGCTTCGCCTTGCGGATAGGCCCGCACGGCGTACATGCCGCCGAGTTCCATCTTTTCCGAAACATCCAGGTTTTTGGACGCCAGCTGTCCGTTGATGGACGCGGCCAGGGAGAAGGTTGGGCTCAGGTTCTGCAGCCGCATGGCGCTGAAGGCCAGCTTGTTGTAGTGGCCGCTGGTTTGCGCCGTCGCGGCGTCGAGAACTTGCATGGCCGGCGTTTGCAGCTCAAGGTTGCCGGCGCTCCAGGTCAGGGCATAGCTGCTTTGTCCGCTGGCATCGCGCTGATCGCCCATCAGACTGGCCATCAGGACGCGCGCGCTCTTGTCGGCGACGGTGGAGGCCGAGTCCACCTTGTCCTGGAACGTCCGGGCGTCAAACGCCAGGCCCAGGTAAAGATTGCTGTTGCGCGAGCGCACCAGAGGATAGCTGCCATACAGGCTGGCAATCTCTTCCGTGCCGTTGGCGCCCAGGCTTTCGAATTCCTGGCCCAGTGCATAGCGCAAGGCGCTGTAGGCGACGCCGACCTTGGCCTTGCCCAATTGCATCTGGTAGGAGCCGCGCAGATAGTTCAGGCCCGAGCCCGAAGTCAGTGCGCGCAGCGTGGCCACGTCGCCGTGACCGGTCGGCTCGTTGAAGTTGACGGTCGCCCCAATGCGGTTGGAGCCGGTGTAGCGGTTGCCGGCGTTGTCGGCATCGATGCTGCCGCTGACGCGGGGCCCCGGCGTCAGATCGACGATCAGGTCGGAGGTGCCCAGGGTGGTCCCCGGCAGCAGCGTCGAATTGACCTGCACGCCGGGCAGATCGGAGAGCAGCAAGAGGCGGTTCTCAAGCGGCGCGGAGGTCACCGGATCGCCACTGTTGAGTCCAGCCAGAAGACCGTTGACCAGCTCATTCGAAACGTTGGTCTGGTTCTTCAGCGTGACCTGGCCGTATTGACCCTCGATCACGGCGACGGTCACGACGCCATCCTGGATGTCCTGCGCCGGCAGGTAAGCCTGCGCCACGAAGTAGCCGTTGCGGTGATAGTGGTCGGCGATCCTGGCGGCCATGGCGCGCAGATCGGCCAGACTGAGTTCGCGCCCCGGCACGAAGCCGGTCAGTGCCAGCAACTCCGACTCGGGATAGGTTTGCGCACCGGTCACGCGCAGGCGGTTGACAATGATGCGCACACCTTCGGACTCGGCAATGCTGAGCGGACTGCCGGGCTTGATCTCGACCTTGGGTGGTGCTTTTTGCGGGATCGGTGTCGGCGGAATCTGCTGCATCTGACCGCCAGCATTTGGCAGTTGCTGGGCCAGCAGACCCTGGCTCAATACGAGCAGCGCGCACGGGAGAAGTTTATTTTTTAACATAGTCACTTTCAGATGAAATGGGCAACACGACAATCGTTAAGAGGATTTTGTTGAGTCGCTCCAGCCGCGTCCGTGCTGTAGCGCACACATTGAAAAAGAATGAAACTGCAGATGGCTTTCGGAAGTCGAGAACTGAGGCTCAAGCGTCTGTGGCCCGAGGGCGCTGGGGTGAGTGACTCCGCGAATGTCCCCCGCCCTGAGGGCTCCTCCTTTATTTCGCTGCGCCACTCACCCCAGTGCCCTCGGAAGCGGCGCCAGTGGTTTGCGTGGGCCGAGCAGCCACCCACTCCAGCGCCCTCGGCGGCGAGCGTCGGTGGTTTGCGTTGGTCGCACACCAACCCTGCTTGAAAGATCAGGCTGGTGGGGCGCTCAGCGCAGGTAAAGGAGGAGCCCGCAGGGCGGGGGACACGGAGCTGAGTGCCCCGCCAGCCTGATCCACCCGCTACGCTGAACAGGGGTTTGCATGGCGTCATTTTGGGAAGGTCCATGGTGCTCAAACCCAGAAATACAAGACGCCCCTTGTTCGGTGACAAACAAGAGGCGTTGACCAAGCTGGTCATGAGATTGCGGAAGTTGCTCGCGAACCGGTCGCGCTGTCCTGGTTTCAGGGCCGGATGGCGATCTCGTTCTTCACCGATCTCACGCCATTGACGCCACGCGCGATGCTCTCGGCGGTGTTCTTCTCGTTGGTGCTCTTGGCAAAGCCCGACAGCATGACGGTGCCCTTGAGCGTTTCCACGTGAATGCTGACCGCATCGACCTGCTTGTTGTCCACGAAGCGGGCCTTGACCTGCGTCGTGATGGTGGCGTCGTCAACGTAGGCGCCAACGGTCTCCTGCCCGCGACTGACGGCGCAGCCGGCGGTAGTGAGCAAGGCAATGGCGGTCATGGCGGCGGCGAGGGTGGTACGGATGTACATGGTCAATCTCCAGATAAAGTTGAGGTGCGGGATGGACTTTAAAAACTTGCCGCCGCACTGTCCGTGCGCTGGCGCACACAGCCGCAAATAGCGTCAATCCGGCGTGGCGCTGGCGAGCGCCGGTGCCGCCGCCTCGGCTGCATCCGGCAACGGGATGACGAAGCAGCTCTGTGCCGCCAGGGCCGGCCAGTTCAAGCGCTCTCCCACCCGCAGCAACTGCGCTGGCAGACCGCCCGTTGCCTGCGCGGCAGCCGCCAGCGCCGCCTCCGGCGCCGCGCGCAGCAGGATGAAACGCATGCTGCGCTGATCACGCACCAGGGTCAGTTCGGCCCGCTGCCAGTGCGACGGCAGGCAAGGTTGGAAGACCAGTTCCTGGGCGCCCTGCTGCAATCCGAAAATCGATTCGATGGCGGCGCGCTGCAGCCAGGCGGCGGCGCCGGTATACCAGCTCCAGCCGCCGCGCCCGACATACGGTGGCTGGCTGTACACGTCGCCGGCCACCACATAAGGCTCAATGCCGTAGACCGCGCCGCGCGCCGGATGGCTGGCGCGGTGCGCCGGGCTCAGGTAGGTGAAGTAGCGGTACGGGGTATCCCGATCCTCGCCGGAACCGGCACGGCTGTTGGCAAATTCGGCCTGCGCCATCAGCGCCCAGACGCCGGCGTGCGAATACTGGCCGCCGTTTTCGCGCACGCCGGGTGGGTAGGCCTGGATGTAGCCGGCGCTCGGGACCGCCTGTGCCAGCGGCGGCGCCAGCAGCTTGATCAGGCCGGCCTCGCGGTCCACCAGATGCGTCTCCAGCGCCGCCAGCGCCATGCGCTGCGAGGCCGGCGAAGCAACCTTGGACAGCACCGCCCAGGCTTGCGCAATCAAGTCGATGCGGGCCTCCGGGTTGGCATGCGAGCCGAGCGCCTGGCCGTCATCGAAGAAGGCGCGCTTGAACCATTGCCCGTCCCAGGCCGGGCCGGTCAAGGCGGCTTGCCAGCCCAGCGCGGCATCTTCCCAGCGCTGCGCCCGCAGCAGCTCGGCGCGTTGCCGCGCCAGCGGCGCGAAGTCGGCCACCAACTGGCACAGGAACCAGCCGAGCCAGACCGACTCGCCGCGGCCTTCGATGCCGACCCGGTTCATGCCGTCGTTCCAGTCGCCGCTGCCCATCAGCGGCAGGCCATGCGCGCCGACCCGCAGACTGCGATCGATGGCCAGCGCGGCATGCTCGTAGATCGAGGCGTCATGACGGCTGACGCTGGGCGTGTAGTAAGCATCCTCGGCGCCCTCGGGGATCACCGGGCCTTCGATAAAGGGCACGCGCTCTTCCAGCAGCGCGACGTCGCCGCTGGCGCGCAGGTAGTGCTGAGTGGCAAACGCCAGCCACAGCAGGTCGTCGGAGAAATGGGTGCGCACGCCGGCACCCAGCGGGGCGTGCCACCAATGCTGCACATCGCCCTCGACGAACTGGCGCGAGGCGGCCAGCACGATCTGCTGGCGCAGCAACTGCGGCTGGGCCCAGGCCAGCGCCATGGCGTCCTGCAACTGGTCGCGAAAACCGGTGGCGCCGCCGGCCTGGTAAAAACCGGCCTTGGCCCACAACCGGCATGACACCGTCTGGTACAGCAGCCAGCGGTTCACCAGCACGTCAAACAGGGGGTCCGGCGTCTTCACCGTGCAGGCGTCCAGCAATTTGTCCCAGCTGACGCAGACCCGCGCCAGCCGTTGGGCGGCGGGCATCGCGCCGGCCACGGTGGCAAGCTGGCGGGCCGCATCCGGGCTGGCCGCGTAACCCAGCAGGAACACCCGCTCCAGCGTTTCACCGGCCACCAGCTGGACCCGGCTGGAAAGCGCCGCGCAGGGATCGAGTCCTTCGCCCTGACTCTTGCCCAAATGGTCCGGCAGCACCAGGCGCCCGCGGGCATCGAAACACTCGCGCCGGTCGCAGGTCCAGTCGTCCTCTTCATCGGTCGCGCCGGCCAGCGCCAGGAAGGCCGTGCCATCGCCAAAACCGGCCGAGCGCTCACGCTGCGTGGCCAGCAGGGCGCCGAGTTTTTGCCCGGCCAGCCGTTGCCGGGAATAGGCCGTATGCAGGGTGCCGCGGTCGGCCCGGTTGGCGCCCAGCTGCCATTCGGCGATGCCCAGCACGCGCAAGTGCAGCGTCTTGTCACCGCGGTTGGCGATCACCAGGTGCACCTGCTTGACGGCCGTCTGCGCATCGACACACCACGACGCCGTCACC
>NZ_JAQTMS010000035.1:0-43416 GCF_028714215.1 Rhodoferax sp. | reverse complement strand
CAGATCGCCGCGACTGTGGCTGATCAGGCTGTAGCCCTGCCCATGCGAGACGCTGTAGATCGCGCGCGGGTCGCCCCAGGCGTTGGGCGTCACGCTCCAGACCTGGCGGGATTTGAGGTCCTGCAGCAGGAACCATTCGGACGGTGGGTCGGCCACCGGGTCGTTGGACCAGCCCGTGAGCTGGTTCATGCGGCTGTTCAAGGCCCAGCTGTAGCCGCCGCCGGCTTCCGAGATCTGGGCGCCGAAATCCGGGTTCGCCAGCACGTTGATCCAGGGTCGCGGCGGGCGCAGCCGGGCGCCGACGCCGAAGCGGAACTCGCCCGAGGCGGCATCGAACTCACCCACGGACGCCGCCGCGGCAAGCGCCGGCGCCGCGACCACGGCCAGCGCCGCGGTCGAGATGCCATGGCGTTGCTCGAAGGCCTGCTCGTGCGACTCGATCCATTCCTGCACATGGTGCAGCAGCGGGCGGCCGTCGGCCCGCAAGCGCACGCGGGCCAGGGTTTTCAGCGTGCTCAGCTCCTCCACCGAGAGCTCGTCGGCGCGCAGCACGTGAAAGCCGGTGCAGGCCGGATTGCTGGCGCTGGATTGGGCCGCGCTGTCGGCCTCGTGGCGCTCGCGCAGCGCCGCGATCTCGCGCTGTAGCGGCATCAGGTAAGAGATCGGCTCCGCATTGATCACCACCAGGTCGCAGGCAATGCCGCCCCAGGACCATTGGTTCAAAGCCTGCGCCAGCGAACGCAGCAAGCCCAGGCCTTGCAGCGCGCCGACCGACAGCAGCAGCAGCGGGCGATCGCCGGAGATGCCAAAGCGCCACAGCAGGCGCCGGTCGCAGACCAGCACCGGCGCCGCCTCGGCGCTCTCGGCGACAGCGCCGCGGGCCGGGCTGCGCGGCGTGCGCGTCAGGCTCAGCACCAGCGCCGTGGTCAGCAACTGGATCGCCACGAAGTTCTCGGCCCGCAGGTTCAGGGCGCGCAAACGGATGCTGGTCAGCGTCGCTGACATCAGCGAGGCGCGCTCGATCAGGCTGGCTTGCAGGTACTTGTCGATCACCGCGTGCAAGGTGGCGCGGTTGTCCGACGCCGCCGTGGCGAAGGTCAGGCGTGCCTTGGCGTTGCCGGCGATGCGCAGCTGCACGGCCAGGGCGCAGACCGGATCGAGCCCGGTATCGAGCCGGGTCTCGATCCCGGAATCAAGCCCGCCGTCAAGACCCGGCGTCGGCTCGACAGACGGCGTCGGCAAGGCATCGAACGAGGCCAGCGGCTGGCTGGCACTCTGGTTGCGGCCGCACCAGCGCTGGCGGTCGGTCTGCACCCGCAGGCCACGCACCTGCGGGTCGCTCTCGGCCAGGAAATGGGCCGCCTGCAAGCCGCGTTCGGTCGGCAGGCGCGGCTTGCGCTCGAACAGCAGCGCTCGGTGCTCGGCCTGCCACTCGGCGCGCACGAACAGATTGGCGAACGCGGGGTGGGCTTCATCGGCGCGCGGGTCGGACAGCGTGACCTCGAACGCCGACAGCAATTCGATGTCGAGCGGGCTGTCGCTCAGGTTGCGCAACTCGACCTGGCGGAACTCGATGTCGTCTTCCGGGCTGACCCAGACCGTGACGTGCGCCTCCAGGGTGGGCCAGGCGGCGTCGAAGCAGACGCGGTCGGAATGGTAGACGCTGCGATAGTGCGCCGCCGGATCGGGCGCCGGGTGCTGCGTCAGGGAGGCCAGGCGCGCCGGCGCCGGCCAGCGCAGGTAAAAGAAGCTGCCGTGGGCATCGCGCAAGGCGTCGTCGCGCCAGCGCGTGATGGCGGTCTGGCCGCAGCGGCTCCAGCCGGCCCCATTGGCCCGCAGCGAGACGCTGTAACGCCCGTTCGACAGCACCTGCGTGGGCTCCACGGCGGCTTGCCCCGGCATCACCTCGCGCAGCAGCCCCGGCACCCGTCTGCGTTCCCGCCCCTGCAGCGGCGTGGCGGCCGGCGGGGCCGACAGGGTCGAGACCTCGCGCGGCACCCGCTCGTGCAGCAGCGAAGCCACCGCCTCGATTTGCGCATTGGCCATGCCCCAGCGTTGCGCCACGCCGTCGAGCAGCACGTTGGCCAGCGCCACGATGCTCATGCCCTGGTGGTGCGCCATGAAGGTGCTGACCGGCGTGAACAGTTCGATGCCGGCCTGGCGCGCCGGCGAAAAATCGAGCGCTTCGATGAAGCCATAGCGCGAACGCGCCGCCAGCTTTTCCAGCGCCGCGAAGTTGGCCGCCGCATGACGCGGCGCGATCTGCGCCGCCAGTGCCGTGGCATAGGGCGCGATCACCAGTTCGTCCGGCGGGGTACGGCGCAGCGCCAGCCGCGGCACTCCTTGCGGCGCGTACTGGTAGGCCAGCGTGTAGTCGCTGCCGGCGTAGGCCGATTCCGAGATGCCCCAGGGCACGCCCTGGGCCCGGGCAAACCGGATCTGCTCGCGCAGTGCCGCATGGCAGGCTTCCCGCAGCACGCTGCCGCGCGGCTCGTCGAGCACCAGGCTGGGCATCAAGTATTCGAACATGGAGCCCGACCAGGAGCGCAGGCCGGCCTGCGCGCCGACCGCGAAGAACAAGCGCCCCAGCGTCTCCCAATGGGTCACCGGCAGATCGCCCTTGGCGATCGCCAGCAGACTGGTCAGGCACGACTCGGACGCCAGCAAATCGTAAAAGCCGGCATCGAGTTCCTGCTCGGCGACCCGAAAGCCGATGTGCAGCAGATGGCGCTTGCGGTGGTACAGAAAACTGAAGTCGGCTTGCTGGACCAGTTGTTGGCAGCTCTCGGCCAGCAGGCGCAAGCGCCGGCTCGCCTCCCCCTGCGCCTGCGCCTCGTCGTCGCCCTGCGCCTGCGCGTCCAGCGCGGCCGAGCGCAGGGTCGCCCGGTGATCGGCCAGGCACCATCTGAGTTCCTGGCGCAGCGCCGGCGACAATTTGCCGCGCCGTGCCAGCAGCGGCGCCAGCCGGCGTCTGGAACACTCCAGCGCGCGCTGCGCTGGCGCGCCGTCGTACGGCGCCGCCGCCAGTTCCAGGCAGGCCTGGGCCAGCGCCAGCAGATGGCCACACAGGTTGCCGCTGTCCACCGTGGACACATACAGCGCCAGCAGCGGCTCGCCGGTTTGCGTGTCGTACCAGTTCAGAAAGTGACCGCGGTAGCGCTGCAAGGTGAGCAAGGTGGCCAGCGTCGCCTCCAGCCGGCCGAGCAGGTCCTGGGTTCCGATCCAGCCGAACTGGCGGGCGCAGGCGACGCTCAGCAGGTACAGGCCCATGTTGGTCGGCGAGGTCCGGTGCGCCACCATGTCGTGCGGCATGATCTGTAGATTGTCGGGCGGCAGGTGCTTGTCCTCGGGCCCCACGCAGCGCTCGAAGAAGCGCCAGGTGTCGCGTGCGATGCCGCCCAGATAAACCTGCTCCGGCAGCGCCAGCGCCGCGTCCTGGCGCGCCGAGCGCGGCCGGCTGACCCACCAGGTCCAGACCGGTGAGGCCGCCCACAACAGGCACAGCAGCAGGGCCGTCAGCGGGTACGGCGTGGCGCCGGCCAGCAGCGAGCCCAGCAGCGCCAGGGCCAGCAGCGGCACGCGCCAATGGAGCCGCAGCAACCCCGCCAGGTCGCTCCTGGCCGAGGCCTGCGCGGCCGCGGCGGTGGTCCATTGCAGCAAGTGGCGCCGACTGATGCCGATGCGGTAGAGCGCCCGCGCGATGGCGTCGACGCCCTGCAGCGCCTGCGCCAGCAACTGCGCCAGCAGCCACAGCCCGGCCCACAGGGCACGCTCCAGGTCGATCGCACCCTGGCCGTAAAAATGGCGCCGCGCGAGGTCCTCGCGGCTCGGCGCAAAAGCCGCCACGGCACCCATCACGGGTCCGGCCGAAAACGCCGCCAGCACCAGCGCCAGCGCGGCCCAGGGCGACACCACGCGGCCGCTCAGGGCCAGCGCCAACAGCGCCAGCGACAGCGGCGCCACCAGCGAACGGCGCAGGTTGTCGAACATCTTCCAGCGATTGATGAGGCGGATGCCGTAGCGCCCGGGGTGCCGCAGAAAGGTCAGCAGTTGCCAGTCGCCGCGGGTCCAGCGGTGCACCCGCGCAGCGCCCACATCGGCATGGAACGGCGCGTCCTCGATCAGCGTGATATCGGTCACGGCGGCACAGCGCGCGATCGAGCCTTCCAGCAAATCGTGGCTCAACACCTGCCCCTCGGGCAGGCGTCCGGACAACACGGCATGCAGCGCCCGCACGTTGAGCAAGCCCTTGCCGGTGAAGGTGCCTTCGGAAAACAAGTCCTGATAGACCTCGGAACTGGCGGCGCTGTAGGGATCGATGCCGCACTGCCCGGCAAACAGCCAGTGGTACAGCGTGAATTCCTGCGGCGCCGGCAGCGGCGTGGCGACGCGCGGCTGCAAAATGCCGTAGCCGCTTATCACCGTTCGCCCGCTGGCGTCGAGTTGCGGCTGATTCTCGGGATGCGCCGCCACGCCCACCAGCTCGCGCAGGCGTCCGGGCGGCAGCTGGGTGTCGCTGTCGAGCGTGACGATGTAGCGGGTGTCGGCGGCGATGCGGGATTCGTCGGCCAGATCCAGGAAAGCGGCGCTGCTGCCCTGCGCCAGCGCCGCCACCAGTTGTTCGAGTTTGCCGCGCTTGCGTTCCCAGCCGATCCAGCGTTGCTCGGTTTCGCAAAACAGCCGCTCGCGGTGCAGCAGGATGAAGCGCGGCGCCGCCCCGCCCTCCTCCGTCGCAGTGGGATAGCGCTGGTTGAGTTCGCGGATTTGCTCTCGCACGCCGCTGAGCAAGGCGTCGTCCGAGGCCAGTTGCGCGCTGTCGGCATCGACCCAGTCGGACAACAGCGCGAACTGGGCCTGGCGTTCCGGGTTGGCGAGGTAGTGCAACTGCAAACGGTGCACCAGTTCGCGGCTGGCGGCAGCGCTGCTCAGCATGGCCGGGATCACCACCAGCACCCGGTGCTCGGCCGGTATGCCGTTGGCCAACGCCAGACGCGGCAGATGGCGCGGCCGCACCGACTCGCTGATCAGCCGGTTGATCAGTGCCACCACCGCTTCCGACGCCGGAAACAGCATCAACAGCGCGCCCAGCACGGTCACCGCCTTGTAGTCAACGCCGCCGGGCTGGCCGGCCTGGCTCATCAACCAAACCAGCAGGCCCACGCTACCCAGCAGCACGGCGCCCAGGTAGACCGGCAAAGCCAGGCGCCGGGCCAGGGCGCGCCACAGCAGCGCCGCGCCTTCGTGCAGACCGAGGGCGCTGGTCAGGGCCGGCCGGCCGGCGCCGCGCAGCCAGTGGCTGGCCAGCGCGCCAGCGGCGGCGGCGGCGTCGGAGTGCATCAGATCGAACAGCGTCTGCGCCACCGACACTTCGCTGCGGCCGCTGCGCCAGGCCAGCCGTTCGATGCCGTGCAGCGTCTGGTCACGGGTCACGGAATGTTCCGCCTCGAACAGGGTCGAAGTCAGCATCAGCCGCATCAGGGGACTGGTGTGGGCGACGATCTCCGGCCAGTCGGCGGCGCCGATGGCACGCAGCGAGGTGACGGCGTTGCTGACGCTCAGGTTGTCGGCCGCCTGGTCGGCGCTTTGCTGCGTCTGCAGCGCAACCAGATCCGGCAACGCCAGACGCAGCCAGTCGCGGTAGCTGTCCGGATAGCGCGCCGGATCGCTAGCCGCGGCGCTGCTTTGCAGGTCCCGCAGGCGTTGCGCCATCTGGGCCAGGAAGACGCGGCCGACGCCGCGCTGGTTGAGCAGGGTCAGCAGTTGATCCAGCCCCGCCAGATCCAGCCTTTCGAGGTGATCGCAGCACAGGTTGGCAACCTCGCGCGCCGCCTTGTTGCTGGCCACGCGTTCGGCCAGGCGGCGCAGGTTTTCGATCAGCACCACGCGCAAGGTGGTGGGCAGCGCCCACATCTCGCTCAGGTTGAGTTCGCGGGTTTCCTGGTAAGCGCCCAGAAACTGTTTCAACAACTCTTCGTCGAAAGCGCCGTCGGTGTGCGCGACGAAGGCCCAGGCCACGCCATAGACGCGCGGCAAGCCGGCCAGCGGCGGGTCCAGCAGCACCGGCAGGGTGCGGAAATAGCTGCGCGGCAAACCCTCGTGAATTTCCTTCAGTTGCGCTTCGATCAGGTGAAAGTTGTCAAGCAGCCATTCGGCCGCCGGGCTGATGTCGTAGCCAGTGCTGGCCTGTTCGCCGATGTAGTGTTGGGCTTCACGCAGCGCGTCGATGTTGCTGCGCAGGCGCGGGAAAAAGGTGGCGGCGCGCCAACTGGCGCGGGCGGCGCGGTGGCTTTCACCCAGGCTGCGGCCATGCTGCGCAAAACGCTGCAGGCCGAAAATCTCGGAACGTATCGGCGGCGGCAGCGCGCCGCGCTGATCGTCCAGGATGGCGCACAAGGCGGGCGGCGCATCCGGTACCAGGCGCAGCAACTCGGATTGCGCCATGCCTTACCACACCAGCGAAACCAGACCGATCAACAGTGCCAGCACCACCAGTGTCGTTACAAAGCGCGTCGCCACGAAGCCTTGCACGGTATGGGCGGCGCATTGCAGGGCGAACAGGCGACCGTGCGCTCCGCGACACAGGTCCAGGTGCTCACCCAGCGCCGACAGCTCCATCGGCGAGGTACCCGGGTTGTCGCCAAACGACGCAGTGCTCCAGGACGGATGGGTAATGACCTTGGCATTCATAAGTGGCTCCACGCGCACGACCAAAAAGCCGAGCCGAATAATTGAGAAATGGTTGCCCACAGGCGCCATCGCCTTGTCGATGGCGAAGCAACAAGGCGATGCACCGATGGTAGGGAGCAAGCCTTGCGATGTCTGTCAGACGGCACGCACAAGGCTGTAGGACAAGCACCAAAAAGAGGGGCTTGCGCGGCCGGCGCCGGCAGCCAGTTGGCCGCCTGGCGCCACCGGCCTCAACGCGTGCCGGTCACTTCGACTTCAACGCGGCGATCCGGCTGCAGGCAGGCAATCAGCGCCTTGCTGGCCTTGTGGCCCTGGCAATCGCCAGGTTTGGTCACCGGATCGGCGCCGTCGACGCCTTTGGCGACGATCTTGTCGGCCGCCAGGCCGGCGTTGCCCACCAGATAACCCTTGACCGCCTCGGCGCGACGCGTCGACAACTTCAGGTTGTAGGCGTGCGCGCCGATCCGGTCGGTGTGGCCCGTGACCGTGATGACGTCGAAGTCGGTGCCCCGCAGGTCGGCGGCAAAGCGGTCGAGTTGCTGCTGGCCGGCCGGCTTCACGCTGGACTTGTCAAAATCAAACAGGGAATCGGCCGAGAAAGTGACCCGGGACGGCATCCGCGCCGCCGGCGGTGGAGGGGGTGGCGGCGGCGGTGGCGGTGGCGCCGCCATCATGACCATCGGTTCTGGCGCCGGTGCCACATAGACCGGCTGCGGAGCGGGCGCGCGGGCCACCGGCGTCGGCGTCTTGGCGCCGAAGCGATAGACCAGCCCGACCGAGAGCATGTCGACGTCGCCCCGGTTGCCGACGGCATCGTTGATGCGGTAGCGTTCCAGTTCGCCGCGCAGCGCCAGGGCGTCGGTGAAAGCGTATTGCAGTCCCAAACCGACCTTCAGATTGGTCTCGCGCGTGCTTGGATTGGAACTGAAGACGCGGACCGCGCCGCTGCCGCTGAAGCTGTCGCTGGCCTGGGCGTAATTGGCACCGATACGGCCAAAGGCGGAAAACTTCTCCGTGATCGGCAGTGTGCCCACCAGATCGAGATTGAGGCCTCGCAGATTGATATTGCCGCTCAGCGTTCCGGCCGGCGTGGTGTTGGCCGTGAAGGAGAAGCGGCCCAGATCGAAATAGCCGCCTTCCAGCGCGAAATACCGGTTGAACTGGTAGCCGCCATAAATCTTGAAGCCCTGGTCGCGGTTTTCCTCGACGATGGAGACGCTGCTGGCGCCGGCGCCCAGCAGGTTGCTGCTGATTCTGGCGTCATCGATGGTCGCTTTGGTGCGGCCGATGTTGGCCCCCGTGTACCAGCCGGCGTCGTCGGCCAGGGCCAATGTACTGGCCATCACGGCCAGTGCCACCAGGCTGAGTTTGCCGGCGCCGGCTGCGAATTTGGATTTTGCTGATTTCATGTCTTTCTCCAGAGGGAGTCTGCGTCCGCGATGGAATCAGCGCGGTACGCAGAATGCTTGCAATTGATGAACTTCGTTTTTCCGGGTCACTGGCCGGTCAAGGGGCCGGTACATTGATGACCGTGTCGACCAGCGTCACCGAGGCACCGAGCGACAACACCCGCCCCTGCAAGGTCACGATGGCCACATTGCCAGCGGTGGAGAACGAGGCGCCGGCCTGCGAAATGATGGTTCCCACCATGGTGCCGCCACCGGCGGCGTTGATGGTGGCAAAAGTGCCGACTTGCCAAAACACGTTCTTGGCCTGGGCGCCACCGGCCAGGATGATGCTTTGCGGCGCGGCAGCGCCGGGGCCGCCGACTGTCAGCGTTTGCGCCATCTGGAAGACCCAGGTTGCATTCGCGTTGCCTTGGGCGTCCAGGGTCAGATTACCACCCTCGATCAAGAAAGAACCCGACGGCGAGGTATAGACGCCAGGAGCCAGCGTCAGGTTGGCCAGATTGGCACCCGGATTGGCACCCGGCGGCATGGCCGCCAGGGCCAGGTAAGCGGCTTGCGCATCCAGCCGAGCTTGCGTGGCAATGGCACAGGAGGCGGCGTTGGGGCCGGTCGAGGTGGGGCCGGTGACGGAGCTGGTGCAGGTGTAGATCTTGCCGTTGACAGCGCCAATATTGGCCGGTGTTTCGGTGTAGATGTCACCCGCCGTGTCGTGGAAGCCGGTCACCGCAGAAGAGCCGGTGGCGATGGTCCCGATATTGCCGTTGATCAGCGTCAATGTGCCCGTGTTGGTCATGCCGGCAGTACCGCCGAAGGTGCCGAAGGTGGAAGCCGATCCAAGGGCGATGGTGGGCGGCGGCGGTGGCGGGGTTGCGGCGGTGGTAAAGGTCCACACCTTGTTCGCTGCCAGGGCATTTCCGGCCAGGTCCTTGGCCGCGCTGGTCACGGTGGCGGTATAGGTGGTGCCGGCGGCCAGACTGCTGTTGGGCGTAAAGGTCGCAATCTTGCTGGCAGCGTTGTAGGCCACTGTTCCAGTGACACCGCCCACGGTAAAGCTGGCCGTGCTGATGGTCAACCCGTCCATCGCCTTGCTGAAGGTGGCATTGACGGCGCTGCTGGTGGCGACGTTGGTGGCGAGATCCGCCGGATTGACAAGAATCACTGTCGGCGCGGTGGTGTCCGCCGTCGCGCCGGTGGTCCAACTCCAGACGTAGTCGCTGGCCAGCGGATTGCCTGCCAGGTCCTTGGCGCCGGTGGTGATGGTGGCGGTATAAGTGGTGTTAGGTGTCAGAACGCTGGTCGGCGTAAAGACCGCGTCGACGCCAGCGTAGGCGGTGGTGCCGGCCACCGCGGTGCTGCCCTGTTTCAAGGTGAAGGTAGCGGTGCTGATCGTCAACGGGTCCATCGCCTTGCTGAAGGTGGCTCCTACTTTGGTGTTGATCGAGACACCGGTGGCGCCGTTGGCATTGATGGTCGCGATGACCCGGGGTGCCGTCGTGTCGGTGACCACGCCGGTGGTCCAGCTCCATACGTAGTTGCTGGCCAGTGCGTTGCCGGCCAGGTCCTTGGCCCCGGTGGTGATGGTGGCGGTATAAGTCGTATTGGCTGTGAGAGCGCTGGTCGGCGTAAAGACTGCGTTCACGCCGGAATAATTGACAGCGCCGGCAACCGGGGTCGTCCCCTGCTTAAGCATGAAGGTTGCCGCGGTAATCGTGGCCGGGTCCATCGCCTCGCTGAAAGTGGCACCATCCTTGCTATTGAGTGCGACACCGGTAGCGCCATTGGCATTGACCGTCGCGGTAACCAGGGGTGCGGTGGTGTCCGGCGCGGCACCGGTCATGAAGGTCCAGACAAAACTATTTGCCAACGCAATGCCGGTGGTGTCCTTGGCCGCCGTGGTCACGGTGGCCGTGCACAAGGTATTGGGCGCCAGACTGGAGGCCGCCGGCAGCGTCAGCGTGGCCAGATTGCTGGCTGCCAGATAACTGACGACGCCAGTGACCGGTGTGCCGGCCGGGCAGGCCAGGGTAAAGCTGGCGGAGGACAGCGTGGTGGGGTCCATCGCCTTGCTGAAGGTGGCACTGATCACTTTGGTATTGACCGAGACCCCCACCGCGTTGGGAAGGGGCGCCACGGCCGTCACGGTCGGCACCAGCGTGGCCACGTCGCCACCTGCGCCCAGAATGGGCGCCTGGCTTGAGCCGCCGCATCCCGCCGCCAGGATGCTCAGAAACAATGCCGTAAACCACGGCAGGATTCTGAAATAGTTCACGAATTTTTTCATTTTGCTGTCCTATTTGATGAATACAAAAAACCATCGATGCAGAGCACCGACACCCTGCCTGCGCTTACGCTGCGGTCATGCAAAATCGCTGTTGCGCACTGCCTGACTGAGTGGAGTATTCCGGCGCGCGAACAGACCGTCTGTGCGTTGTCGAACATAGCTGGTGCAACACAAGGTAACGCCGGCGACCGGCAGGCCTGCCCTGGCGCGGTAGCATGTTGCTTGCTTTGCCCTATTCACTTTCGAATACAAGCCATGAAACTTGACACTGTTGGCGGTTCAGGGCCGCGTTTTGCCGGTTCGCTGGCGGCGGAACTGCGACGGGCCGCCGCCGAGGTTCCGGAGCAGACCTTTATCCGCATGACGCAGGGCAGTTGGACTTACCGCCAGGTCGACGTCGCCTCCGACCAACTGGCCGCCGGGCTGCAGGCGCAGGGTGTGCGGCGCGGCGACAACGTCAGCCTTCTGTTGCCCAACTGCATCGAATTCGCGCTGCTGTGGTTTGCCCTGGCCAAGCTGGGCGCCGTGACGGCGCCGGTGAATACCGCGTTCAGGGGCCAGGTGCTGAGCGGCGCCCTCAATCTGGTGCAAAGCCGGCTGCTGCTGGTGCATGCCAGCCAGTACCCGCAACTGGCCGAGGTCCGCAACCAGCTCACCAGCATAGGGCAGGTGGTGGTGGTCGGCGGCGAGGCGGCGCCCGGCTGCCTGTCCTATGACGCGCTGCAAGCGCCAGGCCAGGCGCCGGCGACGCTGCCGGAGGTCGGCTTTGCCGAACTGTGCCTGCTGCTCTACACCTCCGGCACCAGCGGCTCCTCCAAGGCCGCCATGATTTCGCACCGCTTCGTGCTGGCGCAGGCCAGTCTGACCATCCAGGGGCTAGGGCTGAAACCCGATGACGTGCTGTACTGCCCCTACCCGATGTTTCATCTGGACGCCGCCGTCATGACCATCGCCCCGGCCCTGCTGCTGCGGGGCGTTGCCGCGATCGGCGAGCGCTTCAGCGTGTCGCGCTACTGGGACGAGATGCGCGCGCTCAAGGCCACCGTGTTCGATTTCATGGGCGCCACCCTCACCATGTTGTGGAAACAGCCGCCGTCGGCACGCGACCGGGAACATTTCGCGCGGCTCGGCTGGGGCGTGCCGCTGCCGGCCTGGGCGAGCGAGTTCGAAGCGCGTTTCGGCTGCCGCCTGGTGGAGTTGTACGGCCTGACCGAAGCCGGCGCCATGATTTTCACGCCGCAGGATGAGCCGCGCCGGTCGGGCTCTTGCGGCAAACCCATCGGGCCGTTCGACGTGGCGCTGCTGGACCCGGATGGTTTCGAAGTGCCGGTGGGGCAAGCCGGCGAGTTGGCGCTGCGGACGCGCGAGCCCTCCCTCATCATGGCCGGCTATTACGGCATGCCGCAGGCCACGCTGGCGGCTTTTCGGGACTTGTGGTTTCATACCGGCGATTTGCTGAGAAGCGACGCCGACGGCTTTCTGTACTTTGTCGGGCGCAACAAGGACATGGTGCGCCGGCGCGGCGAAAACATTGCGGCGGCTGAAGTTGAAATGCTGGTCGAGCAACACCCGGATGTGCTGGCCTGCGCCGTCTACGGCGTGCCCAGCGAGATGACCGAAGAAGAGGTGATGGCTTGCGTGGTGCTGCGCCACGACGCGCAGCCCGACGCCCCGGCCCTGCTGGACTTTTGCCGCGAGCGCATGGCGCCCTTCATGCTGCCGCGCTACCTCCGCTTTGTCGGCGAGCTGCCGAAAACACCCACCGACAAGATCGAGAAATTCAAACTGCAACAACAAGGCATTACCGCCGACACCTGGGACCGTGAAAAATGGAGCAAAACATGAAATTTACCGAGATCAGTACCGTGGGCCGCGTCAGCGTGGTCACCCTCAACCGTCCGGAGCGACTCAATGCCATTGGCGGCGAGTTGCTGCTGGACTTGCATGCGGCGCTGGCGCAAGCGCAAAGCGACCCGGCCACCGGCTGCATCGTGCTGACCGGCGCCGGTCGGGCTTTTTGCGCCGGCGACGATTTGAAGGAGTTCGACCAGCAGGCCGAAAGTCCGGCTTCCATCGCACTGCACTGCCAGCGCATCCAGCAGATCACGCGCGACATCATGTTCGGCCCCAAGCTGGTCATCGGCGCCGTGCATGGCTATGCCGTGGGCGGCGGTTTCGAATGGGTGCTCAACTGCGACATGGTGGTGGCGGCCGACAACCTGGTGTGCTTCTTTCCCGAGATGGCGTTAGGCCATTTCGTCACCGGCGGCGTCACGCACCTGCTGCCGCAGGCGCTGGGGCACCAGCGCACCATGGAGTTGATCGTGCTGGGTGAGCGGCACGGCGCCTCGGCCTTGCAGCAACTGGGCCTGGTCAATCGCGTCACAACCCAGGATGCCATGCTACCGACTGCCATCGAGTTGGCAGCACAAGTGGCATCACGCTCGGCCACCGCCACGACGCGCCTCAAGCGCCTGCTGACCAGTCAGTTGCAAAGCCAGTTGGCCAAGGCCATCGAGCTGGAACAGGAGGCGGCGGCGGCCTGTTTTGCCAACCATGACACGGCACAAAGAATTCAGGAATTTGCCAGCAAGCGGCTGTAGCCGGCAACGCTCAATAGCCCAGCGCCAGCCCGGTATTGCGGCGCGGGTCGTTGGCGCCATAGAAGCGCTTGTTGCCAACCGGTTTGCCGCCCAGCGACGGCGCTCCCACCAGGATCACCGCCAGATGGTTGGCTGGCTGCGGCGCGCCCAGTTGGTGCCCCATGCCGAGCAGGATCTTACGCGTGTCGGGGCTGATGCCGAACGTATCGACATTGGTCAGATCGGGCAACCACTGCTGGTGGAAACGCGGCGCGTCGACCGCTTCCTGCACGTTCATGCCGTAGTCGATCACGTTCAGGATGGTGTGCGTCACGGCCGTGATGATGCGGCTGCCGCCGGGCGTTCCGACCACCATGACCGGCTTGCCGCCCTGGCTGACGATGGTCGGGCTCATGGAACTCAAAGGCCTCTTGCCCGGCGCAATGGCGTTGGCTTCGCCCTGCACCAGACCGTACAGATTGGGCACGCCGACCTTGACCGTGAAGTCGTCCATTTCGTTGTTCAGCAGCACGCCGGTGCCGGAGGCCGTGACCCGGGCACCGAACCAGTCGTTCAAGGTGTAGGTGACCGCCACCGCGTTGCCGGCCTGGTCGACGATCGAGTAGTGCGTGGTGTTGGTCCCTTCGTGCGGCGCGACACCGGGCTTGAGTTGCTGCGAGACGCCGGCCTTGGCCGGGTCGATGGCGGCGCGGATTTTGGCCGCGTAGCCCTTGTCCAGCAGTCGCTCCAGCGGATTCTTCACAAAGTCCGGGTCGCCCAGGTAGCTGTTGCGATCCAGGTAGGCGTGGCGCATGGCTTCGATCTGGTAGTGCACCGCCTGGGCCGAGCGAAAACCCCAGTCCTTGAGCGGGTAGCCTTCGACGATATTCAGAATCTCGCAGATCACGACCCCACCCGAGCTGGGTGGCGGTGCCGACACGATGTGGTAACCCCGGTAATCGCACTCCACCGGCGCGAGTTCGCGCACCGTGTACTGGTCCAGGTCGGCTTGGCTGAGGATGCCTTTGCCGGCCTTGCTGGCCGCCACCAGCGCCTTGGCGACCGGCCCTTGGTAGAAGCCTGCAACGCCGCGCTGGCTGATCAGACGCAGGGTTCTGGCCAGGTCTTTCTGCACCAGTTTCTGGCCGCTCTGGAACGGCTCGCCGCGATTTAGAAAGATGGCGGCGGACGGCGCGTCCTTGGCCAGGTCGGCGCTCGCCGACTGCAAGATGTCGGCATCGCCCTGCTCCAGCGCAAAACCACGCTGGGCCAATTGGATCGCCGGCGCCATCAGCGCGGCGCGCGTCATGCTGCCGTATTTGGCACGCGCCAGTTCCAGCCCGGCCACGGACCCCGGCACACCCACCGCCAGGTAGCCCTTGGTGCTCAGGCCCTTGACCACATTACCGTCAGCGTCCAGGTACATATTGGCGGTAGCGGCCAGCGGCGCCTTTTCGCGAAAATCGAGGAAGGTCTTGCGCCCATCGGCCAGTTGCAGCGTCATGAAGCCGCCGCCACCCAGATTGCCGGCCGCCGGGTAGACCACCGCCAGCGCATAGCCGACCGCCACCGCGGCATCGATCGCGTTGCCGCCTTTCTTCAGCACGTCGACCCCGACCCGGGTCGCCAGCTGCTGCGCCGTCACCACCATGCCGTGTTCGGCCGCCACCGGAGCCACCGAGGCGGCCTGGCTGCCGGCGTAACAAAGAAACGTGGCGCTGGCGATCAACAGCAGGCGCGTGGACAGTTTTTGCATAGTGGCGTGTCTCCGGATAATTGGGCAGCAAGGCGTAATCCCTGCCGCCAGCACTCTAGCAGGGAACAGCCAAAGCACGGCCTGCAAGCGCCGGATCGCCGACCAAACCACAAAGTCTCGTAAAAGTCTCAACCGGGGTAGGCATAATTTCCCGATGGAAGGCAGCTCCGATTCCGCCCCGCCGGTGGCCAACCGGCGAATTTCGATCCTGCGCAATTTCGATGCGCTCTATGTCGAGGACGACGCCGTCTTGCGGGATGACACGGCCGACCTGCTGCGCGGCTTTTTCCGCGATCTGGTGGTTGCGGCCGATGGCGAAGAAGGCTTGCGTGTGTTCGACTCCCGTCCCATCCATCTGGTGATCGCGGACCTGCGGATGCCGAAAATGAACGGACTGGAAATGACGGCAGCGATCCGCCAGCGCGATCTCCATGTACCGATTTTCATCACCAGTGCCTACGCGAAGACTGACGAATTGCTGGAAGCGATGCGGCTCAACCTGGCCGATTACCTGGTCAAGCCCTTGTCCTGGGCACGCCTGAAAGAAGCCCTGGGCCGCAGCGCCGAGCGCATTCTGGCCGAAGGCCGCTTGTTCACCCGCTTCGATGCCGACACCACTTATTGCGTGACCAGCGACTGCCTGTACCGCGCCGGTCAAGCGGTGCACTTGACGAACCGGGAGAAGGCCTTGCTCGATCTGCTTTTGAAACACCGTGGGCAATGGCTGAGCAAGGACCGCATCCTGGCGCAGGTCTACGGCGACGACGAAAACGCCAGCGAAGCCGGCTTGAAGAACCTGATCCTGCGCCTGCGGCAAAAGATCGGGGCCGACCATATCGCCAACATGTACGGCATGGGTTTCATGCTGCGTCAGGCGCCGCATGAATGAGATTTGGCGCTGGCCGTGGCGCTGGCTGGCGACTGCGGCATTGCTGTGCGGGTCGCTGCCGGCCGCCGCGCTGACGGCGCTGGAGCTGCCGCCGGACTTCACGCGACTGGACGCCCGCTCATCGCTAGAAATGCTGGTCGATGAAAGCCGGCTGTTGACGCTGGCCGAGGTGCGCCGTCGGGACGCCAGTTTCAAGGCCACGCAGCGCACCCGTTTCCCGGTCCAACGGGCCGCGGTCTGGACCCGTCTGGCGCTGCACAACCCGTCGCCCGAGAAGCGCAGCGTATTGCTGATGAATCCCTCGCCTTACGTCTACCAGATCGACATCCACCTGCTGCGCCAGGGCGGTGAAGTCGAATCCTACGCTCTGGGCCGTCACCGTCCGCGCGAGCCACGCACGCTGTCCCACCGCTACGACGTGCAGCCGATTGCGCTGGGCGCCGGCGAGCAGGTGCTGATCTACACCCGGCACTACTCCGAGCGCGCCATGGAGATCGACAGCCACTTGTATACGCCCAACAGCTTCCTGCGTTTTGCCCAGCGCGACGCCAGCATCTGGGGCATCTTCACGGGTCTGGTGGCGGCGCTGGTGTTGTACAACCTGATCGCCGGTTTTGCCTTGCGCCAGCGTGTTTTCCTGTTTTATGTGCTGCACGCCAGCACGCTGTACGCCTTCACCCTGACCATGCATGGGGTCGACATCCTGGTATTGGCCAGACCCCTGTTCAGCACTTTGATGCCCGACACGGCCGCCCTTCTGGGTTCGCTGACAGCCGTCACCGAGGCCAGAATTTCGCGACTCATGCTGATGCTGGTGACGATCACCGCGGCGCTCTTTGGCAACGCGTTCTTCGACCTGAAACACCGCTCCCCAGGGGTGGCGCGCCTGCTTCAGGGCTGGATCGCGCTGGCATTGACCATCATGCTGACCGAAGTCGCCGCCGCCTTTTGGCCAGCGCTGGACGTGATCGGCCCCGCGATGGCGTATCTGCTGCTGTTTTTCCTGCTGTTCTGGCTGGCGGTGGCCATCCATGCCGCCGTGCAGCGCTTTGCCGGCTGGTCCTATTACCTGGCCGGCACCGGCAGCTTCATCCTGCTGGCGCTGCTGCAGGATGCCGAGTGGTTTGGTCTGGAACTTGGGATTCCCGAGTTCACCAGCGTTTACGGGACCCCGATCGGATTGACACTGGAACTCAGTTTTCTGTCACTCGGTCTGGGCCAGCGCATCCGCCGCCTGGCCGCCGAGCACGATGCCAGCGAGCGGCTGCTGATCGCGCAATCGAAATTCATTTCGGTCGGTCAGATGCTCTCGGGCGTGGTGCATCAGTTGAAGCGGCCGGTGATCTACGCCGGCACGCAGTTGATGAAGCTCGAATCGCTGATGGATCGCCCGCTGGCCGAGCGCGAACGGGAACTGCCCAAGGCACTGGCCGCCATGCGCCAGACCATCGACTTCATGGACAAGACCATCGTCGACATCTACCGCTTCTATAGCGACGACAAGTCGCAGCAGGACTTTTACCCGGCCGAGCAGATCGAGCATGTGGTGAGCATGCTGACGCCCATGACCACCGGCAGTGCGCTGCGCATCGAACGCCGCCTGCTGCCGGATCTGGTGCTGCACGGCTACGCCAACGCCTTCGCGCACGCCATGATGATCGTGCTGGAGAACGCCACCCAAGTGCTCAAGGAACGCAAGGTCGCCGCCCCCCTGATCACGGTAACAATGAGCGCGACCGGGCACCAGTTGTTGCTGACCATCACCGACAACGGCGGCGGTATCCGGGCTGAGCACCTGGAGCGCCTGTTCGAGTTGTACGCCCGTCCCTCCAGCCATTCCGGGCTGGGCTTCGGCTTGGTATTGGCCAGCCGCATGATCACCGAACGTCTGCACGGCAGCATCGGCGCGCGCAATGTGGCGGGGGGCGCCGAGTTCACGATCCGCCTGCCGCTGACCGGCGCCGAGCCGGAGCAAAAGATCAACTGATGGAAAAAGCCAATCTACTCGACAACATCCCGCGGGAATTGCCGGCGGAACTTAGCCAAACCCTGTTGTCATCGGGCCGACTCAGAATAGAGCGCATCATTTCCAGAGGACATGAATCGGGTCCGGATTTCTGGTACGACCAGGAGCAGCCGGAATGGGTCTTGTTGCTCAGGGGAGCGGCCCGGCTGCAATTTCCGGAGGGCACCCTGGATCTGGGATGCGGCGACTACGTCCATATTCCGGCCCACCAAAAACACCGGATCGCCTGGACCGCGCCAGAGCAAGAAACCATCTGGCTCGCCATCTTTTACTGAACGCAAACGCCAGCGCACCAGGTGAGCCGGCGATCTACCTGGCCTTGAGCGGCACGGCGATCGGCAGGAAGGTGACTTTGAGTACCCGGGGATCGCTGGACAAGGCCAGATATTCGGCACCGATCTGGGCCGGATCGACGGCTATTTCGCCATACAGCGGATTCACGAACAAGCGTCGCGCGTGCGGCCGTTCACGGATGAAAGCCTCGTAGTCCAGGCCTTCCCTGAGCACCACGCGCAAGGCGGATTGACGGTATTCCAGTTGCCCGCTGAGCTCGTCCCGCAGCACCACGATGGTCTGCTTTGCGTTGCCGTTCACAACCTCCCGGGCGCCCAGCAGCAACCAGTCCCGGCCGGCCATCGACACCTTTGGCGCCGGCTCCTGCTGCCGCGTCAACGCCGGCGCGACCCAGGCACTGCCGCCACCGGCCGAGGAGGTTGGGGCCGGCGTGGGCGCTTGGGCTGGCGTCCACGGCGGCACGCTGGCAGGCCCATTTCCGACATCACTTGAACGCTCAGCCGTCAACGGGGCAGCGGCATGCGGCGCTGTCGGCCCCGCCGCTGGCGAACTTCCGTCCGGTGCCGCTGCCGGCCGGTACCAGATCCCGGCCGCCCCCAGCAGCAGGCCCAGCAGCAGGATCAACAAGGGCGCTGGCTTCATCCTCGATTTTCCAGCCGTGTCTTCACAGGCTGAACGAAGTCAGGGTCGGTTCGAAGTCCAGGGTTTTTCCCGGAGCGCCGGAAGCACCGGAAAAATCGATCACGTGAACCTTGTAATAGCCGGCCATGGCCTCGCCGAAAAAGGCATTGGTCTGGAACCTGAATTGCAACTGCCCCTTATCCTTGAGTTTGAAGGTTTTCCCGCCTACATACCAGGAGGTGAAGGCCGGCAGCACGATCGACTTGGTTCCGGTCTGGGTGCTCTGCAGTTCGAATTGCAGGAAGCCGGGATTGATGTCAACGCCGGTATTGTTGGTGAGCGTCATTTCCAGCCGCATGGGGCCGGTCATGGCCTTGGCATCCGCGAACTCGGCGATCGACCAATGCAGGCCCACCGACTGGTGCAGTCCGGACGTCGACTTGGTTCCGCCAGCGGTCAAGGTAACCGCTCGCCGACCGGCCGGCGCCGTATAGGCGGCAGCCAGTTTGACGGCCGCATCGGCGTCCACCAAGCCGAAACCATAGCGGCTCTGGAAGTTGAAGCCGGCCGCATTGGTGATCCAGGGGTCATCCAGCTCCCAGGAATCGGTGTCGCCCGTGCGGCTGAACGTCACGGCGTTGGCGCCCGAAGCAATCAATGGATCGACCTTGCGCGCGGTCTTGGCAAGAATGTAGCCAACATCCTGCCAGGTCAGCTTGGGATTGGCCTCCAGCATCAGCGCCGCCACGCCGGAGACGCTGGGTGCGGCGCTCGAGGTGCCGTTCATGCTACCGGTGTAATTGCACAGCGGGTCCTTGGACGCCGGGTCGCCAAACAGATCGGCCACCAGCTTGCTGATCATGGCACCAAATTGCGCCAGCAAGCCGTCCCGGTTATTGACATTGTTGGCGCCACTGGTGCAAGTGCTGTTGTCGGTGGTGATGATGGCCGGCTCTTCACGTCCGTACTCGCCACCAAAGCCGGTGATCCAGTTGGCGGCGCCGGCACTTGAATAGGACGAAGCCTTGCCGGTGTTGTGGATCGCCGCGACCTGATAGAAATACGGTTTCCCGGCCGGCTCCTGGTTCGAGTTGCCACATGACATGCCGGCCAGATTGGACAATTTTCCGCCCAGAATGGCCGCATCTTCGGCCAGGGTCACGGCACAGTTCAACTTGAGTTCGGTGCCGTCGGGCAAGACCCCCTTCATATCCTCGAACTCATTGCCGGCCGACTGAAAATAGAGGGCGCCCAGGCCGCCACGCAGGTTTTTGGTGCCGTACTGGGCCGCCAACTCGCCCGCCGTATCCGAGTCGGAGATCACCACACGCGGCGCCGCGTAGTCCGCACCGACACTGAAATTGAAGATGCTGGCGCCATCGGCGCGATTGCCAAAGAGGGGCGTGACGGCGTGGCTGGCGTCGGCCAGGGCTTTGGCGCCGAACGAAAGGTAGGCAACGTCGGATTCCGAGGTTGTGGCCGTGGGCTGGATGTTAAGCACCGGATAGGCCACCAGCGAAGCCAACGGGGCCAGCCCCCTGGAACCCTTGCCGTTCCAGCCACGGGCCGCGGCAATGCCGGCCACCGCGGTACCATGGTCCCCTTCGGCCTGATTCAACGCCGGGCTCGGATCGCTGGTGTTGTTCGCGAAGTTCCAGGATTTGCCGGCAAGCACATTGTCTTTAAGGTCCTCATGGCCAATTTCCATGGCGGAGTCGACGATCGCAATGGTCACCCCTTTGCCGGTACAGCCACGGCCCGCCTTGTGCACGGTTTCGACCTTGGCGTCTATCCCCGCCACACCCTTGTTATCGATAGCTGAAACGACTTGCGTGGCGCCGCTGTTCTTCAGATGCCAGGAATTGGCATAAAAAGGATCTTCGCTCCCCACGCTGTTGGCAACGTTGCCGTCGTAGCAGGTGCCGGTCGGCGCGGCGCCACCGAGATCGGCGCCCGGGTCGAGCGCACCGGTGCCGCCACCGGAACCACCGCCACAGGCGCCCAGCGCGGCCAGTGCGATGCCGGCCAGGCAACGACGTGATGTTGCAAGAGCCCAAGCGGGCCAAGATTTATTCTTCATGTGCCATCTCCTGAAAAGACAATTGAAAGATTCGGTGACTCTCAGGGCATGGCCACCACGGGCGGCCACGGAGCCGTCATTTGAGCACCGAGTCGGCCGGTCGAGCCTTCTTTTCTAAAAGCCTCGCACAGCGTAAATTCCAGAAAGCCCAACGAGGTTTCGCCGATCTCCGCATAAAAATCGGTCTGGATCGGCAAGCCTGCGGGGTATCTCTGCCTGCCTTCCTTGCTGACACGCCAAACCCATTCGGTGGCCGGTTGGAAGGTGCCTTTGCCGAGCGGCGGAATGTCCTGCAGGGAGAACCACCGGCACAGTGGATTCCAGATGTAGCCGGGTTTTCGAATCGTGAAGTCCCAATTCGCGTCGTTGATGCGCATCCCCGACTTGTTGGTCACGGTCACATCCGGGATATCGTATTTGAGGGAATTCTTGATGGCGATGCCACCGGAGACACCCAGATCCCCGCCGGCGCTAGGTCCTTTGCCGTCGGCCTTCGCGTCGACCCCAAACTTGCCGTCCAGCTTGAGATCGACTCCGACGTCGACACTGACCTTGCCTTCATGGGTCGCTGGATTGTTCATGACCAGTTGCAGCTGTGAATTATTGTTCAGCAGATCGGGAACATAATTTGCCACTTTGTAAGCCGTGGCATACATGCCGCGACGGTAGCCGGTGTCGTAAATCACTTCCGCCGCGGCGGCAAACAGGCCGGTCTGCCGGATATAGAAAATGTCTTCATTGTTCACGTCATCGTGGGCCGACCACACCCTGTTGGTGACTTGGTGGCGATTATTTCCGTGGTTGAAGACATAGGTCCGGGCGAACGACTTGGCATTGGCCGCCAGGTCGTAGCCCCCCAGTGAAGCCGCCAAGGCGGCCCTTGGGTGCGCGGCTGCCTGCCTCGCCTTCACATCACGCGGTGCATCTTCCTTGAACCAGGCCGAGAGATCGTTCACGCGCTGCTGTTGTTTCTGTTCGTCATCCGGGTTGTCCACCGGAACGCTTCTGCTAGCCACCGGCGTGCTGGCTTGCGTGACCGGGTCCAGGGAATACTTGACCTCCGTTGCGGCCGGCAGGTTCGAATTAGGGAAGATCACGACGTCGTAAATATTTCCATCAATGTCTCTGTCGACCCCATAGATGTCAACCTGGGTAAAGCCGTCCGGCAGCACGAAGTCGCCCGGAAAACCGACAACTTTTCGCAACATGTCGATATCGTCCAGGCTGGCATGGACCAGGGCAATCGGCCGGCCCGCATCAAAAGCATTCTTGATGGAAACAATGAAGCTGTCATTCCAGACCACCTCACCAATGACGACGGGGGCGGTGGAAGTCGCCGGGTCGGCGTCCGGGATAAACGCGTTGTCCACGTTGTCGGCCAGAACACCCGCCACTTTTCCCAGCATGGCGGCCTTGACCTTCGGGCTGCCGGCGCCACCGCCACAGGCCGACAGCAACAGTGCCAACCCAAATCCCCAGGCGAGACCGACAAGCCCGTGGCTTCCTTTTTGCCTTTTCATGGAACACTCCCTTCAAAGAATACCTTCGGAAACAGGTGCGTATTGGCAGCGGGCCATGCGCGCACCGCTTACTTCACATCGAATACTTCGGCGCAACGCGACAAGCTCAGGCCGAAGCCGCGGGTGTCCTGCATGATGCGCATGCCAACGATCAAGCCCTTGGCATCAACGGTGACCTGCGCCTCGCAGAATATCGGCAGCGTGCGCGCCGGTGAGAGCAAGGCTTGCGGCGACAGCAAGCCGCCAATGCTGAAACTTGTGGTGGTGGTTTCGGTAATCGTGGTGTTGGGGTTCGGGTTGGAAACCTGCGTCGTGCTCCTGGTCTTGCCGGCACCAACGCCGGCCGCGGCCGGATCGGTCTTGCCGTAGTCGGCCGGGATCTGGACCGAGGTCTCGCCGCCGCGCCAGCGGTACAGAGTGCTGTTGTTCAGCGGGAAGGACGACAGCGGCATGCCGTAGCGTGCGAAGAAGGCGTCGCTCGACTGGCCTATGAATCTGGATTCGATCGCGCTCTGCGCTTGCTGCGTGGTGGCGCAACCCGCCGCCGCCAGCGAGATGCCAGCAGCGATCAGTGCCTTGCCAAATCGGCCGCTCAATCTCCCTTCGTGAAGGTCGCCTCCGTGGGAAGCGCCCCGACAATGTTGACCTGTCATGGAATACCCCTTTCAAAAGATGGGGCTGAATATAGCCATACAAAGTCTCGGAAAAGTCTCAATGGAAGAGCGTCGAAAGAAGAATTCCGGGAACCCGAAAACGATGTTGCTAGCAGGGATCGGAAGAACACGGCGCCTGAGCGCGACAGCTCAGTGAGTTCCGAAATTCGCGACACCGTTGCGCAGGAGCGGATGCGACGTTGTCATTGCGGGCTTGACCCGCAATCCATGGATGCCGGATCAAGTCCGGCATGACAGCGTGTCCCTTTGCGAGCGTCGGTGGTTTGCGTTGGGCATACCAACCCTGGCTGAAAGATCAGGTTGGTGGGGCGCTCAGCGCAGGTAAAGGAGGAGCCCGCAGGGCGGGGGACACGGAGCTGAGTGCCCCACCAGCCTGATCCTCCCACTATGCTGAACGGAGGTTTGGCAGGTCACCCTTTCAGGAAATCTCAATAATTTGCCAGCGGTGCCGGCGTGGTTGAAACACCCTGCTCCACCGCTGCCTGCAACTGCGCACTCATCGCCCGCTGGTAGCCGGCGCCGGCTTGCAGACGTTGCCAGTAGTCCTGCACTGCAAGTGGGAAACTTTCGACCAGGTCCAGGTAACTTGCCAGCAGCAGGGCATAGCCGACCGCAATATCGGCTGCCGTCAAATGTTCGCCGCACAGGTAGGAACGGCGCGCCAGCACCGGGCTGAGGCCTTTCAAGCGGGCCAGGAACCAGCGCCGGTAGTCTTCCGCGGCCTGCGGCAGACGGCGCGCCGGCGGCTCGAAACGTCCGTAGCGCAGGACGATGGTTTGCGGACAGGTCAGCGTCGCCTCACCGAAATGCAGCCAGTTGAGAAAGTTGCCGTACTCCGGATCGCCCGGCGCAACGCAGAGCCGTGACGGGCCGTCGCGACTGGCCAGATAGTGACAGATCGCCGCGGACTCGGTCATGGCAACCTCGCCATCGAAAAAAGCCGGCACCGTGCCCAACGGATTGATCCCCAGGTAGTCGCGCGCCAGCACGCGCGGCGGGAACGGCAGCATCTTCAAAACGTAAGGCAGGCCCAGTTCCTCCAGCATCCACAAGGGGCGAAAGGAACGGGCACTCATGCAATGGAACAGTGTCATCATGCGGGGTCAAGCGTTGTCGGACAGATCGGGTGGATGGGACTTCGGCACCTCGCTCTCCCGCGGCGTCAACTGCCAGAAGATGCTGGCCGAGGCCAGCGTGATAAGCCCCATGCAGACAAAGGTCGCATGGAAGGCCTGCAGCGTGTGCGCCGCGCTGTCACTGCCAAACAAACCGCTGAAGGCAGCCAGCACGCCGCCGGCGCTGGCCACGCCCATGCTGATGGCGAGCATCTGCACCATCGACAGCAAGGCATTGCCACTGCCGGCATGGACCGGGTCCAGATCCTTCAGCGTCAAGGTATTCATGGCCGTGAACTGCAGCGAATTGACGGCGCCAAAACAGGCCAGATGCAGCGAATGCACCCACCACGGCTGCTCCGGCGTGGCCAGCGCGAAGCTGGCCATGAGCAAGCCCAGCAGCATGGTGTTGACGACCAGCACGCGCCGGTAGCCGGCGCCGGTAATCAAGGTCGTGACCAGGCGCTTGACCGTCATCGCGGCCAGCGCCACGGGCAGCATCATCAGGCCCGCGTGGAACGGCGAATAGCCCATGCTGACCTGCAGCAGCAGCGGCACCAGCAAGGGCATGCAGGAACTGCCCAGCCGCGAAAACAGATTGCCCAGCAGCCCCACGCTGAGCGTCGGGATCGAGAACAGGTCCGGCGAAAAAAGCGGATCGTGGTGGCGCGCGGCGTGCAGCCAGTAGGCGCTGAGACTGGCCAAGCCGAAGATCAGCAGCACCAGCACGCCGGCCTGCTGCAAACCCAGACTGGACAGGCCGTCGAGCGCCAGCGAAACACACACCATGCCAAAGGCCAGCAGCAGGTAGCCGATCGCGTCGAAGCGCGCCACCCGCTCCAGCGCAGAGCCGCGCATGTACCGCAGCGTGGCAACGGCGCCGAACACACCCACCGGCACGTTGATCAGGAAGATCCAGTGCCAGGACGCCACCTCGACCAGCCAGCCGCCCAGGGTCGGGCCCAGCAGCGGGCCGATCAGACCGGGAATGGCGACAAAACTCATGGCCGGCAGGAAGTGACTCCGGGGAAACGAGCGCAACACCGAAAGCCGGCCGACCGGCAGCAGCAGCGCACCACCCATGCCCTGCACCACCCGCGCCGCCACCAGTTGACTGACACTGTGCGAGGCCGCGCACAGCAGCGAGCCGACCACAAACACGGCGATGGCGCTGACGTAGACGCGGCGCGTGCCGAAGCGGTCGGCGATCCAGCCCGACGCCGGAATCAGCATGGCCATGGTGAGCGAGTAGGCCACCACCACCGACTGCATGCGCAGCGGACTCTCGCCCAGGCTGCGCGCCATCGCCGGCAAGGCGGTGTTGACGATGGTGGCGTCCAGCGTCTGCATGAAGAATCCGCAGGCCACCAGCCACAGCAGCGCGTTGAGCTCCTTTTGCTCCTTGGCACTGACGTCTGGAATTTTCATGGCGCGATCGGCTGCAGTTACGGCCGAACCATGCGAAACAGCTGCGCCGGGCCGACCGTGAAATAGTCGGCCGGCCCGCCGCCGCGCAACACGTGCCCGGCGCGCGCCGTGTCGTAGATTCCATCGACGATCAAGTCCTTGCGGATGTGCACCGCCACCACTTCGCCCAGCACCAGCCAGGTCGAAACCTGGGCTCCGTCGGCGCCCTGCAATTGAACGATCTGAGTGGCCTTGCACTCGAACGCAACGGGGCTCTGGGCCACCCTGGGCGGCTGCACCAGGCGCGAGGCCAGGGGCGTCAGGCCGGCCAGTTCGAACTCGCTCACCTCCGGAGCGACCGCGGCGCAGGTCTGGTTCATGGCCTCGGCCAGCGGCTGCGTCACCAGGTTCCAGACGAACTCGCCCGTCTGCTGGACATTGCGCAGCGTGTCCTTGCGACCGACGCTGGCAAAACCGATGATGGGCGGCACGTAATTGAAGGCGTTGAAGAAGCTGTACGGCGCAAGATTGAGTTGCCCGCTCGAATTCATGCTGGAGATCCAGCCGATCGGACGCGGTCCGACAATGGCATTGAACGGGTCATGCCGCAAGCCGTGCCCCAGGCGGGGCTCATAAGAATGAATTTCGTCTGACATCGAAGGTCGGCCCCCAACTGGTTTCATGGTTTGACGGATTTGAGCGCGAATGGGCGCGCCCCCAGTGTAGCCAGCGGCGCCGCCGTCATCAGACTCTTCAGGCAGCCGCTGGCTTGCGCAGCAACAGCAGCGTCGGCATGGCCAGCAAGGTGAGCCACAACATCACGTGAAAGTCGCCCAGGTAGCCGATCATGGCGGCTTGCCGATTGACCTCCATGTTCAACAGCGCAAGGCCGGTCGGCGATTGCGCGCTGAGCAGCGGCGGCAGATTTTGCAGCGCGGCGGAATACGGCGTGATGGCCTCGCTCAACTGGGCATGGGCGCGCGCCGTGCCCTGGCTCAGCATTGCCTGCACGATCGAGATGCCGGCGCTGGAGCCGATATTGCGCAACAGGCTGTAGATCGGCGTGCCGTCGTTGCGCAGACTGGGCGCCAGCGTCGAGAAGGCCACGGTGCTCAGGGGGACGAAGGTAAAGCCGATGCCCAGGCCTTGAATGGCGCCCGAAACAACAATCAGCGTGCCGTCCATGTCCAGCGTGATGAGCGTCATCAAATACAGTGAAAAAGCGGTCAGCGCAAAGCCGCAAGCCATGATGGCGCGTACGTCGATGCGATGGATCAGGCGGCCCACCAGCATCATCGCCAGCATGGTGCCGACGCCGCGCGGCGCCATCACCATGCCGGTGAACACGATCGGATAGTTCATCAGGCCTTGCAGCAAGGAGGGCTGCAAGGCCATGTTGGCGTACAGGATCAGGCCGACGATAAAGGCCAACAGCACGCCGATCAGGAAATTGCGATCGCGCAACAGCGCCTTGTTCAGGAACGAGTCCCCGGCCGAGGTCCAGGTGTGGACGCTGAAGAACGCAAACGCCAGCAAGGAAGCAATCGCCTCGGTGCGGATCTCGATCGAGTTGAACCAGTCAAGTTGTTCACCACGGTCCAGGAACAGTTGCAGCAAGCCGACCCCCAGACTCAAGGTGATGAAGCCGAACTGGTCCAGCCGCACCGCCGCCGGCCGGGTCTCGGGCAGATAGCGGGCGATGCCGTAAATGGCCATCACCCCCACCGGCAGGTTGATGTAGAAGACCCAGCGCCAGTCGTAGTACTCGGTCAGCCAGCCACCCAGCATGGGGCCCAGAATCGGCCCGACCATGATGCCGGCGCCCCACAGCGCCATCGCCTGACCGACTTTCTCCCGCGGGTTGATATCCAGCAGCACCGCTTGCGACAAGGGCACCAGGGCGGCACCGAAGACCCCCTGCAACAGCCGCGCCGCCACGATCTGCAACAGCGAGCCGGCCAGTCCGCACAAGGCCGAGGCCAGCGTGAAACCGACTACCGCCGCCAGGAACACCTGTTTGCGGCCCCATTTCGCACACAGCCAGCCGGTCAGCGGCGTGGCAATGGCCGCCGCCACGATGTAGGAGGTCAGGACCCAGGTGATCTGGTCCTGCGAGGCCTGCAAGCTGCCCTGCATGTGGGGCAGCGCGACATTGGCGATGGTGGTGTCTAGCGCCTGCATGATGGTGGCCAGCATGATGGCCAAGGTGATCATGCCCCGGTGCTTGACGCTGTGCGGGTCGATCGCCGCGCCGGCGGCTGCGCCTTGGCTCATCCGGCACCGCCGGGACCGGGCAGCGCCAGCAGATTTTCATGGGCGCGCCGCAGCAACGCCTGCAACTGCTGTTGCTCGGTCTTGTCAAAACCACTCAGCACCTGGGCTTGCAGCGAGTCGCTGACCCGCAGTGCCGCCTGCAAGGCTTTTGCGGCGCACGGCTCCAGGTGAATGTGCTTGACGCGGCGGTCGCCGTCGCAAGCGGCGCGGCGAATCCAACCGCCCGCCTCCATGCGGTCGCACAACGTGGTCACCGCCATGCTGCTCAGGTCCAGCAGTTCGGCCAGCGCCGCTTGCGACAGCGGCCCGCCCTGCCGGGCCAGCGCCCCGAGCAGGCGGCACTGGGCGCGCGACAAGCCAATTTGTTCCCGCGCGCGTTGATCGAACTGGCGGCCATAGAGGCGCGCCACTTCGGCCAGCAGGAACGGAAAGCGTTGCGTCAGATCACTTTTCATAGCCTGCATATTGTAAATATGTTTACTATTCGGAAACCGGACCGGCGCCCCCTCTCGCCCTGACTGGCAAGCGGCCCGCCATGCTGGTATGGTTGAGCCCTGAAACCAGGAGAATCCGCCATGCTTCACCGTCTATCGGTTTGGAACCGTCTGCTGCTGTGCTTGCTGCTGCCGGCCTGTAGCAGCTATGCACCGCCCGATGCCCTGCCGGGCATGCGCCGGGAAGAGGTGATAGCGCGCATGGGGCAGCCCGACCTGGAGCGCCCGCAGGACAGCGGCAGCCGGCTCGAATTTCCGCGCGGACCGTATGGCAAACACACCTGGTTCGTCTATTTCGACGCCGCCGGCAAGGCCAGCCACGCCGAGCAGGTGTTGACCGAGCCGAACTTCAACCGCGTCGAGGCCGGCATGGCGCAGGAGCAGGTCAGCCAGTTGCTGGGCCGCCCCAGCGAGGTCTGGCTGCTGGGGCGCGAGCGCGGCTACGTCTGGAACTACCGCTACGACGCCGACTGCAAATGGTTCCAGGTGGAACTGTCGCTGCAACAGGAGGTGCGCTCGGCCGGCTACGGCACCCCGCCGGAATGCGACCGCGGTGGGGACCGCGTCGGTAGCTGCGGCAGTGGGAGCGCGTTGAAACAAAACGCAACAAACCGCAACCGCCACGACACCCGGTAGCAGCCCGGCAGCGGCACCATCACAGTCCTGTTCAACACTTCTTCTGAAGGACTCACTGTCATGAAACGCTGGATCAAACGCACCGTCTTCGCCGTCTGCGGCCTGTCTGTCATGGTGGCCGGCCTGTCGGCCTGTGGTCACCGCAATCACGAATTTGGCGCCAACCTGAGCGCCGAGGAATACACCCTCAAGCGCAACAAGGTGGTCGACCGGGTGGCCGGCAAACTCGATCTCAACGAAGATCAGAAGAAGCGCCTGAGCACCCTGGGTGACAAGCTTTACGCGCAGCGCAGCGCCTTGATCGGGCAGACCAAGGACCCGCGCTCCGAGATGAAGGCCCTGGTCGCCGGCGACAAGTTTGACCGCGCACGTGCCCAAGCCTTGGTCACTGATAAGACCACGGTCTTGCAGTCCCGGAGCCCGGAAGTGATTGCCGCGCTGGCCGATTTCTACGACAGCCTGAACGCCACGCAACAACAAAAGGTGCGCGACTACCTGGAGCACCGGCATGGCTGGTGGCACCGCGGTTAGGGTGAACAGGCCCTGATCCATGCACAATGCCGCATGCACCGCATCCTGCTGATTGACGACGACGCGCAATTGGGGCCGCCCCTGACGGCTTACCTTGCGCGTTTCGACCTGGCGCTGGAGTGTGCCCTGCGGCCCGGCGCCGGTCTGGATCGGTTGCGCCGCGGCGGCATCGATGCCGTGGTGCTGGACGTGATGCTGCCCGAGATGGATGGCTTTGCCGTGTGCCGCGCCATTCGCAAGCAGAGCGATATCCCCATCATCATGCTGACCGCGCGCGGCGAAGTGATGGACCGCGTGGTCGGGCTGGAGTTGGGGGCGGATGACTATGTGCCCAAGCCGTTCGAGCCGCGCGAACTGGTGGCCCGCCTGCAAACCGTGTTGCGGCGCCGCCCTGCCAGCCCCTTGATGGCGACACCACAAGATACCGCGGCACGGCTGGTGTTTGACGGTCTGGTGATCGAACCGGCCACCCGCAAGGTGTTGCGGCAGGGCGAATACATCACCCTCACCAGCACTGAATTCGATTTGCTGCACTTGCTGGCGGCAAACGCCGGCAAGGTCTTCAGCCGCGACGACATCCTGAACCATGTGCGCGGCCATGAGGCCGAGTTGGTCACCCGCGCGGTCGATATTGTGGTCAGCCGCCTGCGCAAGAAGCTCGAACCGCTGGACTGCATCAAGACCCTGCGCAACGCCGGCTATGCGCTGGCCCTGGCACGTTTGCCGCCATGAGCAAAGAGGCGGCTTCCCCGCGCCGGCGCCGGCGCTGGCACCAGCGGGCCCGCCACGCACTGGCGCACTCCTTGCGCGTGCGGCTGGTGGCCTTGTTTGTGCTGCTGGCGCTGGCCATGGCGGCGACCTTTGTTCTGGGCATGCAATACGCCCTGTCGATCGGTTGGCGCGACGCCGCGCGGCCCTTGCTGGTGGACTATGTGGACCGGCTGGCGGCCGAGATTGGCAGCCCGCCCAGCATTGAGCGGGCGCAAGCCCTGACGCAGCGGCTGCCGGTCAGCGTGCGCATCAGCGGTCCGCTGGTCAACTGGCAAAGCGAGCCGGACGCTCCCGCCAATCCGGCGCGCGGGATTGGCAACGCGCGCCGACGCGGCGAGTCCTGGAGAAGTGACCCGCGCTGGAACAGCGAGGAACCTCGCTTGCTGGAACGCAGCACGGCCGACGGCCACCGGATCGAGTTTTCGCTGAGCGTGCCGGCCTGGCACCAGCGTCCGCGCTTCATCGGCTGGGCGACCCTGATGGGGCTGCTGCTTTTGACGGCGCTGGCCTATGCCCGGGTGCGCCGCATGCTGCGCCCGCTGGACGATATTCGCGCCGGCGCCTTGCGCTTTGGTGCCGGCGACTTCGCCACCGCGATCCCGGTGCGCCACGCCCAGCGGCCGGACGAACTGGGCGAACTGGCCGCCACCATCAACACCATGGGCGCCGACATCCACCACATGCTGGAAGCCAAGCGGGCGCTGCTGCTGGCCATCAGCCATGAGCTGCGCAGCCCGCTGACCCGAGCCCGCTTGAATACCGAGCTGCTGCCGGAGAGTCCGGAGGTGCTACCCAGTCGCGCCGCCCTGCTGCGTGACCTGGCCTTGATGCGGGACCTGGTCACCGACTTGCTGGAGAGCGAGCGCCTGGCCAGTCCGCACGCCGCCTTGCAGCGCGAGCCCACCGATTTGGCGCTGCTGGCGGATGAGGTGGTGGCCAGCCTGCCGGGCAGTCCAACGATCACCCGAACCCTTGCGCCCGACTTGCCCAGGGCGCTACTGGACCCGGCCCGCCTGCGCCTGTTGCTGCGCAACCTGCTGGACAACGCCCAGCGCCATAGCGCCGACGTCAACCGGCCACCCGAGCTCACCGTACGCCCGGGTGATAACGGGATGCTGGTGATTGCGGTGCGCGATTTCGGGGCCGGTGTGCCGCCGGATCAACTGCCGCATCTGGGCCAGCCGTTCTACCGGCCGGATGCTGCCCGCACGCGCGAAGGCGGCGGCGTTGGCCTGGGCTTGTACCTGTGCAAGCTGGTGGCGCAAGCGCATGGCGGCACCCTGACCGTGCGCAACGCCGAGCCCGGCTTGCTGGTAACCGTTAGCTTGCCGATGACCGCTACTTGAGGCTGGTCCAGTTCTTCGATTCAAAAAGACCGGTTCAGATGCATCACTGAATCTCGTGCGGTGTTTGATCTTGCTAGACTTCACCCGATGACCGAAACAGCCAAACAACATTCTCCCGGCATGCAGCAGTATCTGGGCATCAAGGCCGACTACCCCGACACGCTGCTGCTGTACCGGATGGGGGACTTCTACGAACTTTTCTATGCCGACGCTGAAAAAGCGGCGCGGCTGCTCAACATCACGCTGACCCAGCGCGGTCAATCGGCCGGCGCGCCGGTGGCGATGGCCGGGGTGCCATTTCACTCGGTGGAGACCTACCTGGCGCGCCTGATCAAGCTGGGCGAATCGGTGGCCATCTGCGAACAGGTGGGCGAGGTCAACAACAAAGGGCCGGTGGAACGCAAGGTGGTGCGCGTGGTCACGCCCGGCACGCTGACCGACATGGAACTGCTGGGCGACAAGACCGAGTCGCTGCTGCTGGCGGTGCACCAGGGGCCGCGCAACAGTTGCGGCCTGGCCTGGCTGAGCATCACCAAGGGTGAGCTTTACCTGGCCGAATGCGCGCCCGATGAGTTGGCGGACTGGGTGGCCCGCATCAGCCCCGGCGAGTTGCTGTTCAGCGCCGGCGCCACGCCCACTTTCGAGAGCCGCCTGCGCGCGCTGCAAACCAGCGGACCGATGACCGTCACGCTGCGGCCGGATTGGCAGTTCGATGCCGGCCTGGGCCAGCGCAAGCTGCTGGAGCAATTGCAGGCCGCCAGCCTGGCGCCCTGGCAGGCGCAGGAGTTGGCGCAAGCCCATGCCGCCGCTGCCGCGCTGCTGGCCTACGCCGAGCACACGCAGGGCCGCGCCCTGACCCACCTGCATAGCATTCGGGTGCAGCGCAACGATGAGCTGATCGACCTGCCGCAAACCACCCGGCGCAACCTGGAACTGACGTTGACCCTGCGCGGCGAAGAGCAGCCGACCCTGTTCTCGCTGCTGGACAGTTGCATGACCGGCATGGGCAGCCGCTTGCTGAAAAACTGGTTGCTGTCACCCCGGCGCGAACGCAGCGAGGCGCAGCAACGGCTGGACGCCATTGCCGCCTTGAAGATCGGCCCGTGGCTGAAACTGCGCGAGCAACTCAAGGGCAGCAGCGACGTGGAGCGCATCACAGCCCGCCTGGCGCTGCGCCAGGTGCGGCCGAGGGAACTGGTGGCGCTGCGCCAGACACTGCAAAAGACGGAACTGCTGACGCCCCTGTTGCGGGGGCTTGAACCCTATTTGACACAGCTCTCGGAGCACTTGCTGAGCCCCGACGGCTGCGCTGAATTATTGACAAGCGCAGTCGACCCGGAGCCCGCCGCCCTGGTGCGCGACGGCGGTGTGATTGCCGGCGGCTTCGACGCCGAACTGGACGAGCTGCGCGCCATCCAAACCAACTGCGACGCTTTTCTGCTCGATCTGGAAGGACGCGAGAAAGCGCGCACCGGCATCGCCAACCTGCGCGTGCAATTCAACAAGGTGCACGGCTTTTTCATCGAGGTGACGCAGGGCCAGGTCGACAAGGTGCCCAGCGACTACCGGCGGCGCCAGACCCTGAAAAATGTGGAGCGCTTCATCACCCCCGAGCTGAAAGCCTTCGAGGACAAGGCGCTCAGCGCCCAGGAGCGCGCCCTGAGCCGGGAAAAATTTCTCTACGAGCAGCTGCTGGACCACATGCAGCAGTTCGTGCCCAGGCTGACCCGGTTGGCGCGTGCCCTGGCAACGCTGGACGCGCTGTGCGCCCTGACCGAGCGCGCCCTGACGCTGAACTGGTGCGCGCCGCAGTTTGCCAAAGAGCCGTGCCTGGAGATCAGTCAGGGCCGCCATCCCGTGGTCGAGGCGCGGCTGGCAGAAACCAGCTCAGGCGCCTTCATTGCCAACGACACTCGTCTGGGCCCCAGGCAGCGCATGCAGATCATCACCGGCCCCAACATGGGCGGCAAGTCGACCTACATGCGCCAGATCGCCGTCATCGTGCTGCTGGCCAGCATCGGCAGCTACGTGCCGGCGGCGGCCTGTCGCCTGGGACCGATAGACGCCATTCACACCCGCATCGGCGCCGCCGACGACCTAGCCAATGCGCAGTCCACCTTCATGCTGGAGATGCTGGAAGCGGCGCAAATCCTGCACGCGGCAACACCCAATTCATTGGTGCTGATGGACGAGGTGGGCCGCGGCACCAGCACCTTCGACGGCCTGGCACTGGCATCAAGCATCGCCACCCAGTTGCACGACAAGACCCAGGCCTACACCTTGTTTGCCACCCACTACTTCGAGTTGACCGAGTTCCCGGCCACGCATCACGCCGCCATCAACGTGCACGTGAGCGCCGCCGAGTCCGGCCACGACATCGTCTTCCTGCACGAAATCCAGGTCGGCCCGGCCAGCCGCAGCTACGGCATTCAGGTGGCGCGCCTGGCCGGCATGCCGGCGGCGGTGGTGAACCAGGCACGCCAGACACTGGCGGCGCTGGAAGCCAAAGCCTCCGAGACCCACGCCCAGGTGGACTTGTTTGCGCCGCCGCCGGTTGCCGAACACGTGGCGGTCAGCGCGGTCGAAAAGGCTTTGGAAGCTGTTGACCCTGACGCATTGAGCCCGCGAGAGGCACTGGATGCGCTGTACCAACTTAAGACGCTGGCGGCCAAAGGCTAGCTTGCGTTGTGTGCTTCGGGTGGCGGTGGCGCGATTTCTGTCGAACAGCCGGACTACCGATCACAAAGAACTCTTGCGCCAGTCTGCATTTTGAACAACCACCCGATATCCGTCGGCATCCTGGAAAGTCTGGCCATTCGAGTCCCAGTAGGGGTTGAACGAACTCACAGGAGAGAATCCCGCTTTGAGCATTCGATCGCAGACAGTCTTCCACTCACTTGCATCCGGGACATAGAACACAAGCAGATCTTCGGGCGTCGGCCGAGGCTGCACGGGATGAGTTTTGCAGTGGGTGAATTCGAAGTGGTAATCCAGGCCTTCAGCGCCGAGCATGATGCCGTCAAAACCTTGGTGATCTTGAAAACTTGCCAAGACCTTTAAACCCAGGCCCGCGCAATACATCGCTTGTGAGCGAGCAATATCCGTGACTGGACGAGCGACACGCAAGCGGTAATGCATGGATTGAACTCCTGTTGACAAAGTCTACCGAGGCCATGCAGAAACCATCAAACCCGCGCCGCGGTCCCCAACGCAGGGGTACTTGAGCCCTTGTTCGAAGTGCGTCGGTTGAATATGGCGGAACCTGAGCGGCCGAATTTTTAGCTTCACAAACGTTCTTCCCTCAAAGAGGTTTTGCACAACCTCAACGCCTGACTTCAGTGGCTGCGGTAGGCAGTCCGCTGGAAATGTTAGGTTGCATTTCTGTTGGCTCCGGATGCCCAGAGTATTGGCCTGAACGTAGCTGCATTGTCGGGTGGCGATACGCCTATATCGCGCCTGATTTGCAGAAGTAGCATAGCAAGCAATTTGTCGTGTTGTTCTTGCGTTCGAGTTGGATTAGATATGCGTATCTCGTCTCGGAAGGCGTTTACCGCTTCAACGACAGGCTGCGGCGCAAAGAGGAGGAGATTGTTGGTTGCTTTCGAGAAAGCTCGATGCCCCTCTGGAGAAGCATCGCCTTCTATGGTTCCGCTCATGCTCTCAATGAACGTCATGTAGTAAGCGAGCTTTTCCTTTCGCCACTCAGCCTCTCGCTCCCTCTTCTTTGTGAACAGGTACGTCACCAAAGCTGCACCAAGACTGCTTATGAGGCCGAGGATGGCAGCTGCAATGGTGGGATTCATAGATGCGACCTAACATCGGACCAGGAAAAGCCCTGAGACCCGCATGGAATAGGGTGTTCCGATAGTTTTTGTTCAACGTCATGGGTCATAACAGTTCCAGAAATACCAGCACGCCTGTTTTCCAGCCAACCAGACTGATGGATCAGTTGCAGGAGCAAATCCGCTGGCTGCACTATAGCCGAGCAGACAGCGCACATTGAAACCGGATTCGCCTTAAAGTCACCTCCTGTAGTCACACCATGGGAGCCTCCGATACAAATACTTCAACTTCGGGATGCCAAAGCCAGTCTGTCCGCCGTGGTGGCTTCCGCCGAGCGCGGGCAGCCTACCATCATCACCCGGCATGGGCACCCGTCTGCCATGGTGGTTCCGATAGAACAAGGCATGCGCCCATTCCCTTCGGCCGCACCCATTTGTCGATCTCGCGCAGATGGCTCAACACTTCGGCAATTCCGAAATAGGCTACTCCCCCGGTCTGGGCGGTCTTTAACTCTTGCACAATGTCGTTCAACCGTTGTGCGCTTTTGCGCAGTCGCCCTCCACTGCTGGGTTGGCACGCTTTTCATGAAATACCCGATATGTGGCTGCGAGTGGCACAGCAAAGAGAATGATGAACGTGGCGTTCAACAATGCGTTTTGCCAGAAGCCCGACCACAGGGAAAATGCGGTGTCTGGGACGAACCACGCAGCGACAGAAACAGCAACGATTTGCCAGCCCTCTGAGGCGCCACGTGCGAAGAGGCCACGAACCACAAACAGCAGCGCGACCCCCCAGCCAAACATGACGCCGCCAAGAACTGCGTGCACAAGTGTGATGTAGGCAACCGCATCGGCCCCGAACGTGGCAATGCGCTCAGTGTCCGCGTAGACCAGTAACGAGAACCCTTGACGCGTGAGACTTGGCGCGAGAACCAAGACAAGACCAAAGGCCATGACGCCGAGGATGACTGCAAGCAGCCATCGCAACCAGAACGTTGATGGAATTTCGGATGCGCCCATGTTAAGTGCCTAATGACGCTGTGCAAACACCATCGTACCCGCACCACTGTCCCCAATGCAGAGGTGCTTGACCCCTTGCTCGAAGTGCATTCGTTGAATATGACGCGATCCGGGTGGCCGAATTTTTAGCTTCACAGACGTTCTTCCCTCAAAAGAGTTTTTGCACAACCTCAACGTCGAAATTCACTGCCGCAAAGCGTCTGGTGGAACGACCCGTTGACGTTCATGCGGCCACCGCTGTGGATTGCGCGCATTGTGAATGACGGCCAAAACATGAATCAAGTCATTTTTGACCGTGTAAAAAACACCATACGGAAACCGTGGCAAAAGTGTGCGGCGTACACCCGGAATAATTTCTGCGTACAAAAACGGGACTTGCTCAAGGCGTTTGAGTTGGAGTTCAAAAGCCAACTCAAATTCAGAGCCTAGCCCTTTACTCTGTTCCTCATACCAATCGAAAGCTTCGCCAATTTCGCGAACGGCTCGACCGGCAAACTTCAAGCGGTACGCCACGAGCCGCTTTTTAAATGAGCTTTTACCTGATCCCAGGAATAACCGGCCTCTGGGTTTCGCTCAAAGTCGGCCAAACGCGCTTCGAGTTCGGTTTTTAACTCGGGTGAAACCTCAATCGCGTGAGGGACGGCAGCAATGCTTTCCCAAATCACTTCAACGAGTTGAATGCGCTCCTGAACGGGCAGTTCCAAAATGTCGGCAACAGAAATTTGGCTCATGGAACGTAGATTACCACGGACGCAGTTTTGCGCGTTAACGTCGGCGATGATTGGACGACAACGGCGCACTCGCCGCCGAAGAAAGGTTGAGGTGCTGGCCGCCGTCGCCGGTCCAATCGATCAACCATACCGCCACGAATGAGCACTCTCACCGCGATGCGGTCAATAAACTGGTCCTGCCCGCGCCGGGCAAGCCGCATCAGACCAAAGTTCAAAGACTGTGCTTGTGCGAAAACAGCACTGCTTTGGCCAACGCATTCACGTCCACCCTGGCCTTGAGTCGGATGGCCAGCAGATACAGGCCGCCGAACTTGCGTTGCAGCAGCAAGGCGTCGGCCGGTGGCAGTTGCCAGAATTCCCGGTCCAGCCCCAGGGCCATGCCGCTGGAGCGAACGCGTTCCGGCAGGTCCGATGTGCCAAAGTCGTAGCCACCCTCCCGGCAGAACGGCTCCAGGGCTTGCAGGCCGATGTCCAGCACCGCCTGTTGGTGCCTGTCCTGCGTTGTGTCGTCAAAGTAGCCGATGGCCTTGCACGCCACGCTCATGGCTGCGCGGTCCGCCGTCATGGCGCCTTTGATCAGGCGCCGAAAGTCGTTGGACATTTTGGCCTTGTAGGGCCGGGTGGCGCCAAAGTCGAGCAGGATCAGTTGCTGTGTGTTGGTGTCGTACTGGTAATTCGCAAAGTTGGGGTCGGTCTGGACCAGCCGGAACTCAAAGATTTCCCGCAGCAGCAGGGCAAACAGCAGCGTCATCACGCGGTCGCGCTCCTCTTGCGCCGCGTCCACCAGCGCTTCGATCGGCACTCCCGCCACATAGTCCATGGCCAGAACGCTGAGGGTCGTCAGATCGGCGTGCCGCTTGGGCAGAGAATAGTGCGGCGCGTCGGCCAGCAGCTCGCCGTAACGGTGCAAGTAGTTGCCCTCCCGGATGTAATCGGCCTCGTCATGCAGTTGATGCTTGGCCTCGCGCAGCAGGGGTTTGACATCCATCTCCTTGGGCAACAGGCCCGACATGCGCAGCAGGCCGGCAACGTTGTCGACATCGCTGTCTATGCTTTCACGCACGCCGGGGTACTGGATCTTGACGGCCAGGTCGCGCCCGTCGCGGGTCTGGGCGCGATGCACCTGCCCGATTGACGCCGCGGCCAGGGGCGTGAAACTGAAATGCTTGAACTGCTTTTCCCAGCCCTTGCCCCAATTGGCCAGCAGCACTCCGGTCACCTGGGCTTTCGGCATGGCCCTGGCGTCGGAGCGCAAACGCCCCAGAATCTCGGCCAGCGCCGGCGGCAACAGGTCGCCCGACTCCATCGACACCAATTGCCCCACCTTCATCGCCGCGCCGCGCAACTTGGCCAGTTGGTCGGCCACCCGGCGCACATTGGCCGGCGTCAAAAGCAGGTCGCTGACCTTGGGCCGATTGCCCAGTGCCAGTTGTCGTGCGCCCTCGGCCATCATGCCCCCGGCAATGCCGGTGGCCATCCATCCCAGCCGCATCAGCCGCGAGCCGCGTCCACTGGGCACGGCCAGTGTCGGCGCTGGGGCACGGTTGCCGTCCTGCTTGGGCAAATCGGCTTTCTTCGGTCCTGTCAACGCGCTACTTCCGTGAGATCGCTAGAGCGTCGGTTCCGTTATACCTTGGCCAGCGCCAGTTGAATGCGTTTGTCGGCCTCACCAGCCAGCGCCACCAGCTTGTCGTCGCCAAGGATGCGCATCATGGCCGACGGCGCGGCCAACTCAACCGAGATCTTTCCCGCTGTCAATTCCCGAATCACCGCATTGCAGGGCAACAGCCCGGCAACATCGCTGTTGGCGCTGTAGGCTTCATAAGCCAGACTCGGGTTGCAGGCGCCAAGGATCACGGTCGGAATGATGTCCTTGCCGGTTTTTTCCTTGATCTTGCTGTGCATGTCGATCCGCGTCAGGATGCCGAAACCCTGCTCTGCCAAGGCCGCCGTGACACGGGCCACCGCCTGGTCCACCGAAGCCGCGATCTCACGTTTGAAATTGATACCGTTCATTTTTTCCATCCTTAAACAAAGTGGCTGACCCTGCATCGCCCGGCAGGGTGTCGCCGAAGCCAATATACGCCGCTATCGTACAGGCGTCGGTGCGCAAACAGACACACTTGGACAAAACCCCCTACTCGCCGGCCGTGCCCAGCTCTTCGAGCGTGTCGCGCCACTTCTGGACGCCCGAGTCGCCAAGATTGTCCACCATGCCAATCAGCGCTTCTTTCACTGGCGCCATGCCCACAAAACCCAATATGTTGCGCTCTGGAAGCTGATCCGGCACAGGTTGGTGGCTTCGGGTTGGAGGCGGGTTTGAGGTACTGGATGAAGAAACTCTCAGGTATCTGCTGCTGTCCAGTCTGGCTTTGAGGAAAGCATGCAAGTCAAAAGACACTAAAAAATAGTATCATTCGCCATGCATCGAAAAAACCGGAGAACGCTGGAACTGATCTTTTCCCGCCCCGTTCCGGGTGGCATCAAGTGGCGCGATATCGAGGCCTTATTCGTTGAACTTGGGGCTGAGGTAAGCGAGCGCGAGGGCTCCCGGGTGGGCGTCAAGCTGTTTGCGGATCGCCGGGTTTTCCACCGCCCGCATCCGTCGCCTGACACCGACAAAGCAGCGGTAGAAAGTGTACGCAAATGGCTTGAAACCAATGGAGTGAAACCATGAAGAATGTGATGGAAATAAAAGGCTACAAAGCCCTCATCGTTTTTGACCCCGACACCAATATGTTTCGGGGTGAGTTCATTGACCTCAACGGCGGCGCTGACTTTTACGCCTCGGACGTGAAATCCTTGCAACGCGAAGGCGCAATTTCACTGAAAGTATTTCTCGACATGTGCCGCGAAGACGGGGTCGAACCACTCAAGCGCTACTCCGGCAAGCTGATGGTGCGCCTGCCCACTGAACTCCATCAGCGGGCCGCCGCCTCCGCCGCGGCCACAGGCAAAAGCCTCAACGCCTGGCTGACGGATGTGGTGGCGCAAGCCTCTGCCTGAGTTCCAATTTCCTTGCCGCTTTCACGCCCTTATCAAGCCCACTCATGACCTACTGCGTCGCCATCAAACTCAACGCCGGACTGGTTTTTTTGTCCGATTCGCGCACCAACGCCGGCTTGGACCAGATCAGCACTTTTCGCAAAATGATCGTCTACGAAAAACCCGACGACCGTTTCATGGTGCTGCTGTCGGCCGGCAACCTGAGCATTTCGCAATCAGTGCGCGAGATTCTGCAGGTGGAACATCTCAAGGACCATCCGGACGGCGAGCCCGTCACGATCTGGAACGCCAGGAGCATGTTCGATGCCGCCCGCGTGCTGGGCGCCGCCATTCGCCACGTCTATGAGCGCGACGCGGAGTCGCTCAAGCAAGCCGGCGTCGAGTTCAATGTATCGCTGATTTTCGGCGGCCAGATCAAGGGCGAGGCGATGCGCCTGTTCCAGGTCTACTCGGCCGGCAACTTCATCGAGGCAACGCCCGAGACGCCTTACTTTCAGGTTGGCGAATCCAAATACGGCAAGCCGGTGCTGGACCGCGTCATCAGCCCCGGCACGCCGCTGCACGAAGCCGCCAAGTGCGCCCTGGTGTCGATGGACTCCACGCTGAAATCCAACCTGTCGGTCGGCCTGCCGCTGGACATGGTGGTCTATGAAACCGATACCTACCAGACCGACAAAGTGGTCTGCATAGACGAAAACAACCCCTATTTCCGGATGCTGCACAGCAGTTGGGGGCAAAAATTGCGCGAGGTGTTCGACAGCATCGAAGACCCGATGTGGAACGGCGAACAAACGGCCACCCCCTTGATGACCCACTCCGGCCGCCACCGCACCCTGAAAAAAATCAGCACGCCGGAAGAGAAACTGATATAAAACCTTGCGGGACAGACCGCAGTTACACGAAGTGAACCAGCTCTGTCCCCAACTATTTATGATTGTCTTCTCCCACGCCAACAGCTTCCCCGCCAGCACTTATGGCGTCTTGTTCAAGAGCCTGAAGGCGCGCGGTTTCACGGTCAAGGCGATCGAGAAATTTGGCCATGACGACCACTACCCGGTCACCAACAACTGGCCGCATCTGGTGCAGCAACTGATTGACTTCACGCGGGTCGAAGTCGAAAAGACCGGCGCGCCGGTGTTTCTGGTCGGTCACTCGTTCGGCGGCCTGGTCAGCCTGATGGCCGCCGCCCGTGCGCCTGAGCTGGCGCGCGGTGTGGTGCTGGTGGACTCGCCGGTATTGGGCGGCTGGCGCGCCACCACGCTGGGTGTCATCAAAAGCACGCAACTGGTGGGCTCGGTGTCGCCCGGTGCCACCAGCCGCCGGCGCCGCAACAACTGGCCCGATCAGGCTGCGGCACTGGAGCACTTTCGCCACAAAAAAGTATTTGCCCGCTGGGACCCGCAGGTGCTGCGGGACTACATCGCCCACGGCACCCATGACGAAGGCCGGGGGACGGAGAAAAAACGCGTGCTCAGCTTCGACCGCGCCGTCGAGACCGCCATCTACAACACCTTGCCCGACAACCTGGACCGCCTGTTGCAGCGCCACCCGATCAAGTGCCCGGTGTCATTCCTGGGTGGCACGCATTCGGTCGAAATGAAACAGGTGGGCATGGCGATGACCGAAAAAATCACCCGTGGCCGCATCATGATGCTGGACGGCAGCCACCTGTTTCCGATGGAAAAACCACTCGCCACCGCCGCCGCTCTGGAAGCCGCGCTGCTGGACATGCAAGGCCCGAACTGAGTTACCGATCCGGTTTGTCTTCCCAGCCATAAGGCAGTCATCCCGGACTCGATCCGGGATCCATGGATTGCGGATCGGGCCTGCCCCGGACTCCGATCCGGGGTCCGCAATGACAACAACGGTGACACTGACAACATGAGTGGCAATGACGGTCAATCGGCCCAGACCACCATGCCGCTCCAGGCGGTGGCCAGCACCACCACGCCAAAGACGATGCGGTAATAGGCAAAGCCGACAAAGCTGTGACTGGCAATGTAGCGCAGCAGCCAGCGGATGCACAGCCAGGCACTGATGAAGGACACCACCAAGCCGACCGCGAACAGCGGCAGATCGGCCCATGACAGCAAGGCTCGCTCCTTGTACAGGCTGTAGGCACCGGCACCAATCAGGGTCGGAATTGCCAGAAAAAAGGAAAACTCGGTGGCCGCCTTGCGCGACAGCCCCAACAACATGCCGCCGATGATGGTTGCGCCGCTGCGGCTGGTGCCAGGAATCATGCCAAGGCATTGCACCAGGCCGACCTTGAACGCGTCCAGCGGACTCATATCATCGACTTCCTGGATACGGGGCGCCAGCCGGGCCCTTTTTTCCACCCACAGGATGATGAAGGCGCCGACGATGAAGGCACCGGCCACCACCGGTGCGTTGAACAAATAGGTCTTGATAGTCTTGTAGATCAGCAAGCCGACGACGGCGGCCGGCAAGAAACCGATCAACACGTTCAGCGCAAAGCGTTGCGCCTGCTTCTGACTGGGCAAGGCGATCAGCGTAGCGCGGATTTTTTGCCAGTAAACAATCACCACCGCAAAGATGGCGCCGGTCTGGATGGCAATATCGAACACCTTCGATTTGTCGTCATCAAAACCGAGCAGGGAACCGGTCAGGATCAGATGCCCGGTCGATGAAATGGGCAGAAATTCCGTCAAGCCCTCGACGATGCCCATGAGGGTGGCTTTCAACAGCAATGCGATATCCAACAAATTCTCCAAAACTAATGGGGTGGGTGATTGTAGAAAGCCGGCAGCGTCCGGACCTTTGCGACCGGTAAAGAAGGCTCATCCGTGGTTCAATACAGCTTGCCGTCTGGCAAGATATTGCCCTGATGTTTGACAACGCCACCTTGCCAGAGATTATTCATGAAAATTTCCTACCTTGTCGGCGCCGGCTTGTTGGCCGTAACGCTCAGCGCGCAAGCCCAGGACGCGGCGCTGCCCTTATGGGAAGTGGGCCTGCTGGGCGGCCTCGCCAGCACGCCGTCCTACCCCGGCTCCGCCGACCGCACCATGCGCGCGCTGGCCTTGCCGTATCTGATCTATCGCGGCGAGGTGCTGCGCGCCGACCGCAGCGGTATTGGGGCGCGCTTAGTGCATACCGACGACGTCGAATTCGATGTCGGCCTGGCCGCCTCCTTGCCGTCGCGCTCGTCCGACACGCCGGCACGCAACAACATGCCGGACCTGGGCACCCTGGTCGAATTCGGGCCACGTCTGAAAATGACGCTGGCTCTACCCACTCCAGCCAGCCGGCTGCGTCTGGAAGTGCCTCTGCGCGCCGTGCTGGAGCTCAATAGCGGCGTCCATCAGCAGGGCTGGGTGCTGGAGCCTGAGCTGGTGCTTGAAACACGCAACTTCAGCGCCGGCTGGAATTTGTCGGCCAGCGCCAGTCTGGTGCTGGGCGACCGCACCCTGAACAACTTTTTCTACGGCGTGGCGCCGCAATTTGCCACGCCCCAGCGGCC
>NZ_JAQTMS010000034.1 GCF_028714215.1 Rhodoferax sp. | reverse complement strand
GTCTGCTACTCGCCGCACCGACGCTTTGCGAGACGGGACTTTCACCCGTTGGAGTGGCGCAGCTGGCCAAGGTACACCCTCCCCCATCGGGGATCAATTGTTCCTTCGCTTCACGACGCACCATGCGACTATTTTAAATAACTTTAACAAATAGTCGCGTCTTTTTTATATTTTCAGCCGTGTAGACCAAAATGCAGTATCCAATGGGCTCAAGGGGCGGGGGACATGACAGAGCTGAAGATCTGTCCCGCAAGGTTTTACATATTTCTCCGGTACTGCCCACCGACCTCGAACAAGGCATTGGTGATCTGGCCCAGCGAGCAGACGCGCACGGCGTCGATCAGCACCTCGAACACGTTCTTGTTTTCCATCACCGCCTGCTGCAGGCGTTTCAGCATGGCCGGTGATTCCTTCGCGTGGCGCGCATGGAAGTCGGCTAGGCGCTTGAGCTGGCTCTGCTTTTCCTCGTCGGTGGAGCGCGCCAGTTCCAGCTTGTCCAGCACGGCATCACCATGCGGGTTGCGGAAGGTGTTGACGCCGATGATGGGCAACTCGCCGGTGTGCTTGAGCATCTCGTAGTGCATCGATTCGTCCTGAATGCGGCCGCGCTGGTAGCCGGTTTCCATGGCGCCCAGCACGCCGCCGCGCTCAGCGATGCGCTCGAACTCCAGCAGCACCGCTTCTTCCAGCAGCTCGGTCAGTTCCTCGATGATGAAGGCGCCCTGCGACGGGTTCTCGTTCTTGGCCAGGCCCCATTCGCGGTTGATGATGAGCTGGATCGCCATGGCGCGGCGCACCGAGTCTTCGGTGGGCGTGGTGATGGCCTCGTCGAAGGCGTTGGTGTGCAGGCTGTTGCAGTTGTCGTAGATCGCGATCAAGGCCTGCAAGGTGGTGCGTATGTCGTTGAACTGGATTTCCTGCGCGTGCAGGCTGCGGCCACTGGTCTGGATGTGGTACTTGAGCTTCTGGCTGCGCTCGTTGGCGCCGTACTTTTCCTTCATGGCGACGGCCCAGATGCGCCGTGCCACGCGACCCATCACGGTGTACTCGGGGTCCATGCCGTTGGAGAAGAAGAAGCTCAGATTGGGCGCGAAGTCGTCGATGTGCATGCCACGCGCCAGGTAGGCTTCGACGAAGGTGAAACCGTTGGACAGCGTGAAGGCCAGTTGCGAAATCGGATTGGCACCGGCCTCGGCGATGTGGTAGCCGCTGATCGAGACCGAGTAGAAATTGCGCACCCGGTTGTGCACGAAGTACTCGGCGATGTCGCCCATCACCTTGAGGCTGAATTCGGTCGAGAACAGGCAGGTGTTCTGGCCCTGGTCTTCCTTCAGGATGTCGGCCTGCACCGTGCCGCGCACGTTTTCCTGCACCCACTCCCTGATTTTCTCCAGCTCGGTGTCGGTCGGCTCGCGGCCGTTCTCCTGCTTGAATTTGTCGATGTTCTGGTCGATCGCGGTGTTCATGAACATGGCCAGGATGCTGGGCGCCGGGCCGTTGATGGTCATCGACACCGAGGTGCTGGGGCTGCACAGATCGAAGCCGCCATACAGCACTTTCATGTCGTCCAGCGTGGCGATGCTGACACCGCTGTTGCCGATCTTGCCGTAGATGTCGGGCCGTGGATCGGGGTCGTTGCCGTACAGCGTGACCGAATCGAAAGCGGTCGACAGGCGCTTGGCCATCATGCCGGCGCTGAGCAATTTGAAGCGCGTGTTGGTGCGGAAGGCATCGCCCTCGCCGGCGAACATACGGGTCGGGTCCTCACCTTCGCGCTTGAAGGCGAAAGTGCCGGCGGTATAGGGGTAGCTGCCCGGCACGTTGTCCAGCGCCAGCCACTTCAGGATCTCGCCATGGTCCTCGAACTGTGGCAGCGCCACCTTGCGGATGGTGGTGCCGCTGAGGGACTTGCTGGTGAGCGCGGTGCGGATTTCCTTGTCGCGGATTTTCACCACGTACTCGTCGCCGGCGTAGGCCGCCTGCATGCTGGGCCACTGCGCCAACAGCTTGCGTTCCGCCGCACCCAGTTGCGCCTCGCGCTGCTCCGCCAGGTCCAGCACCGCCTGATGGGCATTGGTCTTGTTGGGGTCGTCCAGCTTGAGCATGCGTCCGGCTTCGCGCAGTTGCTGGATTTCGCGCGCAATTTTGGCCTGGCTGCGGGCGCGCTTTTTGTAGCTGCGCACGGTGTCGGCGATTTCGGCCAGATAGCGGCTGCGCGCCGCCGGCACCACCGGCGTCTGATTGGTGCTGTGGCGCACCGTCACCGGCGGCAGACTGCCCTCGGCCAGGCGCAGACCCAGCGCCGCCAGGCGGACCTTGAGCGCTTGATAGAGCGCCGTCACACCGTCGTCGTTGAAGCGCGCCGCCATGGTGCCAAACACCGGCATCTGATCGGCGGGCGTGGTGAAGGCCTCCTTGTTGCGCTGCACCTGCTTGGCCACATCGCGCAAGGCATCGAGCGCGCCCTTGCGGTCGAACTTGTTGATGGCGACAAACTCGGCAAAGTCCAGCATGTCGATTTTTTCCAGCTGGCTGGCGGCGCCGAACTCGGGCGTCATCACGTACAAGGGCACGTCCACATGCGGCACGATGGCCGCGTCGCCCTGGCCGATGCCGGAGGTCTCGACCAGGATCAGGTCGAAGCCAGCCACCTTGCAGGCGGCAATCACATCCGGCAGTGCCGCACTGATTTCGGAACCGAAGTCGCGCGTCGCCAGACTGCGCATAAACACGCGCGGACCCTGCCGCCACGGGCTGATGGCGTTCATCCGGATACGGTCGCCCAACAAGGCGCCGCCGGTCTTGCGCCGTGACGGGTCGATGCTGATCAGGGCGACGCGCAAGCTGTCGTTCTGGTCCAGCCGCAGGCGCCGTATCAGCTCGTCGGTCAGCGACGACTTGCCGGCACCGCCGGTGCCCGTGATGCCCAGTACCGGGATCTTTTTGGTCGCCGCCAACGCCCGGATCTCCGCCACCAAAGCGCTGAACGACGCCGGCGGCGCGCCCTTGGCGACACCGGCCGCCTTCTCGTTCTCCAGCGCCGTGATGAGCTGCGCCAGGGCGCGCCAGCTCATCTCGCCGTGGCCTTGAATAGCCTTGATCTTGGCCGGTGCGTAGGCCGACAAGTCCTTGTCGCAGCGCATCACCATCTCGCCTATCATGCCGGCCAGCCCCATGCGCTGGCCGTCCTCCGGGCTGTAGATGCGGCTCACGCCATAGGCCTGCAACTCGCGGATCTCGGGCGGCACGATGACGCCGCCACCGCCGCCGAAGACCTGGATATGGGAACCGCCCCGCGCTTTGAGGAGGTCCACCATGTACTTGAAATACTCGACGTGGCCGCCCTGGTAGGAACTGATGGCGATGCCTTGCGCGTCTTCCTGCAAGGCGGCCGTCACCACCTCTTCCACGCTGCGGTTGTGCCCCAGGTGAATCACCTCGGCGCCCATGCTCATCAGGATGCGGCGCATGATGTTGATGGCCGCATCGTGCCCGTCAAACAGGCTGGCGGCTGTCACAAAACGCACTTTGTTGACGGGGCGGTAATTGGCCAAGGACTTGAACTCGGCGGACAGATCGGTCATGGTGTGGCTTCCGGACTTGACGTTTACGTAAACGTCAATCTTAGCGTTTTTCCGGGTTTCACTGCGCAGTTGACCCAAACTTTGTGCCGCAACTCCTTAAACAGTCATTTGCAATCAACCCTGGCGCGGGTGCCGATCGTGGCAGTGTGTGTGGCCAAAGTTGCGACCCTAAGCATGATCAGAGCTGCCCGGTACCGGCAGCGGCGGCAGGCAGTTGGTGAAAACCCTGTATACGACAGGGTCTTATAGGCGAATGATGAGGGGGTTGTCTTTCAACCACAGGAGAACCATCATGACCGATCGCAAGAATCCTCGTCGCCGCAGCCTGCTCAAAGGCGTTGCCCTCGCTGCTGGCACCATGTCTGCTCCGATGATCGCCAAGGCCCAGACCGGACCGATTTCGATGCGCTGGCAGAGCACCTGGCCGTCCAAGGACATTTTTCACGAGTACGCGCAGGACTTCGCCAGGAAGGTCAACGACATGACCGGTGGCGATCTGAAGATTGAAGTGCTGCCGGCCGGTGCCGTGGTGCCGGCCTTTGGTTTGCTGGAGGCGGTGGCCAAGGGCACGCTGGACGGTGGACACGGGGTCCTGGGCTACAACTATGGCAAGCAGAATGCGCTGGCGCTGTGGAGTTCCGGGCCGGCCTTCGGCATGGACGCCAACATGATTCTGGCCTGGCACAAGTACGGTGGCGGCGAGGAACTGATGGCCAAGCTCTACGCTTCCATCGGCATGGGTGCGGTAAAGAACTTCCTTTATGGCCCGATGGCGACGCAACCGTTTGGCTGGTTCAAGAAACCCATTACCAAGACGGCCGATCTCAAGGGCATGAAGTTCCGCACCAACGGCCTGGCCGTCGACTTGTACACGGCCATGGGCGCGGCGGTCAATGCGCTGCCGGGCGGCGAGATTGTGCCGGCGATGGACCGCGGCCTGCTCGACGGCGCCGAGTTCAACAATGCCACTTCGGACCGGGTGCTGGGCTTTCCGGACGTTTCCAAGGTGTGCATGCTGCAGAGTTTCCATCAGAGCGCCGAAACCTTCGAGATCCTGTTCAACCGGCCCAAGTACGACGCGCTGCCGGCCAAGATGAAGGCCATCATTTCCAACGCCGTGGAAGCCGCTTCAGCCGATATGTCCTGGAAATCGATTGACCGCTATTCCAAGGATTACATCGAGTTGCAGACCAAGGACAAGGTCAAGTTCTACAAGACCCCGGATGTCGTGCTGCAGGACCAGCTCAAGCTGTGGGACGCGATCATTGCCAAGAAATCGGCCGAAAACCCGATCTTCAAGGAAGTTCTGGCGTCGCAATTTGCCTTTGCCGAACGCGCCGTGAAATGGGAACAGGACACCGTCATCAACCGTCGCATGGCCCTGAACTATTACTTTGGAGCCAAGAAGGCGGCGCCGGCCAAGGCTTAAGGGGTATTTTTTTCACGGCTCATCAGCCATCCGGGCCTGGTTCGGGTGGCTGATCTTTTACGCGGGCAAGAACATGCAAAAATTTCTCCTGACGATCGACAAGATAAGTACTTTTGTCGGTCAGACTTTCTCCTGGCTCATCGTCGCCCTCACCTTGTTGATCTCATGGGAGGTGTTCTCGCGCTATGCGCTGGACCAGCCGCACTCCTGGGCCTTCGACATCATGGTGATGACCTACGGGACCTTGTTCATGATGGCGGGCGCCTACACGCTGGCGAAGAGCGGCCATGTGCGCGGCGACGTGCTGTATGGCTTCTTCCAGCCGCGCACCCAGGCCAGCATCGACCTGGTGCTCTACATCCTGTTCTTTATCCCCGGTGTCGTCGCGTTGGCCTGGGCCGGCTACGCCTTCGCCGGCGATTCCTGGGCCATGCATGAACATTCCAGCATCACCTCGGACGGGCCACCGGTGTATCCGTTCAAGACCGTTATCCCGATCGCCGGAGCGTTCCTGCTGCTGCAAGGCATCGTCGAGATCATCCGCTGCGTGATTTGCATCAAAGAGGGTGCCTGGCCTTCGCGCGCGCAGGACGTTCAGGAAGTCGATGTGGAAAAACTCAAGGACATGGTCCATGTGAAGGATGAAGACATCCAGAAACTCGACGCCTTCGTAATCAAGCAGGAGCAGGGCCAATGAAGATTCGCAAGGAATTGTGGTTCGGCTTTACGCTGGTCGCGCTGATCCTGATCCCCATCGCCGTTCTGATGCCGTGGGGCCACATGACCAATGGCCACTACGGCCTCTTGATGCTGGCGCTGATCGTGGTGGGCATCATGATGGGCTTTCCCACGGCATTTACCCTCATGGGCATGGGGGTGTTCTTCGGCTGGCTGGCCTACCGCAGCGTGAATCCGGCGTTGGCGGAGCGCCAGATCCTCGATTTGATGGTGCAGCGTGCCTACTACGTCATGTCCAACGACGTGCTGATCGCGGTGCCCCTGTTTGTGTTCATGGGCTACCTGGTGGAACGCGCCGCGCTGATCGACAAACTGTTCAAGGCCCTGCACCTGGCCATGGCGCGTGTGCCGGGCTCGCTGGCGGTGGCAACCATCGTGACCTGCGCCATTTTCGCCACCGCCACCGGCATCGTCGGCGCGGTGGTGACGCTGATGGGGCTGCTGGCCTTCCCGGCCATGCTGAAGGCCGGCTACAACGTCAAGATCGGGGCCGGCGCCATCACCGCCGGGGGCACGCTGGGCATCCTGATTCCGCCCTCGGTGCTGCTGATCCTCTATGGCGCGACGGCCGGGGTGTCGGTGGTGCAGCTTTATGCCGGCGCGTTCTTCCCCGGCATCATGCTGGCCGGGCTGTATGTCGGCTACATCATCATCCTGGCGCTGTGGAAGCCCTCGCTGATGCCGCCGCTGCCGCAGAGCGCGCGGCTGGTCGCCCTGCCCGCGTTGGCGCAGTCGCTGGCCCAGCGCGGCCGCAATGCCCTGCTTGGACTGGCGCGCGCGCTCGTCACCGATGCCGGCGTTGCCAAGCGAGGCGTGCTGGGGCAACTGATCATTACGCTGCTGCCGCTGTTGTTCGTCGCCCTGGTGCTGGGAGTCACTTACTCGGTTGCCACCGCACCTGTGGTGGTCGACACCACGGGCCTGGTCGAGGCTGGCAGCGCGTTCACATCGGACGTGAGTGAGCCAGCGAATGACAACCAAGGCGGATTGAGCGAACCTCCGAGCGACGAAGCCAAGGTCGCGGACGCGCCGCAACCGCCGGCCGATACTGCTGCCCTGCCGGCGGCCAAGACGTCGGCCGCTGCTGCCGTGCCTGCCGTGGCACCGAGTTTGCCGGCGCCACTCTGGTTCTGGGTGATGCTGGGTTTGTGCGCCGCGGCGCTGGTTGTTTTGTACCTGATGTGGAACTGGCAGCGGCTCGAAGTGTTCAAGATGTTGCTGGCTTCGTTCTTCCCGCTGGCGCTGCTGATTCTCGCGGTGCTGGGTTCCATCGTGATGGGTCTGGCCACGCCGACCGAGGCAGCGGCGGTGGGTGCCCTGGGGGGCTTGCTGCTGGCGGCGATCTATCGCTTCATCAACCACTGGCGCGAGAAAGCGGCGGACGCCGGCCCGGCCGGCGTGGCCTGGACGACCTTGAAGGATCTGGGCTTGATCCTCAAGGATTCGTCCTTCCTCACCGGCAAGACCACCGCCATGGTGTGCTGGCTGTTCGTCGGCTCCAGCATCTTCTCCGCCGCCTTCGCCCTGCTGGGCGGACAGCAGATCGTCGAGAACTGGGTGCTCTCGCTGGGCCTGACGCCGGTGCAGTTCATGCTGCTGTCGCAGTTCATCATTTTCATCCTGGGCTGGCCGCTGGAGTGGACCGAGATCATCATCATCTTCATGCCGATCTTTATCCCGTTGCTGCCAAAATTCGGCGTCGATCCGCTGTTCTTCGGCCTGCTGGTGGCGCTGAACCTGCAAACCGCTTTCCTGAGTCCACCGGTGGCGATGGCGGCGTTCTATCTCAAGGGTGTGAGCCCACCGCACGTCACCTTGAACCAGATCTTCGCCGGCATGCTGCCGTTCATGGCGATCCAGGTGCTCGCGATCTTCCTGCTGTACATGTTTCCGGCGATCGGTTTGTGGTTGCCCCATCTGCTCTACAAATAGGCGCCGCGCCAGCCAAGGCGTAACAGGACAAGAGGCGCGCCAGCGCCTCTTGTCCTTGAGAAATCATTGGCCCTCAGCCATGGTGCGGGTGCCGATCGTGGCGGCTCGCCCGAAGGAGCGATTCAGGTAATATTTGGCAACTTGTACTATTGGCCAAAGCGCACATCCGATGCTCGTTGCCCTGTTGTCCACCATTCCACTGCTGATGTGCATGGGCTATTTCTTTATGGGCTCGCTACCCTTGCTGGTTCTGAAACATGACACACCGATGGATTCGCGCTTCATTCGCGGCTTCTTCAACACCTACTATGTTGCGGTGGTGTGGACGGCCACGGTGGCGACGATAAGTTACGCGCTGGTTGGCCATCTGGCATTTTCGGTGGGCATGGTTGCGATAACCGCGCTGGCCCTCTTTCTCCGCAAAGTAGTGCTCTCGCACATGGACGGTCTGCGAGTTCGCATCGAGAGCGGAGACGCAACGGCCGCAACCGATTTCCGCCGTATTCATATGGCCGGCATGGCGGTCAATTTTGTTCAACTGGCAGCCCTGATCTGGGGTCTGTTCCATGTCTCCATTTAGCCTGGGCTGATCTCGTACTGATTGGCCTGCGGCGCTATAAAGTCCGGATCGGGCCCGCCGACCCTGCTTATCCGCCCAGATAAGCCGCCTTGACCGCCGGATCGTCCTTCAGCTTGTCGGCCGGGCCGTGCACCGAGATGCGGCCGTTCTCCAGCACATAGCCGTAGTCCGCCACCTTCAGGGCCGCCGCCGCGAATTGCTCCACCAGCAGCATGGTGACGCCCTGGCTCTTGAGCCGGGAGATGATGTGAAACACCTCCTCCACCAGGATCGGCGCCAGCCCCATGGACGGCTCATCCAGCAGGAACACCTCGGGGTTGAGCATGACGGCGCGCGCCATCGCCAGCATCTGCTGCTCACCGCCCGACAAGGTGCCGGCCAACTGGTGCGTGCGCTCCTTCAGGCGCGGGAACATCTCCAGCGCTTTTTGCAGATCGGACTCGACGTCGCCCTTGGGCCGCGCATTGGTGTAGCGCACAAAGGCCCCGAGGCGGATGTTGTCGAGCACACTCAAGGTCGGAAAGACGCGCCGGCCTTCCGGCGAATGGGCCAGGCCGCGTTTGGCGATCTGGTGCGAGTCCAGCCCGGTGATGTCGCGCCCGGCCAGTGTGACTTTGCCGGACTCCGGTTTGATCATGCCGGAGATGGCGCGCATGGTGGTGGTCTTGCCGGCGCCGTTGGAGCCGATCAGCGTGACGATTTTGCCCTTGGGCACGTGGATGGAGACACCGTGCAGGACCTGGACCTTGCCATAACCGGCTTGTAGATTTTCAATGATGAGCATGATGAATCTTCTCTGCAATCAATGCGCGTCGGCGCCGCTGCCCAGGTAGGCCTCGATCACGGCCGGGTTGTTCTGCACATCAGCCGGTTTGCCCTCGGCGATCTTCTGGCCGAAGTCGAGCACCGACACGGTGTCGGAGATGCCCATCACCACGTCCATGTGGTGCTCGATCAGGATCACCGTGATGCCGTGGTCGCGGATCTTCTGCACCATCTTCATCAGCTCGGGCAGGTCCGCGGGGGGCAGGCCGGCGGCCGGTTCATCCAGCAGCAGCAACTCGGGATTGAGGCCCAGGGCGCGGGCAATCTCCAGCATGCGCTGCTTGCCGTAGGGCAGATTGCGCGCCTGCTCCAGGCTCATGTCGGTCAAGCCGACAAAGCCCAGCAGGCTGGCCGCCTGTTCGCGCGCCGCCGCGTCTTCGCGCCGGTAGCGCGGCGTGCCCAGCATGACGTCCAGGATGTTGCTCCGGTAGGTGTGGTGCAGACCCACCAGCACGTTGTCGGTGGCGCTCAACTCGCCGAACAGTTGGACGTTCTGGAAGGTGCGCGCAATGCCCGATACGGCGATGGCGGACGGCGTCTGCCCGGTCACCGACTGGCCGTTGAACAAGACCTGTCCGGCGGTCGGCTGATAGATGCCGGTCAGCACATTCATCATGGTGCTCTTGCCCGAACCGTTGGGTCCTATGAGGCCATGAATCGAGCCGCGCGCCACGCGCAGGTCGACCTGATTGAGCGCCCGCAGGCCGCCGAACTGCATCAGCACCTGCTGCGCATCGAGCAGCGCCGCGCCGCTGCTGCCAGCCGCCGCGTGACGGGTGGTCCAGGCACGCACCGCGCTGCCGGCGGCGCTGTGCTGGGCCGGCGCTGCCGGCTTGGCAAAACGCAGATACAAATCACGCGCAAAACCGACCACGCCATCCTGCAGGTAATAGACCACAAACAGCGTCATCAGGCCGAATATGGTGAGACGCCAGTCGGTGATGTTTTCCAGCCAGAAGGAGAACGCCGCCATCGCCACTGTGGCGACCACCGGCACCGCCAGTTCGCGCACTGTCTTTACTTTTTTCCACAGGTTGTAGGCGGCCATGCCACAGACTGCCAGCGCCAGCACGCTGGCGATCTTGCGAAACAGTTCGATGTCCGACAGCAGGCTGGGCAGCATCACCACGATCACGGCCCCGATCAGCGCGCCGGAACGGGTCTTGCGCCCGCCCATGATGACCGCCAGCAGGAACATGATGGTCAGCTCGAAGTTGTAGGTATTGGGCGAGATGTACTCTTCCGAATAGGTGTAGAGCGCACCGGCCAGGCCGGCCAGGCCAGCGCTGATGACAAAGGCGTAGACCTTGTAGCGGTAGACCGAAACGCCCATGCAGTCGCAGGCCACCGGGCTGTCGCGCAGTGCTTCGAAAGCACGCCCCAGGTGCGACTTCAGAATCCGGTGCACCACCACCAGCGCCAGCACCATCAGCACGGCCACCAGGTAGAAGTACTGGACCTCGTTCAGTTTGTGGCCGAAGAACAGCGGCTTGGCAACCTTGATGCCGATCGGGCCTTCGGTCAAAAACGTCATCTCGTTGATGAGAATCTGCAGGATGGTGCCGAAGGCCAGCGTCACCATCGCCAGATAGGGACCGGTCACGCGCAGGGCCGGCAGCGCCAGCACCGCACCGAACACTGCGGTGACGCCGATGGCCGCCGGCACGGTCAGGAAAATGGGTAGCCCCAGCTTGAAGAACAGCACGCCGGCGGTGTAGGAGCCGACGCCGAACAGGCCGGCATGCCCCAGCGACACCTGGCCGGTGTAGCCGACCACGATATCCAGCCCGAACAGCAGGATGGCGTAGATCAGGATGGTTTCGACCAGGTGCACGTAATAGGGATTGGGCACCAGCACCGGGAACAGGCCCAGTGCCGCCAGCCCCAGCGCTATCAGGAAATAAGATTTGCTTTTGGTTTTCATGCTTGCCTGTATCCGTCAGACCTTCTTGATGGCCGTCTTGCCGAACAGCCCGGCCGGCTTGATCGCCAGCACCAGCAGCAGCAACACCAGCCCCGGCACATCCTTGTAGCCGGTGGAGATGTAGTAGCCGGTGGTGGTCTCGGCAATGCCCAGAATCAGGCCGCCGACAATCACGCCGACGCCGGAGGTCAGACCGCCGATGATGGCCACGGCAAAAGCCTTCAGCCCCAGCACCGAGCCCATGGTGGCCCCAGTCAGCGTCAGCGGCGCCACCAGCACGCCGGCCACCGCCGCCGTCACCGACGACAAGGCGTACGAGAACGTGATCACGGCACCGGTGTTGATGCCCATCAGGGACGCCGCATCGCGGTCGTTGGAGGTGGCCACCACCGCCTTGCCGTAAATCGATTTGCGGTTGAAGATCTCGACGATCGCCATCATGGCCAGGGCGCCGATAACCACCACGATTTCCATCGGCAACACATTGGCGCCAAACAGTTTGATGGGTGCCTCCGGCAGCGGCGACGGAAACTTCAGATCGTCCTTACCCCAGATGTTTTCGGCGACGTTCTTGAAAATGATGGCCAGCGCAATGGTCGACATGATCCAGCCGAACTCGCTCTTGATCTTGATCGCCGGACGCACGCCAATCCACTCCACCAGCGCGCCTTGCGCGGCGCCGAAAAGCACCACCACCGGAATCATCACCCAGTAGTTGAGGTAGGGGCCGCCGTGGATGGTGCCGGCCAGCGACAAGCCCACCAGCGCGCCCAGCATGAGCGCCTCGCCCTGACCGAAATTGAGAGTAGCCGAGGTCGCGAAGGTCAGCTGGTAGCCAAACGCGATAACGCCATAAATCATGCCCAGCGCGACGCCGCTGTAGATCAGTTGCAAGAAAATTTCCATGCCTTAGCTCCAATTTAAAACCAGGTAAAGCCCGCGCTGCGCAGCCCCCAACGCCAAAAAAGCCGGGGCATCCCGGCTTTTTTCAGGCGAGCGTGAAAGTGGCGTTGACCGCAGACCCGCTCTGTTCTTACTTCTTGACAGCCTTGGTGCGAATCTCGCCACCTTTTTTCTTGTCCTCGTCGTAGGCGTAGACCACATGGCCGTCCTGCACCTTGCCGATCACCGGCATGTTGAGGGTGATGGCCTCGTGGTCGGTCTTGGAGAAAGGATGGTTGTAGGTGGTGACGACGCCTTCAACGGGGGCCTTCAAGTCTTCCAGTGCCGCCAGCACCTTGGGACCGTCCGTCGTTCCGGCCTGCTTGATCGCCGCTGCCAGCAGATAAATCGAATCGTAGCCCTGCGCCGCGGAGACCGGCGAAGAAATGCGCGTTACCTTGTAGGCCTTCTGGTAGGCCTCGATGAAGCTCTTGCGCTTGGGCGTGTTGGGCTCCTGGATGAAGGTTTGCGGCATCAAGGCGCCGTCGGCATTCTTGCCGGCGTTGTCGATGAAGTTGCCCATCGACAGGGTCCAGGAACCCATCATGGGAACCTTCCAGCCGAGCTTGATCATGCCGTTGGCAATCTGCGCCAGTTCCGGGCCGATGCCGTAGGTGATCACGACCTGGGCGCCGGCTTCCTTGGCCTTAAGCAACTGGGGCGTCATGTCGACGTCCTTGATGTTGTACTTCTCGATCGCGACGGCGGTGATGCCTTTGGCCTTGAGCGCTTTTTCAAGGTCTTCACGACCCAACTGGCCGTAGTTGGTGGAATCGGCCAGGATGGCAACCTTGGTCAGCTTCTTGTGACCGATCAGTTCTTCCACGATCATGGTCGACTGGATGGTGTCGTTGGCCGAGTTGCGGAAAACGTAGTTTTGAGGTTGATCAGCGAACTGCTGGGTGATGGTGGTGGCAGTGGCCACGTTGTTCATCACCGGAATCTTGGCTTCCTGGTAAAAACGCTGGGACGCCAGCGAGACGCCGGAATTGATGTAGCCGACCGTGGCCACCACTTTTTCCTTGTTGATCAGCTCCTGGGCGATCTGCACGCCGCGCTCGTTCTTGGCCTCGTCGTCGCGCTCGATCATCTCGATCTTGCGGCCCAGCAAGCCGCCCTTGGCATTGATCTCGGCGACCGCCAGCTTGGCGCCGTCGCGCATGGAAACGCCCATCGGGCTGGAGCCGCCGGTGAGCGGTCCTTGCAGGCCGATCTTGATGTTGTCGGCCGCATAGCTGATGCTTGCGGCGGCCAGGGCCAGGGCACTGAGGGCAGTGTTTCGCACAAATTTCATGCGTGTCTCCAAATAATAATAATGTCGAAAAGACGGTGAACGACCGTTGGCTGCGTGATTATCCGGAGATCGCGGCGCGCTCCCGTAGGTGAAAACCACAATGAACACGTCATTTACATCACAGGAGTTTTTAATATTTTTCAACTAATGCCAAAATCCCCTAAAGATCGAAAACCCGTTTCAAGCACACCCGTCTGACCATGCACACCAACCAACTTGGCAATCCGGACCCAGCCAACCCTGCTACCTCCCGGTCCGCGGACGCGGCATTGCACAGCGTGCATCCGGCGTCGGGCTACGCCGGCGATGTGTCGCCCCCGCTGGCCTATCAATGGTGGCATGCTGACGAGGCGGTGCTGGTCGATATCCGAAGCGACGCCGAACGGGAATGGGTCGGTTTTGTGCCGGGCGCCATCCCGCTGGCATGGCGGCAGTGGCCGGGCATGGTGCCGAATCCCAATTTCGACAAATCCTTGCTGGCCGCGATACCGGCCGGCAAAAAGGTGCTCCTGCTCTGCCGCAGCGGCGTACGGTCCATGGCCGCCGCCAGACGTGCCAGCGAGTTGGGACTGGAGGCCTACAACATCCTGGAAGGCTTTGAAGGCAACCCGGATCAGCAGGCACAGCGCGGGCACCTGGGTGGCTGGCGCTACCACGGATTGCCGTGGCGCCAGGGTTGATTCATACAAGCGCAGGTTTTCGCGTCAACACCTCTTGCGCCGCCTGCTCGTAAGCGTGCGCCAGTTGCAGCAATTCGAAATCGGCGCGTGGCTTGCCTATCAGTTGCAGGCCCATGGGCAGGCCGCGGGCATCGAATCCGACCGGCACGCTGATGCAGGGCAAACCGGCAAAAGTGGCGTAAATCACCACCTCCATCCAGCGGTGGTAAGTGTCCATCGCCACGCCGTTGATCTGCTCTGGCCAACGCTGCGTTGCATCGAATGGCCAGACCTGCGCCACCGGCAGCGCCAAAAAGTCATGTTGCTCAAACAGCCCCAGCATATGCTGGTAAAAAGCCGTGCGCTGCGCGCTGGCGCTGAGGAATTCGCTGCCGCTGAGTTGGCGCGCCTGATCGGCTTCCCACAAGGCCTCGGGCTTGATCAGGGCGCGGTTCCCGGGGTTCAGCAAAAACGGCGCAATGCGCGCCGCCACCAGGGCCCGGCGCCAGACCAGCCAGGCCTGCCAGATGGCTTGCGGCGGGGTGCCAAGTTGCATGGGCTGCACCGCGCAGCCCAGATTCTCGAAGCGCCGCAAGCCTTGCTCGCAGACCGCCAGAATGCCCGGCTCCATCGGCAGGTAGCCCGCCAGGTCGGCCAGCCAGCCGATGCGCAGCTGTTTGCAGTCAATACCCTCCAGCGGTCGCGTGAAATCGACGCCATCGGCCAGTGAAAGAGGCACGCGCGGGTCAAAGCCGGCCTGCACCGCCAGCAAGCGGGCCACATCCCGCACACTGCGCCCCATCGGCCCTTCGGTGCCCAGTTGACTGACCCAGACGTCCGGCGTCGGCCACAGCGGCACCCGGCCCTGGCTGGGGCGCAGGCCGAAGACGTTGTTCCAGCCGGCCGGGTTGCGCAGACTGCCCATGAAATCGGAGCCGTCGGCCACCGGCAACAAGTGCAAGGCCAGCGCCACCGCGGCGCCTCCGCTGCTGCCGCCGGCCGATCGGCTGGCTTCGTAGGCGTTGCGGGTGACGCCAAATACCTCGTTGAAGGTATGCGAGCCCAGACCGAACTCGGGCGTGTTGGTCTTGCCGACCACGATGCCACCGGCGGCCTTCATGCGCTGCACCATCAGACCATCTTGCTGCGGTACGAAGTTGCGCATCAGCGGCGAGCCCAGCGTGGTGGCAATGCCCGCCGTATTGGCCAAGTCCTTGATCGCCAGCGGCAGGCCATGCAGCCAACCCATGGACTGGCCGCGCGCCAGTTGCGCATCGCGCTCGGCGGCCTGGCGCAGCAGTTGATCGCCGTCCTGCAGGCTGACCAGGGCGTTGTAGCGCGGATTCAGATCGGCAATGCGCCGCAGGTAGGCCTGCATCGCCTCGCGGCAGGAAATCTCCCTGGCGTGGATCGCCAGCGACAGTGCATGGGCCGTGAGTTCGGTGACGGACATAAGTTCCCGATGATAATCACGGCATGAAATTTCTGGCAATTGACGTCGGCAACACCCGTCTCAAATGGGCTCTTTACGAGCACCCCCGCGCCAATGCCAGGGTACTGGCGCAGGGTGCCGAATTTCTCGACCACATCGACAAGCTGGCCGAAGGGGCCTGGGCCACGCTGACGCCGCCCGAGCGCATGCTGGGCTGCGTGGTTGCCGGCGACGCCGTGCGGCGCCGGGTCGAGGATCAGATGGAAATCTGGGATGTGGCGCCGCAATGGGTGGTGGCCAGTGCCGCCGAGGCCGGCATCAGCAATGGCTACGACTATCCGGCGCGCTTGGGCGCCGACCGCTGGGTGGCGATGATTGGCGCCTGGCATTGCGCGCTGGCGCAAGGTCCGGCGCGACCGCTGGTGGTGGTCATGGTCGGCACCGCCGTCACCGTCGATGCCATTGATGCCAGCGGCAAGTTCCTGGGCGGTTTGATCCTGCCGGGCCACGGCATCATGCTGCGCGCTCTGGAATCGGGCACCGCCGGCCTGCACGTGCCGACCGGCGAGGTGCGCGAGTTCCCGACCAACACCAGCGACGCCCTCACCAGCGGCGGCACTTACGCCATTGCCGGCGCGGTGGAGCGCATGGTGCAGCACGTGCGCAAGCACTGCGGCGCCGAGCCCAAATGCATCATGGCCGGCGGCGCCGGCTGGAAGATGGCGCCCAGCATGTCGGTGCAGTTCGAACTGGTCGACAACCTGATTTTTGACGGCCTGCTGGAGATGGCGGCGCGCCGTTTTGCGGCTTGATCCTCTGGCCCGGCGGCGGCTCCGCGCGGTCAGCGCTTCTTCTTCAATGAGCTGGCCGCAAAGGCCTGCTCCAGCCGCTGGCACAAGGTGCTGAGCACCTCGATGCGCGCGAACAGCTTGTCGTTGGAGGCCACCACGTGCCACGGCGCCAGGTCGGTCGAGGTGCGGTCAATCATGTCGCCGATGGCGCGTTGGTACTGGGGCCACTTTTCGCGGTTGCGCCAGTCGTCGTCGGTGATCTTGAAGTTCTTGTAAGGCGTCGCCTTGCGTTCGTTGAAACGGCGCAGTTGCTCATCGGGCGTGATCGCCAGCCAGAACTTCACAACCACCGCGCCGGCCTCCGCCAATTGCTCCTCGAACGCGTTGATCTCATCGAACGCCCGCATCCAGTCGCTTTCGGCACAGAAGCCTTCCACCCGCTCCACCAGCACCCGGCCGTACCAGGAGCGGTCAAACAAGGCCGCATGGCCGTGGCGCGGCAGATGGCGCCAGAAGCGCCACAGGTAGGGCTGGGCGCGCTCCTCCTCGGTCGGCGCGGCCACCGGCACCACATGGTATTGCCGCGCGTCCAGCGCCTGCGTGACGCGCCGTATCGTGCTGCCCTTGCCAGCCGCGTCCATGCCCTCGAACACCAGCACCAGCGAGCGCTGGCGCATGTCCGGGCTGCGCATCAGCCCGTTCAACCGACTTTGCAAGGCCTCCAGCCGACGCTGGTAAGCCTTGAGTGTCAGGGCACGGTCGTAGTCGAAGGCGCTCAGCAGGCTGCGCTGGTCCAGCGCTGGCGGCGGCACCGGCGCCGGGGCCGCCACGCTGGGCTCCTGACCGGCCAGGCGCTGTGTGAGCGCGTCCAGCAGGTACTGGCCGGCGGTGAGCGAGCGGTAGGCCGGGTCGCTGCCCTCGATCACCAGCCAGGGTGCCTCACCGGTGCTGGTCTTGCGCAAGGCCTGCTCGGTCACCTTGATAAAGCCATCGTAATGCTTGAATCGCTCCCAGTCCTGCGGCGTCACGCGCCAGGCGTTCTTGGGGTCGGCTTCCAGAACCTTGAAACGCTGGCGTGCCGCCGCCTTGGACAGGTGGAACCAGAACTTGATGAGCAGCGTGCCCTCGGCCACCAGCATGCGCTCGAACTGGCGGATGCGCTCCAGCCGCTGGGCGAAGCGCGCGCTCTTCTCGTGCCCCATGGCGCGCGCCACGATCGGGGCGCTGTACCAGGAGCCGAACAGGATGCCGATGTGCCCCTTGGCCGGCAGCGCCTGCCAGAAACGCCACATTTCCGGCAGGCCGTGCTCCTCGTCGGCGAAGGCGCTGAAGGCCTCGGTGCGGATGTGGCGCGGGTCCATCCACTGGTTGAACAGGTTGACGGTCTCGCCCTTGCCGGCGCCGTCCACCCCGTTGACCAGGATGAGCACCGGAAACTTGGCCTGCGCCAGCAGTTCGTACTGGACCCGCAGCAATTCCTCGCGCAGCACCGGCTCGCGCTGCTTGTATTCCTTTTTGCCAATCTGGTGGCCGATTTCGGCGGATTCGAACATGAGGCTGTCTCCGGCAAGGCTGAGGGCTTGATTACAGCGTGACACTGCGGGGCGGATATTGTCCTGCATCAGGCATCGGGTGCGAATAAAAATCTCTCTGGCCGTCACGCTGTGGCCCGGCACCGACGGAACCGGAAAGTGAACCTGATCCTTGCCGCTCGTCCGCGACTGATCGCGGCAAGGCCTCGGATAACATTGGAGCCGCGATGCTGGACCATCCGCGGGGGGCTGTTTCATTGCGGCGAGCTGGAGAGGGGGCCGGGGGTACGGAAGAAATGTCAGTGAAATCAACGAAGAACCAACAAGAGAATCCCATGTTCAGTGAGCGTTACCCGGAAGAATCCGCGACTGCGCCAACCCAACCGGCGAGGGAGAAGCAGGATGCGGTTGCCGGGAGGTCCAACGAAATGGGCGCGTCGCGTCGCGGCACGCCAGAGCAGGAACTCCATCTGAAGGAATTCATTCTCGACAAAGCTCGCGAGGCGATCTACCTGATCGGTCCCGATCTGCGCTTTGTCTATGTCAACGATGAAGCTTGCCGTTCCCTGGATTACTCGCGGGAAGAATTGCTGGCGATGACGCCCCCTGATATCGATCCCGACGTCACACGGGAACATGCCCAGCAGATTCATGCGCAGTTGCTGGCGCGGGGCAGCGTGACGATCAACACCCGCCACCGGCGCCGCGACGGCAGCCTGTTCCCGGTGGAGATGCAAGGATCTTTGTTCGAATATCAAGGGCAGATGATGAACGTGGCTTTCGTGCGCGACATCACCGAGCGTAAACGCCTGGAAGACCAGTTGGCGGCCCGCGAGCGCGAATTTCGCAGCCTGGCGGAAAACTCGCCGGACACCATCGCACGTTACGGACGTGATTGCCGCCGCCGCTATGTCAATCCCGCTTACGCCGCGCAGGCCGAGGGCAGCGCCGACGCCCTACTGGGCAAGACGCCCTCCGAACGCCCGGTCTACGCCGATGCCCAGAGGTACGAAGCCGCTCTCGCCAAGGTGTTTGCCAGCGGGAAGGGGACCGAATTCGAGTTGAAATGGGCAGACCGGCAGGGCTGGGAGGTTTGCAGCCTGATTCGCCTGACACCGGAGTTCGGCGCGACCGGCGATGTGGCGACCGTGCTGGCAGTGGGGCGCGACATCACGGAACTGAGCGCCTCCCGCGTGAAGATACACCAAATGGCGTTTTACGATGCGCTGACTTTGCTGCCGAACCGCGCGCTATTCGGCGACCGGCTGCGCCAGACCATCACCGAAGCTTCCCGGCACGGGCAATTGGCCGGCGTGATGATGCTCGACCTGGATCATTTCAAAACCGTGAACGACACGATGGGCCATCCGGCCGGCGATGAATTGCTCCGCGAAACGGCTGCGCGGCTGGGCGCCTGCGTTCGCGCCTATGACACGGTGGCACGGCTGGGCGGGGATGAATTTGCCATCCTGTTGCCGGAGCTCCGTTCCGGCGACGACTTGGGACGGGTCGCCACCAAGATGCTTGATGCGCTCAGCCGGCCTTTCCTGCTGGACGGCAAGCAGGTCTTCGTTTCGTGCAGCATCGGCATCGCGCTGTATCCGTCCGATAGCACTGAGGCCGACGACCTGCTGAAATTCGCCGACTCGGCAATGTATCTTGCCAAGCAATCCGGTCGCAACCGGTTCCGCTTCTATTCCAGAGCGCTGACCGAGAGCGCCAACGAGCGCCTGATGCTGGAATCCGACCTGCGCCAGGCCCTCGCCCGCAAGGAACTGGCGCTGCATTACCAGCCCAAGGTGCGACTTCGCGACGGAGTCCTCATCGGTTCCGAGGCACTGCTGCGCTGGAAGCATCCGCAGCGCGGCATGGTGCCGCCGGACAAATTCATCAGCATCGCCGAGGACAGCGGCCTGATCGTCGAGATCGGCGAATGGGTGTTGCGTCAGGCTTGTGAGGCGGCTTTTGCATGGAACGGCATCGGCAAGCCACTGCACAAAACGGCGATTAACCTGTCTGCCCGTCAATTCCAGACGGGCAATCTGGTCGGGCTGGTACGCGAGGTGCTGGAGTCGACGGGATGTTATCCGGAGTGGATCGAACTGGAGATTACCGAGAGTCTGCTGCTGGATGAAGCCAGCGAAGTGCTGGGAATGCTCAAGGCGTTCAGGTCGATGGGCATTTCGATTGCCATCGACGATTTTGGCACCGGTTATTCGGCGTTGAGCTATCTGTCCCGTTTTCCAATCGATACCTTGAAGATCGATCGATCATTCATCGGGGGCATCGCCACCTCAAGCCAAAGTGCCGAACTGGTGAAGGCGATCCTGACCATCGCGCATTGCCTTGGATACCAGGTGGTGGCCGAAGGGGTGGAGACAGAAAAACAGGCGGCCTTCCTGCGCGCGCATGGTTGCGAGATCGCGCAGGGATATTTCTACGGGAAGCCAATGCCAAGGCCGGAGTTCGAATGCCTGCCCCTTTCGATTTCAGGTTAAAGGGTCGCCTTCGATCCGGTTTCGATTCAACGGCCGAGCCCGTCCACCGCCTGCAACAAGGCTTGCCGGGCCTGGCTGACGATGCGGTCTTTCCAGACGTCGGTGTCGGTGTAGAAGGCATCCATCATCTGCTGCTTGATCTGCTTGGCCAACGCCGGCGACGCTTCCGGGTGAATGTTGAGCCAGTGCTCGGCGCGCAGCGCCTGCGTCACTTCCGGGAATGGCAGCGTGCCGTACTCCATGGCCAGGCCCGTGTACTCGGCCTGCGGGCACTCCTGGTAGACGGACATCCACATCAGCCCGGTCAGGAACGCCGAGGTCGACGATCCGTCATAAATGGAGGTCACCGGCGTCGCGCCGTTGCCGCCCCACCATTGACGGGCGCGCGCCAGCGCGGCCTGGTCGTCCTTGCAGGCAAAGATGCGCTCACCGACGCCGCTGGGCCCGAGGCCCGTGTGCAGATCGATCCAGGCGATCTTGCGCGCTATTTGGGCCGAATCGCGCAACACCTGGCGAATCGTCCGGTTGCTCCAGGTCGGCTCGGTGCCGCCAAAAAACAGGCCCTCGGGAAACTCGTGCTGCCCGCCTGACACGGCTGACTGGAACGCGCCCGGGCCATGCTTCTGGATGAAGGCGGCAATGGCGGCGGCGTTGTCGGCATCCGGTGGCCAGTGCTGGGGTAGCAACAGGGGATGAATGGTTCGATACGCCGCGTTGACCGGCAGAGGCTTGCTGAAGTCCTGAAAATTGCGGTTCAGATCGACGTTTTCGTGGGTGGTGCGGCGCACATGGGAAAAGCCGAACGGGTTGAGCGCATGCACGTACAGCACCGCCACACCTTGCGCGCGAGCCTTGGCCCGCCATTCCTGATCATGCAGCGCATACACCTGCACGCCGCTGCCGCAGTAGCCTTCGACGCCATGGCAGGCGCTGCTGACGATCAGCAGTTTGTCAGCATCCGGTGCGCCGTCCAGCACCACGTCCATCGCCAGCACCTCACCGTCGCGCCCGGTGCGCGGATGAACGTGCGAAGTCACCGGCAAACCAGCGCCGGCTGCGGCCGCCAGAAACTTGGCGCGCGCCTGGGCGTAGCTGGCGGAAAACGCTTCGACCACGTTCATCATGTTGGCTTCCTGTCAAGCTGCGGTTTTGAACCATTCCTCGGCCAGGCGCACCCAGTAGGTGGCGCCCAGGGGAATCATGTCATCGTTGAAATCATAGCTCGGGTTGTGCAGCATGCAGGGACCCTCGCCATGCCCCATGTCCCGGTGCGCGCCGTCGCCGTTGGCGATGAAGCAATAGCAACCCGGTTTGGCTTCCAGCATGTAGGAGAAATCTTCCGCGCCCATGGTCGGTTCCTGCACCATCACATTGTCGGCGCCGACGATGCTCACCATCACCCGGCGCGCAAACTCCGACTCCGCGGCGCTGTTGGTGGTGGGCGGGTAATTGCGCACAAACTCGAACTCGCATTTCATGTCGAAGGCGGCGCAGGTGTGCTCGGTGATGCGCTTCATGCGCTGCTCTATCAGGTCCAGCACCTCGGTCGTGAAGGTGCGCACGGTGCCCTGCAACTCGCAGCTGTCGGGGATCACGTTGGTGGCCTCGCCGGCGTGGATCATGGTGACCGAAACGACTCCGGCATCGATCGGCTTCTTGTTGCGGCTGATGATGGTTTGAAAAGCCTGCACCAACTGGCAGGCCACCGGCACCGGGTCGAGCCCGTTGTGCGGCGCCGCTGCATGGGCGCCCTTGCCTCGGATGGTGATCTTGAACTCGTTGCTGGAGGCCATCACGGGCCCCGGGCTGACGGCGAATTTACCCACTTCAAAGCCGGGCCAGTTGTGCATGCCGAACACCGCATCCATCGGAAACTGGTCGAATAAACCGTCCTTGATCATCTCGCGGGCGCCGCCGCCGCCCTCCTCGGCCGGCTGAAACAGCAGGTACACGGTGCCGTCGAAATTACGGTTCTTGGCAAAATGCTGGGCCGCCGCCAGCAGCATGGCGGTGTGCCCGTCATGCCCGCAGGCGTGCATCTTGCCGGCTTGCTGGCTGGCGTGGCCAAAGGTGTTGAACTCCTGCATCGGCAACGCGTCCATGTCGGCGCGCAAGCCGATGGCGCGCGTGGAGGTGCCGCCCTTGACGATACCGACGACGCCGGTGGTGCCCAGGCCGCGGTGAATCGGGATGCCCCACTCGGTCAGCTTTTGCGCCACCAGGTCGGCGGTGCGAACTTCTTCAAAACACAACTCGGGGTGGGCGTGGATATCGCGGCGAATGGCGGCAATACCGGCCGCCTGGGTAACGATGGAATCGATAATTTTCATGAATACTCCTAATCTTCCAAGTCTATCGCCAAGTGCAGAAATGCGCTTTGTGGGCCAAAATACACGCACACACTCACCCCCTGCCCATGAACCAAATCTCCCCTCCCGTGGCTGACGCCGCCGCCACCCAGGTACTGGGCGCCTGCCCGCACGACTGTCCGGACACCTGCTCGCTGCTGACCACCGTGGCCCATGGCGTCGCCATCAAGGTGCAGGGCAATCCGGACCATCCGCACACTGACGGCGCCTTGTGCACCAAGGTGTCACGCTACCCGGAGCGCACTTACCACCCGGAGCGCATCCTGCATCCGCTCAAACGCATCGGCGCCAAGGGTTCGGGTCAGTTCCAGCGCGTCAGTTGGGATGCCGCGCTGAGCGACATCGCGACCCGGCTCAAAGCCATTGCCGCACCCGGGCCTGACGCCGCGCAAGCCATACTGCCCTACAGCTACGCCGGCACCATGGGGCTGGTGCAGGGCGACAGCATGGCCATGCGCTTCTTCCACAAGCTGGGCGCTTCCCTGCTGGACCGCACCATCTGCGCCTCGGCCGGTTGCGAGGGACTGGTCCAGACGCTGGGCGGCAAGCTGGGCATGCGGGTGGAGTTTTTTGCCGAGGCCAAGCTGATCCTGATCTGGGGCAGCAACTCGATCGCCAGCAACCTGCACTTCTGGCGCTACGCCCAGGAGGCCAAACGCCAGGGCGCCAAACTGGTCTGCATAGACCCGCGCAAGAGCGAAACGGCCGACAAATGCCATGAACATATCGCGCTGCTGCCGGGTACCGACGGCGCCCTGGCGCTGGCGCTGATGCATGAGCTGATCGTCAATGACTGGCTGGACCACGACTACCTGGCGCAACACACGCTGGGCTGGGATTTGCTGCGCCAGCGCGCCTTGCAGTGGCCGCCGGAACGCTCCGCGCAGGTCTGCGGCATCACGCCCGAACAGATCCGCGCCCTGGCCAAGGACTACGGTGCTTGCGCCGCCAGCCGGGAGCCGGCCGCCATCCGCGTCAACTACGGCATGCAGCGCGTCCATGGTGGCGGCAATGCGGTGCGCCTGATTGCCTGCCTGCCCGCACTCATAGGCGCCTGGCGGCAGCGCGCCGGCGGTGTGCTGCTGACCAGTTCGGGCACTTTTCCGGTCGACCGCAACGCGCTGCAGCGGCCCGATTTACTGGCCGACCGCAGGCCGCGCACCCTCAACATGAGCACCATCGGCGACGATCTGCTGCTTCCGGCCAGCGCGGCATTCGGCCCGGCGATCAAGGCGCTGATCGTCTACAACAGCAACCCGGTGGCGGTGGCGCCCGAGTCGGGCAAGGTGGTGCAGGGCTTCCTGCGTGAGGACCTCTTTACCGTGGTGCTGGAACATTTCCAGACCGACACTGCCGACTACGCCGACTACATCCTGCCCGCCACCACGCAACTGGAACACTGGGACGTGCATTCAAGTTATGGCCACACCGATGTACTGCTGAACCGCCCGGCTGTTGCGCCGCTGGGCGAGGCCAAACCCAACACACAGATCTTTCGCGAACTGGCGCAGCAGATGGGCTACACCGAACCCTCATTTGCCGACGACGACATGACACTGTGCCGCATGGCCTATGGCAACGCCGTCGACTTTGAGCAACTGCTGGCCAAGGGTTTTGCTACCTTGAGCACCGAAGACGCGCCTTTTGCCGATGGCAAGTTCCCTACGCCCTCCGGTAAATGCGAATTCTTCAGCGCCCGACTGGCGGCGCAAGGTCTGGACGGGCTGCCCGATCATGTGCCCAATTACGAGGCCTTCAATTCATCCAGCGCTTACCCGCTGGCCATGATCTCGCCGCCGGCGCGCAACTTCTTGAACTCGACCTTTGTCAATGTAAAAAGCTTGCGCGACATCGAAGGCGAACCCCTGCTGGAAATGCACGCCTCCGACGCCGCCGCGCGCGGCCTGCAAAGCGGCGACGTGGTGCGGGTCTTCAACCAGCGCGGCGTCTACCGCTGCAAGCTGAAAATCTCCAACCGCGCCAGAGTCGGCGTGGTCAACGGCCTGGGCGTCTGGTGGCGCAAACTGGGGCTAGCCGGTACCAACGTGAACCAGTTGACCAGCCAGGCCCTGACCGACCTGGGACGGGCGCCTACGTTTTACGATTGCCTGGTGCAGGTCGAGAAAGAGGCCGTGAAAGCCGATGCAACACTGTCATTGCGGGCTTGACCCGCAATCCATGGATCCCGGATCGAGTCCGGGATGACAGCCTTGAAATCCCGGACTCGATCCGGGGCCGGCATGACAGTGTCTCTCCTTGTGGGCGTCATGATTTATGAAAGCCCCAATAAGGCCCGCAAGCCAGCGTCTCCGATGCGGGAACGCAATCTGGATTTGACATAACTATAAACGTAGGTATATAGTTGCGCCATGAGCATTTCAACCGTCGCCAAACGTCTGGCCAGCCTGGGCCATGAAAACCGCCTGGAGCTGTTTCAGCTGCTGGTGCAGTCGGGTCCCGCCGGGCTGACCATAGGCGAGTTGCAGTCGGCGCTGGAGCGTCCCGCCTCGACCCTGGCTTTTCACCTGCGCGAACTGGTGCAGTCAGATCTGGTGACGCAGGAAAAAGAAGGGCGCGCGGTTCGCTGCAAGGCGAATTACCCGGCGCTCAATGAAATGATCCAGTTTGTTCAATTGAATTGCTGCCAGGGCGTGGCGCTTCGCGCTCCCGCGCGCAAGACCTCCCGCTGAGCGCTGCCAGAACCTCACGCATCGAAAATTTTTTTAACCCGGAAACACCATATCACTAAGGACATAGGTTTATGAAATCCACTCTCACAGAACAATTTTCCAGCTGCTGCGCCCCCAGGCAATCCCCCGCGGCAAGCGCAACCAGCGCCTGCTGCGCGCCCGCCGCTGCAGCCGCCACCAGGCCATCGAAGGGCGAGGGCGAGTCTGCCGGCAGTGTCAAGGAGATTGTGAAACAGAAGTACGGCCAGGCGGCGACGCGCGTGGCGCAGGGCAGCCGGGGCAGTTGCTGCGGCGACGCCAGCGCTGGCACCGACCCGATCACGTCCAACCTGTACGACGCCTTGCAGTCCGGCGAAGTGCCCGAGAAGGCGTTGCTGGCGTCGCTGGGCTGCGGCAACCCGACCGCGCTGGCCGAACTCAAGGCCGGCGAGACGGTGCTGGACCTGGGCTCCGGCGGCGGCATCGACGTGCTGCTGTCGGCCAAGCGCGTAGGCCCCGGCGGCAGGGCTTTCGGCCTGGACATGACCGATCAGATGCTGGCCCTGGCGGAAGAGAACAAGCGCAAGAGCGGCCTGACCAACGTGCACTTTCTGAAGGGCGAGATCGAGGACATCCCGCTGCCCGACAACTCGGTCGACGTCATCATCTCCAACTGCGTCATCAATCTCTCGGCCGACAAGGACCGGGTTTTGCAGGAAGCGTTTCGCGTGCTCAAACCGGGCGGCCGCTTTGCCGTCTCCGACGTGGTGGTGCGCGGCGATATGCCGCCCGCGATCCGCAAAAGCATGGAGTTATGGGTCGGCTGCGTGGCCGGTGCCTTGTCGGACCAGGACTACCTGGCCAAACTGGCCAGCGCCGGCTTCGAGCAAGCCGACATCGAGGTGACCCGCGTCTACAGCGCCGACGATGCGCAAGGCTGGTTGACCGGACAGGGCAGCGACCTGCAGCAACTGGCGCAGCAAGTCGACGGCAAGTTCGTCAGCGGCTTCATTCGCGCGGTCAAACCGCGCTGAGTGCCGCCTCAGCCGGACTGGGGAAAGCAAGGTTGGCGGGGCGACGGGTGTATCCCTTGGGTCGGGAAACCCGTCCAAGTCAGCGGATGAGGAAAAAAAATCATCCCTTGCTTGACAACCGAAACCAAAAGGAAAACATCATGAGTGACTTATCCCCCCGCGAGCGTGAACTGGTGGCCCTGGGCGCCGCCATGGGCAGCAATTGCGTGCCCTGCATCGAGTTCCATATTCCGGAGTCCCGCAAAGCCGGTCTGAGCGACGCGGAAATCCACGCCGCAATTCTGCATGCCGACAAGATTCGGCAAGTCCCGGCGCGCAAGACCTTGCAGACCGCGCTGAACCTGCTGCCGTCGGTGGCGGCCGCGGCAAGCCCAGCCGCGCCGGCGGCCGGATGCGGCTGCAACTAAGCGCTTGATGCGGCGCCGGAGTATTGCTTGAGGAACGTGAAATGAATGGTGTTGCCGCACCCGCCACGTTCCGTGACATCGCCGACGAGCTGGCGCCGCCGCTGCGGCGCTACCTGGAGCGCTACGTCGGCGACCGGGCCGTGGCAGAAGAGCTGTCTCAGGAAACCCTGCTGCGCGTGCACCGGGGGCTGGCCTCTTTTGCCGGACGCTCCTCGCTCAAGACCTGGGCATTTGCCATCGCCAACCGCGTGGCGGCCGATTACCTGCGCCAGCCGGAGCGCAGGACGCGCATCGTGGAACTGGACGAAGTCGACGAACCGGTTGATCCGGAGCGCGCGCCCGATGAGCAACTGGTGGTGGGCCAGATGAACGACTGCATCCGCGGCGTCATCGACAGCCTGCCCGAGAGCTACCGCTCGGCCCTCATCCTGCACGATCTGGAAGCGCTCTCCGCCGAGCAGACCGCCCAGATTTGCGACTGCTCGGTGGCCACGGCCAAGATCAGGATTCACCGCGCACGGCTTCGTCTGAAGGACGCGCTGACCCGGCAGTGCCAGTTCTACCGCGATCAGGACAGCGTGTTTCGTTGCGATCGCAAGGCCTGACCGAATCAACGCGCGACGGCGTGCGACAGCACGAACGCCGCTATTGCGGCACTGTCCGCCAGGTCCAGTTGCGCCAGACCCGGCGTTACACCCAACTCAGACGGCGAGGCCGGCGGCGTATCGCTGGCGATGGCGACAATGCCGGGCCAGTCGGGCCACAGTGTCGGCTTGCCGACCGACGCGCGCCAGACTTCGAGTTTCGGAAAATTGCCGTGCTTGAAACCTTCGATCAACACCAGGTCGCAGTGCTGCATGCGGTCCAGCAGGTAGTCCAGCGACGGCTCCGGCGCACCCCGCAACTCGTGCATCAAGGCCCAGCGGTCGTTGCCCAGCAGCAGCACTTCCTTGCAGCCCGATTCACGCAGGCGGTAGGAGTCTTTGCCGGGCCGGTCGATGTCGATGTTCTTGTGGCTGTGCTTGATCAGCGACACCACCAGGTCGCGCGCGGCGATCTCAGGTACCAGCCGCTCCAGCAGCGTGGTCTTGCCCATGCCGGAATGCCCGGCGATACCAAATATTTTCATGACAGAGCCCGCAATTCCTTGGTATCACATGCAGCGATCAGTGCACTGTCAGCGTGCCCGCTTCCATGCGCACGAAGCGTTCGGCGAATTCGGCCAGTTCACGGTAGAAGGCGGTCTCGGCGCCGGCTTTGACGGCAGCGGCGAACGGACCGATCCAGGCACCCAGGTGTTCGGCAAGAAACTGCTTTTGCAGCAACTCACCGGCCGCCTGATCCTGCCTGTTGGCCGCCTTCAGCGCCTGGTTGCGGGTAAAGATCAGCAAGTACAGGAACTCCAGTTCCACCGCCACGTGGTCTGGCAAATCGCAAAAATCATCGTCAATGGCAAAACCGCCCTGGTCGTAAAGCGCCAGCAGCGCCAAGGTCGAGTCCTGCATCAGCCCCGTTCGACCACTCAGCCAGACCGACCCATAAGGCTGGGCCAGCGGCCGCACCGGCCCGAGAAAGAGCCGGCTGTAGTCCAGCAGCAGGGTCGGGAGGTCCTGCGCCGCAAAGGCTTCGCCCAGTGCGCGGGCGCGGGCGGCAAGGTCCGGATCGATGCGCTGGGCCGCCTCCGACATGGAGGCAAACAAACGCTCTTGGGCGAACTCTTGCGCCGGCTCGTAAAAGCAGGCGGCGAGGAAGCGGCACAAGTCCTCGCGTGCGCTGGCCTGCTCCGGCTGGTACTGTGACATCACTGCTCCTGAAACAAAAGGGAACCCATCCACCCGTTCCCCCGCTGCGACACCGGGCCGATCAAGCGCGGGCGCTGTACTTGCCAATGTAATGCACGTTGGGTTTGGTGCCTTTTTCTTCCAGTAAACGGAAGCTCTTTTCAGTCTTGAGGATCTGCGAAATCTGACTGTTCGGATCGTCCTGGTCGCCGAAGATGCGCGCCTTGGATGCGCAGACTTCCACACACGCCGGCTGTAGACCGTTTAGCACACGGTGGTAGCAGAAGGTGCATTTCTCGACCACGTCGTCCTGGCGCACGGGCTGCAGGTCGCCGCCCTTCCATGCATTCAACATGGGCGGCACGGCGCCGGCCAGAGCGGCCACTTCGGCGCCCGAAGCGGTGCAACCCGGGATGGCCGAGCTCTTGTCGGCCCAGCGCGGCTGGGTCGGCTCGTCCATGGCGTTGAAGCTGATCACGCTGTAGCTGCCGCCATCCAGGCTGGAAGCGTCGAGTTTCTCGTGGCTGTACGGGCAATTGGTCTGGCATTCCCGGCACCCCACGCACAGCGCCGGATCGTGCAGGGTAATGCCCTCGGGCGTCTTGAACAGCGCCTTGTACGGGTTGCCCGGACCCGCCTTCTTCGGATTGCCAGGGCATTTGGCGACGCAGGGCGCTTCGCTGCAGTGGTTGCACAACACCGGCATCACAAAGTGCCTGGTGTTGGGGAACGTGCCTTCGGTGCGCATCAGGAAATCGGCCCAGTTGAAACTCTGCGCATTGGCGCGATCCCGGGTGTTGTTTTCGGTCTTGCAGGCAAAGGCGCAGGCGCCGCAACCGTTGCATTTTGCGAGGTCGATGACCATTCCAAGTCTTGACATGATGTATTACTCCTGTAGCGGGTTGGGGGCGATCAGGCTTTTTGAATCCGCACGCCGGTGAAGCCGCCGTTGCGGGCGGTCGCACCGCTCAGCCGGTCGTAGTCATCGACCAGGATTTCGTTGTTGTTGCCACCGTTGGGCACGGCCCTGGCGTAATCCTTGGCCGCCACACGGCCATAAGCCCAATGCCCTTGACCGTAGCATTTGGCCACCGTGCCGGGTCGCACACCCTCCCACAACTTGAGCTGGCAGGAGATCGTTCCGCTGACCGAAGTGATCTTCACGCTGTCGCCGCTCTTCAAACCCAGCTTGGCGCCATCGACCGGATTCATCTTGACCACGTCGCTCCAGGACACGTCGCCCGGATCGACCTTCTTGAATTCCTGGTACCAGGGCAGATTCTGGGAACGACCCTCGCGGTTCAAACGCGATTTGTAGTCGATGAACGTGAGCGGATAGTCGGCCATGCTGCCATGGCGTTTGACCGGCTCGTAATGCGGCACGAAAGCCAGCTCGCCGCGCGCCACGTAACCGCTCACGGTCAGGATGTCGTCGGTGCTGGTTTCGAACTTCTTGGCGTGTTCCAGCAAGCCCTTCTTCAAGGTCTCGCTGTAGAACTCGAACCTCTTGGTGGCGGTGGCAAACTTGCCGCCCCAGCCCTTCTTGAGGGTGTACTTGGGTCCGCTGAACATGCCTTTCTTTTTGAACTCCGCCCAGCCAGCGATGGGTGCATCGCCCTTGAGCGGCTCTTTGGCTTTCCAAATCGGGGCGCTGGTCATCTTGGCGGCGATCTCTGAGAACTCCAACGCCGTGGTCGGCGCCTTGCCGCTCTCGGGATCCTTGAATTCCTTGGCGTAGTAGTCGAACAGGTTGGCAAAACCCCTGGCCTTGAGCTTCTCGGCCAGCAGCCACATCACTTCGGTTTCTTCCTGCTTGACGTCCCACAGGCGCTTGACGGCAGCTTGCTGGATGGATGCATAAGCATGGCCGTTGCCCATGTTGGTGACGATGGACCAGCCCTCCGCCGCGTTGAAGGTCGAGGGCAGCACGATATCGGCAAACTGCGTCATCTCCGAGGCGTTGGGCACCAGGTGCACAAAGAACGGCACGGCGGCCAGGGCTTTTTCCCAGCGCTGCGCCCCGGTGGCGGAGAAGGCAAAGTTGGACCAGGTCGAAATCATCACTTTCACCGCGCCCGGATCCTTCAGCATGCCGTTGGCCACGTTGTTGGTCACCACGCCGCTGCCGGGCTTGGCGTTCATCATGGCCGGCATGTCCTTGGCGCCACGGCCGTCGAGCTTCTTGCCATGGCCACCGGCCTTGGCCAGTTCATCCACGTACTTGTCGAAGCTCGGGAACTTGGCCAGCGGTGGACTGCTGGCGCTTTGCCAGACACCACCTTCCACATCGACCGAGCCCAGCAGCCCGTTGAGCGCATAGACAGCCATGGCGGCGTAGGTGCCGCGCGGCGTCATGGCCACCCCGGGGCCCATGTAGACCACCGTCTTGGGGGCGGCCTTGCCCATGGCACGGGCCACCCGCACGATCTGCTCGGCCGGGATCAGGGATTCTTTTGCGCCCCAGGCGGGCGTCTGGTTCCTGAGCACCAGATTCCACCATTTCACCAGACCGTAACTCTCCTTCTCGACAAAGGCGGCTTCGTCCACCACCTGGCCGGCGACGAACAAATTCCGGCCTTCCTTGAAGTCGCCAACGAACTCGCGATTCCACAGGCCTTCCGTCAGCAGCACGTGCGCGATGGCACCGGCCAGCGCACCATCGGTGCCGGGGCTGACGGGCAGCCATTCCTGTGCCTTGGCCGCGACATTGGACAACCTGGGGTCGATGGCGATCACGGTGCCGCGTTTGACGATCTCCGCGAAGCGGCTCTGCATGTTGGGCACCATGCGGTTGGAGGCCAGCGGGTCGGTGCCCCACAGCACCAGGCAGTTGGTGTTGGGCAGGTCGTAGTCGCGGTAGCCGAAGAAGCCCTGGGTCAGACCGGGGCCCATCTTTTCGGCCTCGGCGCAAATCGCGCTGTGCGAGAAATAGTTGCCGGTGCCAAAGATCTTGGGCAAGGTACCGTAAAGCAGCTCGGTCGAGGTGGGGGAATAGCGGCCGCGCATGTAGAGAAGCTTGTGCGTTTCCTTCGCCGTGCGCAACGCCATCATCTTGTCGGCCACGGTATTGAGCGCTTCGTCCCAGCTGATGGGCACGAACTTCGGATCGATGCCCCGGCCCTTGGCGGGGTTGGTGCGTTTCATCGGCGTCTTGATGCGGTCCGGGTCGTACATCTGCTGCGGGATCAGGTGGCCGCGCGGGCAGACATAACCGTGGTTGGTCTTGGACAACGGGTTGCCGCGCACCCGCGTGGCACGGCCAGCCTGAACGAAGATCTGGATCGCACACCATTGCGTGCAGCCCTGGCAGGTGCTGGCCACCCAGTCGCCAACGGCGGGACTGCAGGGCTTGGCCTTGCGCGGCGTGAAGGCGCTGGTCACGGGTGCGGCCGGCACCGCGGCACAGCCGCTAACCAGCGATCCGGCGGAAATACCCGACGCCATGATGAAAATTCGTCTCGTCAGCCTCATAACATGCTCCTGATTTGATGGTCGACCGCTTCGCCGTTGGACGCAACTGCCCACGCTGGAATTCAATCTGACCGAGCTTGGGATAGCAAACTTCGCGCCACGCTTAAAAAACCCCTGGTCGAGCCTTTGGCCCAAGACACTGGCATGGGTCACTCAGCTGGCCTTTTCAGAGGAGAGCAGGTCCTGGCAATCGACCCGACAGCTGCTGTTTGCGCGCCTCTGCCGCCGCCCTGCCCGGCGGCTTGTTCGTTACCCCTTGGTAACGGTGAATGCCACCGATTCGAACCCTTCGTTCGGAACCCGCACAGACAGCGCTTCGCCGGCCTTCGAAGCCGCTAAAATTGACTGCGTTTTCAAGCGGCCGACTGGGTCTCCAGCGCTGCTTGAAAAATGCCCAGCATGACGTTACCTGCAGGTAACCTGAAAAGCCTCTGAGCCGCTCAATGTCACCGTCTGGTAACGAGGAAGCAGGATGTCGAAAATTCTCAAACTCATACTCCTGGCCATCTGGCTTGGCGCATCGTGCCTGAGCGCACTGGGTGGCAGCGACGCACGAACCCTTCGCTTCGCCATGACACCGGCCTTCCTGCACGACCAGCATGCGCTGCTGGCCGAATGGCGGGACTATCTGGAAGCCCGGCTGAACCGCCCGGTGGAGTTTGTGCAGCGCGACCGCTACCGCGACACCATGGATCTGCTGCAACAACAAAAGGTCGAGTTCGCCTGGATCTGCGACTACCCTTACGTGATGCTGAAAAAAGAGCTGCGCCTGCTGGCCGTGGCGCTCAATGAAGGCAAGCCGACCTACCGTTCCTACCTGATCGTTCCGGCGCGCGACCTGCAAACGCACAGCGTCGCCGATCTCAAAGGCCGCGTCTTCGCCTACGCCGATCCGTATTCGAACACCGGTTACCTGGTGCCGCGCTTCGAGATCAAGCAGAGCGGCCAGGACCCGGCCAGCTTCTTCAAACGGACTTTTTTTACCTGGTCGCACCGCAAGGCGATTGACGCGGTCGCCGTGGGATTGGCCCAGGGCGCGGCGGTTGACAGCTATGTCTGGGATGCATTGAACAAAGTGCGTCCGGACATTACCGCCAAAACACGCATTGCCTGGAAGTCCGAGGAGTACGGCTTCCCGCCGCTGGTGGCCCAGAGCAGTGTGCCGGAGGCCGATTTTCTGCTGGTGCAAGACGTCGTGATGAACATGAAAAACGACGCGCACGGCCGTCGGCTGCTGGAGCGGCTGAACCTGAGCGGCTTCATCGCCGGCTCGCCCAAGCTGTACGACCGGGTGGCGGAGATGATGCGGCTCACGGGCGAACGCTGATGCGCTTGTTCGATCTGAGTCTGCGTTTCAAGCTGCCGCTGTGGGGTGGCGGGCTGATCCTGGCCACGGCGCTGGCCGTCTCCACCTCTTTCGTGGTGCAGGCGTGGGACAACCTGAACCAGGATCTGCTGCAAAACGCCGAAGACATCGGGCGCACCATGGCACCCTCCTTGTTTCCGGCACTGCTGCACGACAACGTTTGGGGCGCTTTTGAAATCGTCTCGCTGCCTTTTTCGGCACACCCGGAAACGGCGCTTCATGAGAGCCTGATCGTGCTCGACAACGACAGAAAGGTTTATGTTTCCTCGCGCCCCGATGAGCATCCGGTGCTCAGCGACCTGGCCCGGCTGGGCTCGGACTATCAAGCCCTGGCGGAGGAGCTTCCGATGGCGTCCGACGCCGCCATCTTTTCGCGTGCCGCGGCCGGTGCGCAGCGAATTTTCGTGGCCGTTCCGATCGCCAATGACGGCGTGCGGCTCGGCACCCTGATCGTCACCTACAACAAGTCGTTGCTGTGGCAACGTTTTTCACACCTGCTCAATCGCGCGCTCTGGATCACCTTGGCGGTGCTGGCGGTGCTGCTGCCCATCACCTTCTATTGGGGCCGACGCATGATGCTGCCGATGCAGATGGTGACGGATCGCATCCGGCGCATCGGCAGCGGCGACCTCGAAGCGCTGGACCCGGCGCTGTACCCCTACCGGGACGAGGTCGGTCAGCTCTTTCTGGCCTACGAAACCCTGCTTTCCAAGTTGCGTGAAAAAGCCGAATTCGAGAAAGAAATGGTGAACAGCGAGCGCATGGCGGCGGTGGGCCGCCTGAGCGCCAGCATCGCGCATGAAATCAACAATCCGCTGGGCGGCATGCTCAACGCCATCAGCACCCTCAAGCGCCACGGCAAGCCCGACCCGGTGACGCAGAAAACCGTTTCCCTGCTGGAACGCGGCCTGTCGCAAATCCGCGATACGGTGGCGGCGCTGCTGATAGAAACCAAGGTCAAGAACCGGCCGCTGACGCCCAGCGACCTGGAAGACATTCGTATCCTGGTGACCCCGGCCGCGAACAAACAGGGCACGCAACTCGGTTGGTCGGTCGAGCTGCCGGCCAAGCTCGCGCTGCCGTCAACCCTGCTGCGGCAGTTGCTCATCAACCTGCTGCTCAACGCCATTGCCGCCGCCGGCCCGGCCGGGCATGTGACGGTGCGTGCCCAGGTGGCCGGGGACCGATTCGTTTTGCAGGTCGAAAACGACGGGAAGTCGCTGTCAGCGGAACAACTTGGCCGCCTGTTCGAACCGTTTACCAGTTTCTCCGAACAAGGCCACGGCCTGGGTCTGTGGATCTGCTACACCATCGTCAGCCAACTGGGCGGTACCATAGGCGCCGAATCGAATCCCGCGTTGACGCGCTTTACCGTAACCCTTCCTTTTGACCCCCTCCATGACGCCAGTACCGCCCAAAATCTGCCTGCTTGAAGACGATGAAATCATGGGCGAATCGCTGGCCGACCGCTTCGCCCTGGAGGGCCTGCATTGCGACTGGTACCGCACTGGCAACGCGGCCCTGGGGGCACTGCGCGAACAGGACTACGCCCTGGCCATCAGCGACATTCGCCTGCCCGATATCAGCGGGGATGCGTTGTTCGAGCAGCTGCTGGCCGAGCACGTCCACTTGCCGCCGTTCATTTTCATCACCGGTCACGGCGACATCGACTGCGCCGTGCGCCTGCTCAAGAAAGGGGCGCAAGACTACATCACCAAGCCGTTCGACCTTGACGCCTTGATCGACAAGATTCAGGACCTCGTCGCGCCAGCCCACGATCTGGGGCCCGGCGGACTGGGGCTGTCACCTGCCATGCGACAGATCGAGGCCATGCTGGAGCGCCTCTCCAGCAGCGCCGCCTCGGTGCTGATCACCGGCGAGTCCGGCGTCGGCAAGGAGCGGGTGGCGCAAGCGCTGCACCAATTGACGGGCGGCGGCAAACCCTTCATTGCCGTCAATTGCGGCGCGCTGACCGAGAGCCTGCTGGAAGCCGAACTGTTCGGCTACGAAAAAGGTGCTTTCACCGGTGCCGCCCGAACCAAGAAAGGCGTGTTCGAGCAAGCCCACGGTGGCACCTTGTTTCTGGACGAGATTGGCGACATGCCGCTGCCCATGCAAGTCAAGCTGCTGCGCGCGCTGCAAGAGCGCCGCATCGTGCGGGTGGGCGGCGAAACACCGATCGAGGTCGACCTGCGCCTGGTCTGCGCTACCCATCAGGTGCTGCAAGAGCGGGTCGTCAGCGGTGCCTTCCGGGAAGACCTGTATTACCGCATCAACGTGGTCGAGCTGCGCATTCCGCCGCTGCGCGAGCGAGCCGAGGACATCCTGCCGCTGGCGCGCGCCCTGCTGGCGGAAATCGCCGCGGCCAGTGGCAGGGCGCCGCCCACATTGACGCCGGCGGCCCAGCACGCGCTCAAGGCCTATCCCTGGCCCGGCAACATCCGGGAACTGAAAAATGCCCTGGAGCGCGCCAGCCTGATGAGCGACGGCCGCTCCATTTCGCACGACATCCTGTTCGACCGCCCGGCGCCGCAACTCAGCGGCCAGCAGGATGTGGCCAGCAGCTTGCGCGACTATCTGAGCGAGTGCGAGCGCGATTTCATCGTCCGTGCGCTGGCCGCCCAGCAGTGGCAAATTCAAAGCTGCGCCGACTCGCTGGGCATCAGCCGCAAAAACCTGTGGGAAAAAATGCGCAAACTGGGCATCGACAAGGAAACCGATGCCCAATAGACCCGGTCACGCGAGGATCCATGAACCGTATACCGGCCGCCGACAGCGCGCCCAGCCCGGACCGGCGAGCAGCGGCCTCGGTATACTGGCGCAGCGCATGACACGGATGCATATGAAGACATTTGGGCAGGGTCTGACCCTGCCAGGTTCCCGATGAAACTCACGCTGCGCGCAAAGGGCATTCTGGCCTTCATGGTGCTGCTGGGTTACATCGGGATGGTGGCACTCATCCTGGCGCAGGAACGCGCCAAACTGTTGCGCTATGCCGTGGAATTGGAGCAGATCTACACCCAGGAAAGCGCGCTCGCGAAAGCCAGTTATGCGGTGTCGCACACCTTGCTCAAGTGGCAGGAAAAGTTCATCTCCGAAACCGTGCTCCCGGCGTTTGAGGACGAGCTGGCACTCGATATGGAACTGGCACAGGCGGGCCTGCAGGGCTTGCTTGAGTTTTATCCTGAACTCGAAGTGAACATGGAGCGCCTGAACCGGGATCTCAACAAGCTGAGCCTGGAACCCGCCGGCAGCGGGACCGGGCTGAAAAACAATCTGCGGGAATTGACCGAGCACCTGGACCAGGTGGCGCGCCAACTGCGCACGCGCCGGGACATCCTTTGGGACCGCTACCGCGATGTGTACGGCGCGATATCGGTGACCAATTTGTTCATGGGCCTGTTCGGCGTGGTGTTTTTTGGCGCGGTGGTGACACTGTTTTTGACGCGGCTGGCCCTGGATGCCAAGAAACTCGCGGCGCGCGCCCTGGACATCGTGTCAGGCTATCGCGGCCCCCCGCTGGAAGTTACACGCCACGATGAAGTGGGCGGTCTGATGGAGGCCGTCAACCGCATGCAGTTCGAATTGCGGCGCTGGGAGCAACAACTGGAAATCGCACGCGAGCAACGCTTTCACAAGGAGAAGATGGCGGCCATCGGCTCCTTGGCGGCGGCCGTCGCGCACGAGATCAACAACCCGATCGCCGCCATTGCCGGCATTGCCCAGTCGATGAAGGACAGCGGCGGCTACCCGGCGGCTGGCGAAACCGGTATCGACCCACCGGAGTTAATCCTGGCGCAGGCCAAACGCATCGCCACCATTTCGCGCCAGATCGCCGAGCTCACGGCGCCTCACTCGCCCGAGCAGGAGTTGCTCGATCTGAACGCGCTGGTGCGCAACACCTGCAATTTCATCGGCTACGACCACCGTTTTCGACGCATCGACATGGTGCTGCAACTCGATTCCCAGATCCCGGCGGTCAGCGCCATCGCCGATCATCTGACGCAAGTGCTGATGAACCTGCTGATCAATGCCGCCGATGCGCTGGAAGGTGTCACCGAGCGCCAACCGACCATACGCATCGCGACGCAGGCGACCGAGCGCGAAGTGAGCATCACGGTGCACGACAACGGCAAGGGCATGAGCAGCGAGGTGCTGGCGCGCGCGTTCGAGGAATCCTATACCACCAAACCGCCGGACAAGGGCCGCGGTTTGGGCCTGTTCCTGTGCAAATCCCTGATCGAAGACAGTGGCAACCGGATCGAGCTGGAATCGAAGCCCGGCAGCGGCACCACCGCGCGCATCCGTCTGACTTTGCCGACACCGCCTACCGGAGCCTGAACCACCATGTCATCCCTGCATGTACTCGTTGTCGACGACGAACCCGCTTTACGCCAAATCCTGGCCGCCGCCGTGAGCAAGGCCGGCTATTCCGTGGACCAGGCCAGCGGGGTCGTCGAAGCCACCGCCAAGCTGGCCCGCGGCGATGTCGACGTGTCGCTGTGCGACATCAAGATGCCGGACGGCAACGGCATCGATCTGGTGCGCAGTTGTCGCGCCGCCGGGATCGAGACCACGTTCATCATGGTGACCGGCTTTGCCTCGCTCGAAACGGCGGTCGAAGCGCTGCGGGCCGGGGCATCCGACTACATCACCAAACCCGTTCGCTACGAGGAAGTGGTGCACCGGCTGTCGCAAATCGACGCACTGCGCGGCTTGCGCGAGGAGAATAAGGCCTTGCGCAAGGTGGTCAGCGACAGCGCGCCCAAGCTGTACCGTTTTAGTTCGCCCGGGATGCTCGAAGTCGAGCGACTGGTGGGCAAGGTGGCGCCGACCGACTGCACGGTTCTGATCACCGGAGAAAGCGGTACCGGCAAAGGCGTGACGGCACGTCGGATCCATGAGCAGAGCCCACGCCGCGACGGTCCTTTTCTTCAGGTCAATTGCAGCGCCGTGCCGGAACACCTGCTGGAGAGCGAATTTTTCGGCCACACCAAAGGCGCCTTCACCGGTGCCGAGCGGGCCCGCAAAGGTCTGTTCCTGCAAGCTGACGGCGGCACCATCTTTCTGGACGAAATCGGCGAATTGCCCATGCCCATGCAGACCAAGCTGCTGCACATGGTGGAGGAGAAGGAGATCAGGCCGGTCGGCAGCGAGCAGGTGCGACGCGTCGATACCCGCATCGTCGCGGCGACCAATGCCGATCTGCCGGCGCGCGTGCTGGAAGGAAAATTTCGCGAGGATCTTTTTTTCCGACTCAGCATGTTCCAGATTCAGTTGCCGCCCTTGCGCGCGTTGCGGGCCGACCTGCCCGGACTGATGCGCTTCCTGCTGCGCAACCTGCGCCCCAGCACCAACGAGTCGGACGCCATGACGATCGATTCGCTGGCCGAGGAAATTCTGCTGGCGCACCCCTGGCCGGGGAACGTGCGCGAAATGGAAAACGTCATCAACCGCGCCTGCATCCTGGCCGAGGACAACCAAATCTCGGTTGCCGACCTGCCTGCCACCATGATCCGGACCGCCTCGGCGCAGACTTCGGCCGCCGCCGAGATCAGCTCGGACGGGCTGTTGCGCGACCAGTTGCGCAGGCACGAACTGGCCATCTTGCAGCAGGCCATCGAAGGCGCCGCGGGGGATCGCAAGCTGGCCGCCCAAAGGCTGGGGATAGGACTGTCGAGCCTGTACCGCAAGATGGAAGAATTGCCACGTGGCAACCTGAGCAACGGGGATACCGAGGCGGCTGTATAGACACACAGACCGCAACCCTTGGGCCAGATCAAATTGACACTCAAAAGTTACGGCTTATTTACATTTTGAATGCCAACGCCGGGATTATGCTTACACTCTATCTAAGAGACAGCAACCCCCGTTGAACATGGTGCAGGCATTCAAATTCTGGTTATTCACTCTGCTCGCCCTCAGCGCCTGCGTAGCCAGCACCGGGGCCGCCGGCACCGGCAGCAACGCTGGCGCAAGAACCATTTCGGGACAGTTTGCCGAATGGCCCGTGCCAACCCCCAAATTTGCCCGCGACCCCGCGATCGGGCCCGACGGCAGCGTTTATTTCGCGGTCAAGCGGGGTGACAAAATCGCCCGCTTCGAGCCCAAAACCAAGCTTTTCCAGGAGTGGGATCTCCCGGCCGGAATGCAACCGCGGGGCATGTTGGTGGCGCGCGACGGCAAAGTCATTTTCGGCGGCTCCGGCAACAGCGCCATCGGCGAGCTCGATCCGTCCAGCGGCAAGATCAAACTGTACAAGCTCCCATCCCGCGACGGCGATCCCTATACCCTGGTGTGCGATGCCCAAGACAACATCTGGTTCACCGAAAGAAAGGCCGGCAGGCTCGGAAAGCTCACGCGCGCCAGCGGCAAGGTTACGGAATACCCGATCGGCGACGATCCGTATGGACTGGCGCTGGACCAACGCGGCAATGTCTGGGTCACGCGCAAAACGGCCGGCCGGATCTCCAAATTCGACCCTGCCAGCGCTCAGATCAGCGAGTTGTTGCTGGCCAAGGGCTCGCAGCCCCGGCGTATCGCGGTGGCGCCGGACGGCATGTTGTGGGTCTCGCTCTACGGCACCGGCAAGCTCGCCAAAATCGATCCGATAGCAAACCTGGTGGCGAAGGAATATGAACTGCCCGGTGGCCCCAATGCCGGTCCTTATGCGGTCAACGTGGACCGGATGGGTCGCATCTGGACCAGCGAGATCCAGACCGACAACGTGATCATGCTGAGCCCGGGCAGCGAGACGCTGCGGGTCTTCAAGCTGCCCACCCGAGACACCGGGATTCGCAACGCCGCTCTCGATGCCAGTGGTCGCTACTGGTACGTCGGCAGCGCCTCCGGGAAGCTGGGCGTCATCGAATAACGGGGCCTCGATGCGACAAAACGCATCACATCTTGTGGCATTTCTGACAGGAAACCATGCCCTTGGCAAAACGGTTCAACTTGGGCAGCTCCGAGCGATGCGGCTCGTGACAACTGACGCAGTAGAACTTCTGGCCGGCACGCAGCGGATCCTTCGCCTCCTTCTTTTCATTGCCCAGGGGATGCCCGCTGCGCGTAAACCCGGCGATCACATGGGGGGCCTTCAAGGTGTCCGGGTGGCAGTCCAGACATAGCGCCGCCGGCTCCATCTTCAGCAGACCCCGAAACTCGGAAGCGTGCGGCGTGTGGCAACCCTGGCAATTGCCGACCGCGATCGGGCCATGCACCACCTTGCCTTCGAACAGCTTCTTCTCGTGGCACTCATCGCACATGGCGGAGCCTTCGGCCGAGCGTTCCTTGGCCGTCTTGCCCTTGATCTTGTGCGGCAGCGCGTTCGACTCGATCTCGGCATGGCAGTAAACGCAGCCTTTTTCGAGCGCCGCGTGCACCACCTTCTTCTGCGCCACCGCGGCGTGACAGTCAAGGCAGGCCTTGTCCTTGTCCTGAGCCAGTGCCGGCAGCACGCAGCCCAGGGCCAGGACCCAGGACCATGCCAGGTTCGCGATCAGACTTGGTTTGGTTTTCATCCACGATCTCCGTTCGGTGGCACTGAATTTTTCCGCGTTCCAGGCGCATCGTTTGCCCCTGCGTGTCGGCATCCGCGTGACCATCTTCAGTAGTTATAGGGGCCATGGTTTTCGTTGTGACAACTCAAATAACAACGTCCGCCGTTCGTGCCGACACGCTCCCAGCGAATCGCCTGGGTGCCGCTCTTGGTGACGATCGAGGTGTCGAAGTTGATTAACCTGCTGTTGCTCAGCGCGCTGCCCTGCGTGCTGCTGACACCGTGCGGGTCATGGCAAACGTTGCACGGTGTTCGTTGACCGACGATGTGCAGGTAGTGATAGCGAAAACTGCCCACTGGCGGGCTCTGCGAAGTGATGACACTCCGGTTGTGGCACTTGTAGCACAGCGCATAAGCAGCGGCACTCTCGCTGGTGTTGTCGGCGATTGTGTAGGCGCGTTCGAGCAGCAGCGGGTTGGTGGAACCGTGCGGTCCGTTGGGACCGGCGCCGCCGGCATTCGGCCCGGCATTGTTGTTGTGGCAATCGGTGCAGTTCATCTGATCCGTCGTGGTCCAGGGCGTCAGCAGGCTCGGCACGTTGCTGCTCTTGCCGACACCGGCAATCGGATGGTAGGACGGATTGCTGGTCTGGAACTCCAGCCGCGTATTGGTCTGCACGATCACGCGCGGGGTACGCGCCGCCGGCCTCCGGCTGGTGCTGTCGGCGTGGCAGCGCAAGCAGATCTGGTACTCGGCGGTGACCGGGCTGACCGCCGTACCGCTGATGTTGATGCCGCGCACGTTGCTGAGCGCTCCCGACAGTGTGATCGGCATGCTGCCGGGCGCTGAACCGGGGGTGCTGTTGGCGGAATGAGGGTTATGGCAATCCTGGCATTCGACGTGCGCGCTGCCCATCAGGTTGGCTTCGGCCGCATCATGCACGCCGGCATAGGAACCGACGCCGTGATGCGACACCTTGGCCAGCTCGGTCTGGATATTCTTGGTCGAGGTCGCCACCGTGCCGCTGTGGCACACCAGGCAATTGGTTTCCTCCGTCGCGCTGTTGAGCAATTGCTTCTTGCCCGGCGCCGTGTGCGGCCGGTGGCAGTTCTCGCAGGCGTTGCTGGCGACGTTTTGCGGACTGTTGCTGGTGTGCGGCCACGGATTGGTACCAGTGCCGCTCCAGGTTTTGGTCGAGGTCGCGTGATCGCTGGCCGCCCAGTAGCTCTTGTTGTGGCAATTTCTGCACAATGCGGAGCCGGTGTTGTCGAGCACCAGGAACTTTCCGTTGGCATTGTCATGCGGACTGTGGCAGGAAGTGCATTGCATCTGCCCGCTGGCATCGAGCTTGACAACGCCGCTCGGGCTGCGCAGCTCGGTATTGCCGAGCACGCTCGAATACAGGAACGAAATGGGATGGTCGTCCGACAGATCGGTGCCGATAAAGCTTTGATCGCCCACGGCAAAGTTGTTTTTCCCGCCCGCCATGGCGACGTTGGCGGCGCGGCTGCTGATCTTGCCCAGCGCGATGGTACCGTCGTGACAGCTCAGGCACAGCAGCGAGGCACCGGTCGGCTGCCCGGGGCTGGTGATCTTGCGCGTGCTGCTGGTATAGGGCGTATAGGGGCCGGCCGGCTGATCGCGGTTCCACAGGGGACCGGCCGCCCTGGCATTGTGCGGCACGTGGCAGAAGACGCAAACCTCGCCTTCGGAAGTGGCTTTGATGGTGCCAGGACCGGTAGCCGACAGATTGTGCTTGCTGGCCATGATGCTGGCCGACTGTGCCGGCACGCCGGCCCACAGCAGAAAGACCAGCGTGGCGGCGCAGCCGAGCGCCGCCCCTAGGCGCTTGATCATGTTGGCCCTCCGATATAGCGAAATATCTGGACCCGCTGGTTGTAGGAATCGGCAACGTAAATCATGTCATTCTCATCAATGAAAATCCCCGCTGGCAACCAGAACTCGCCGCGATCGCCGCCGATGCTGCCGACCGAGAGCAGGTAGCGGCCGGCGACATCGAAAATCTGCAGCGCGCTGTGCAGCGCGTCGACCACGTAGATGTGGCCATGGCTGTCGGCAGCGACGCTCTTGGGGCGTATGTTGTCGCCCAGACCATCCCCCACTTGCCCGAAGTCGCTCAGGTATTTGCCGGCGCGATCGAACATCTGAATGCGGAAATTGAGCGAGTCGGTGACGTACAGGCGTCCCGCCGGATCCAGCCATATCAGGGTCGGGTAGTTGAACTCACCGACCGCGTCGCCACGCCGGCCGAAGGCAAATGCCAGCGTGCCGTCCGGCTTGAACACATTGACGCGATGCGCGCCGGTGTCGGCCACATAGAGATTACCGGTGCTCTTGTCAAACGCGATGCCGGTCGGTTGCAGCATGGCCGGCAGGGCCAGCGCTGTCGCGGATGTCGCCCCGGGCCGGATCACCAGCACTTGGGCGCGCTCGGAATCGGTCACATACACTTCGCCGGCGTTGCCCAAGGCCAGGCCCACCGGCGACGGCAGAGCCAGACCGCCGTCGCCGACAAGCAGTTCATGGCGCCCCGCCTTCGGCTCGAAACGGTGCACCCCATTGGCGCCCGGATCGGCCACATACACCACCCCGTTGCTGGCCAGCACCGCCATCGGGCGAATCAGGCGCACGTCACGGGCACCAAAAACCAGTTCGCCCAGGCGTGCGAAAAATCCCTTGTCGATGCCCAAATCGTCCGGCCTGGAGAATTGCCTGACGAAGCTGATGCGGGGCGGATTGGGGAGGTCCGGCCACACCAGCGCGGCCTGCTCCTCCGGCTTGAGCGGCACGGGTGCGCAAGCGCTCAAGACGCCCAGCGCCAGCAGCAGCCCCACGGCGATGGCGCGGCGGTAAGCGGCGTGTGTCATGGTCAGAGATCCCTCCTCAACAACATCTGGCCATAGCTGCGCGTTCTTTCGGCCACGCCCTGCGCGTCGCGCACACGGCTCAGGTCCACGCTCCAGAGCAGTTTGCGCTGGCGCCATTGCGCCTTGAGCGATGCCACCGAGCCTTCCCGCAGTTCCGGCGTGCCGGTGTCGCGGTGGCGGGTCGCTTCGACGGACAGGTTGATGCCTTGGCCGACGCGCGCCCATAGACGCAGGTCGACGGCGCTCAAGTTCACGCCTTGCAGGGGGCTGCCGTCGTAGTCGACTTGCATTCTGCGCGAACCAACGCGCATGCCGCCGCTTCTGAGCAGGGGCAGATCGGTCTGGGCATAGGCTTCCATGCTGGCGCGCCGGTAGGGCGCGATGGTTTCGTGGCGGATTTCGCGCTCGGCACTGCCGCCCAGCTCGAACTCCTGCCATCCCAGCGATACCGGAAAATCGGTGCGCGCGCCGTAGAACGTGCTGCTGACCGCGTTGAGTGGCGAGCTCGGCGCGCCGGATTCCAGGCGCGGGGTCGAAGTCAGGTAACGCGCGAACAGATTGAGGTAGTTCTTGAACGACCAGCTCAAGTTCAAGGTATTGTCAAACTGGCTCGCCGCATAGCTGCCGCCACTCAGGTAGGCATAGTCGATCAAAACCTCCTGCCCATCGAGGATGTTGCCGCTGATCAGCCGCTGCAGGCGCAGCTCAAGACCGACCTGGGACAGCACATAGTCGCTGCCTTCGACAAATACCTGGGTCCGCGTCAGATTGCTGACCACCACCGAGCCGGCGACGATCTGCGGCTTGCCCAGCGCGGCGAAGCCGGTTCCGCCCAGGGTTGCATGCTCGCCGACCATCCGGCTTTCCAGCGCCGTCGCTTGCTGGTCGCGTCGACTGTAAGCGACGCTGTAGCCGGCCGTCGCCTGGCCCAAGGGCAGCATCTGGCGGTATTGGACGGAACCGTCGACCGCATACAAGGTCGAGCTGAGCTGGCTGGCTCTGTTGCTCTCACCGCGCGCCGCGAGTGTGCCCGACAGCTCGGGTTTGAATTGATAACTGAGCCCGGCGCTGAGCGAATTCTGGGTCATCGACTGATCGTCCTGCCGGCTGGCGCTGAGGTTGTAGCGCCCATAAGTCTGTAGCGCGTCGGACTGTCGACCGCGCAGGTCGAGCCCGAAACTGAAGTCCTTCAGATTCGACAGCGCGCCCTGGCCCACCGTGTAGCTGCTCCGGTTGAGCGTCACCGCATTGCTGAGATCGTATTCGCTGCTGGCGCCAAACCGCAGGCGGGTGTCCAGGTTCGCCCGGTCGCTGGCCAGACTGCTGACCTGAATCGGCAAACCGGCGCTGCCGCTGGCGGAATCCTGGCGCGTGCTGACCAACTGAAACGTTGTCTCGCCCAGCTTCCTCAGGGTGGTGTCCAGCTTGAGTCGCAACTGGTCGATCCGGTCATCGACCACCTGCCCAGCCCCGGTTCCCTGACTTCTGGAGCGCGTCAGGTCCAGTTGCATCGGTACCGGCGTCACCGCCTCGAGCAGCGAAAAAGTGGCGCCGTAGCGGGTGTTTTCGGTCAGCATCTGTTGGGCCGGACCGACGCTCTGGGTCTGGCTGCCGCGGTCGTAGAACAGTGCGCCGGTGTAGGGTTTGTCGCGCAAGAAGGTCGCGCGTCCGTTCAGGTTGAACATTTGCCGCCTGGCGTTGGTGCCGGCGCCGTCACTGCCGTCACTGCTCTTGTCGAGCACCGGGCCGCCGCCCAGATCGAGCGACAGCAAACTGGGGTGATAGATGTAGCTGTGCGTCATGAGGTAAACCTCCTCACTCAAGGTCGACTGCCTGGCGTGCAACAGGGCACCCCCGGTCGGTCCGGTGCTGCCGCTGTCGTCGCTCAGATAGCGTGCCTGCACATAACCCTCCACCGCCGTGAGTCGAAACGGCGCGATTTCCGACGCGGCCTTGAGCCGCAACGACGCATTCGCCTGAGCCCAGCAAGCGCTGGCCACTGGCAACAAGGCAATGCCCAGGGCCAGGCGCGCGGCGCGGCGGGCGGCCCTGGTGGACATGGATTGATTCACGTCGGCGACCCCCGTTTTGCGCAGCTCTTTGGCAACTCAGGTGGTGCGCGCCGTCAAGGGGCCGGTTTCGCTTCGAGCTTTTCGTCCGCTGGATAGTTGACACCACTCATTTTCCCGAAACCGAAGACATCGACCTGATTGGGTCCGAACTGACTGACCACCAGAATCAGGTGCTCGATGTTGAATTTGGGGTCTGCCAGGCTGCGAAACAGCGCCACGTTGTCGTAATCGATGGCAACACCGGCCGGCAGGTTGAGTCCGGGCAAATTGTCCCCCGGCTGCCCGAACGCCATCAGTATGCGTCCCTGATCGTCGAAGATCTGCACGTTCTGGAAGGCCGCGTCGCTGACGTACATGCGACCGGAGCGGTCCATCGCGATGCCCTTGGGCCGTGCAAACTGCCCGGGGGCCTGCCCCGCTTCGCCGTAATGGCGCACGAATTTACCTTCCGGGGTGAAACGCGCCACCCGGAAGTTGCCGGTTTCGACGATGTAGATGTCGCCATCGCGGCCGATCGCCAGATTGGTCGGTTGATGCAGCGATTTTTCCTTGTCGACCTCGGAGCGGCCGAATTTGAACTGCAGTTTTCCCGAGCGCTTGTCCAGCACCTGCACCTCATGGTGCTCGATGTCCACCACATACAGCCGCTCGCCGGCAATCGCCACATCGACCGGCTTGATCTCGTCCTTGCCGCCATAGGCCGCCAGGAAACTGTCACCCTTGTCGTAGACCAGCACCTGATTGCGCGCGGTGTCCGTCACGTACCGGGTGCCGTCGGCGTCGATGGCCACGTTGATGGGCCGCTGCATGCGTCCGCCACCCGAGCCGGACACGAGCGAAAATTTACGGGTCTTGAGGTCGAACACCGCCAAACCGGGGCCACGGCTGTCGGCAACAATGATCTTGCTGTCGGACATCGTCACCCCATAGGGGCGCACCAGGGCATCCTCGACCTTTTCCTCGCCCAGCAGGAAATCCTTCAGGCCGCCGCTTTCCTTGACCGTCTCCAGATCGCGTGCGTTGGCAAAAGTGGCCAGATGCTGGATGCGCGGCGCATCCGGCGCGCGCGGATAGAACTGGGCTTCCTTTTGCACCGGTGCCTTGGCCGGCGGCGCGGCACAGCCCGTCAGCAGGGCCAGCGCACCGAGCAGCGCGCCGACATACCGCATTCGGGTCGACATGAACAGGGGGGTTGATGGTTTAGGCATGATCGAATGTCGGGAAACGGAGCGGCTTGCCACAGAGCTGACCGAAGGTTTCCAGACTTGAGTGTGTGTGCGTAAAGTGACAGTGTTATGACCATTTCCACCGGGTCGATCGAAGGCTCTGGGGCACGCTTTCCCCTTGAGCCATTCGATTCGGGTGCAGTTGCTTAAGCTGCGGCCTACTTGGCGTGGCAGGTCGTGCAAAGCGCACTGTTCACCGTGGAAACTTTCAGCAGCTTGGCTTCCACCGCGGTACCCGAGACGCTGTTATGCACGTCGTGGCAGGAAGAACATTCCATGGTGGCGGAACCGGCGGTTCCGACCAGCATCTTGCTCTCGATGGTGCCCACATTGCCGGTACCAATGGTTGCCGCGGTGCTGACGGCACGCAAACCGGGGTCCAGCGATACCAGTGCCGCGTTATAGACAAAGCCGATCGGGTGGTCGTTGCTGAGGTCGGTGCCGAGCAGAGGAGATCCCGTGACCATTTTGGTTCCGGTGGCGCCACCAAAACTGTCGATCGCGATGGTGCCATCGTGGCAGGACAGACAGAGTTTGGAGACGGCACCCGGCTGACCCGTCGTGGCGTTCATGGTGGAGTTGGTGTACAGCGTATAGCTTGCCGCATTGGCGGCGCGGTTCCACAACAGCGTGGTGGAGGACGTATTGTGCGGCGCATGGCAATAGATGCAAACCTGCGTGGTGGTGCCTTTGTAGGTTGCGCTAGGCCCGCTGGCGGAGAAGTCGTGCTTGGAAGCGACGATCGACCCGATGGTGGCCTGCGCCGAGGTCGCGCCGAGCGCCAACAGCAGCGATGCCGCTGCCAGCCCAGCCCATTTCAGGCTTCTAAATTTGGATTTCATTGTGTCTTCCTTTTCCTTTGATCAAAGAGGGTTGCAGAGATGTACGAGGTAACCGTGACTTCCAACGCATAAGGCATGCCAGTGGCCAGCCCTCTGCAACAGCCGCCCTTCGTTCTCGGAGTTGCTTAACAAACTCTTTACAAATCAAGGGCTTGCAAAAAATGGCCGATGCCATCGCCGGGACTGCTTCGGATGTCGGCGCGTCAGCCGACAAGCAGCAGCGCTTTTTTTCCAAATTTTGAAAAAGAGGGCCAGCTGTTTTCCCGATTTCGGGAAGGCGCGTTTCAGCGTGCCGACTTGCAGCGCTCCAGGCCTTCGCTGGCCGCCGGGCTGGCGCCATCGAGCGCCAGCGCCTGATTGAAGGCTGGCAGCGCGTCAGCACAGTTGCCCTGCGCCGACAGGATCTGGCCCAGCAGCGCCTGTGCCGGCGCCAGCAAGGGGTCTTTCGCCAGGCTCTTGCGCACGCTGTCGAGCGCCTTGTCGTAATCCTTGTTCTTGAACTGAACCTCGGCCAACGCGCGATAGCGTCGCGCCACCTGCGCGCTGCCGCCTTGCGTGGCCTTGGGTGGATCGAGCACCAGGCCCAACTGGGCATCCGAGATTTCGTGCAACACGTGGCGGATGCGGGCGCCGATGACCGGACAGTAGTCCAGGGCGCGAAACGGCTCGAAGGCCGCCAGTTTTTGATCGCGCCCGACGATCACCACCACCGGATGCAGGTCCAGGCCCAGGCTGCCGTAAAGCGTGTCGCCGTCGTCCAGCAGCACCGGCGCCGCGAAAGCGGTGTCGCGCATCAGGGCAGCCACGGCCGGCGGCGCGGCCGAACCCGAGACCAGCGCCAGCCAGCGCACCGACTTGCCGGCGAACTCCTGCTGGCAGCGCGCCAGCTCGCGCAGCGCCCCCAGGGAGCGTTCCTGGTCGGGGCGAAAGAACACCAGCACGTTGGCCTCCACGTTGCCCAGCAGTGGGGCCTTGCCGCCGTCCAGGGTGGGCATCTCGGTGCTGGCCACCACTGTCCCGATCGCCGCATGCGCCGCCCGGGCCGGTTGAAAAGCGGCCACCAGCCCAACCAGTAGCAGCAGGGCCGTGATCTTCATCGCTAAGGCGCCGTCTTATTGGCGTAGCTCTTCTCCGCGTGACAGGTTTTTTCGCAGGAGCCACCGGTGGCTGTCTTCTTGTAGTTCAGCTTGAGCATCCAGCCGCCCGATCCGTAAGGCACGCCGTCGCGGATCAGGTGGTCCTGCTTGGCCGCGTGCACCTCGTGGCAGGCACGGCAGGTACGACCGCGGCCGGACTGCTGCAGGTGAAGGTAATGCAGGTTGGTGGCGCCGTTGCGAAAACTTGTCAGCGTGCTGGTCTGCGCGGTGGAAAAAGCCTTCTCCTTGTGGCAGCCAAAGCACAACGCGTAATTGCGGGCGTCGTAGGGGGCATAGAACTCCGGCGGATAGTTCTGATTGACCAGACGGAACAGATCGCCGCCGTGCGGTTCGTGGCAATCGGTGCAGTCCTTGGAGGCCACCGGACCGTGCCACTTGGGGTTGTTGTCCAGCCAGCTCTTGATGTTTTGCAGCTTCTTGCCATTGGCGTCCTTCATGCTGTCCACGTTGTGGCAGTTGACGCACAGGTCGAACGGCAACTGGATCAGCAGTTTCTCCACCGTGCTGCCGTGTGGGTTATGGCAGTTGGCGCACTTGGCGCCGGTGGTTAGCGCTTTGTGGGGTACTTTTGCACTGTTGTGGAGTTTGCCGATCTTCTCATGGCAACTGACGCACAAAGCCCCTGGTTCAAGATGCAACAGCTTGGGGAAAGCCGCATTGTGCGGGTTGTGACAGCTGGTACAGGCGGTGCGGGCCGGCGAATGGGTGTGCGCCCGTTTCATGACACCGGTGAATTCCTCATGGCATTCCAGGCACAGGGCCGGTCCCTTTTTAAGCACCGGTCCGGGTGCCTTGGGGTCGGCGTTTTGATGGCAAATCTTGCAGTCGCCGTCCTCGAACGGCGCATGGCTGGAAGCCGGCGCCGGCTTGACTGGCAGCGGCACCAGCGACCGGGGCGCGGAGGCACGCCCGGCTGGTGCGCCAGCGGTTTTTTCAGCCGCCGCTTCGACGCCTGCCGCGCTCGCCTTGGGCTGAGCGCCTTGCGCAAAAACGGGGGTCGAAAGCGCCAGCGCGAACGAGCATAAGACGGCAAAAGCACCGCGGGGTGGTGTCATTGAACTTCCTTGAGTGAAACGCATGTGGCAAACGGCTAGCGCTGGTTATTTGGCATGGCAGGTGGTGCACAAGGCACTTGCCGCATTGGACTTGCGCAGGAACGGCGCGAAGTCGTTGCTGTGCACGTTGTGGCAGGAGCCGCATTCGACCGCCCCGGCATAGAGCTTCACCTCATTGGGCGAGGCGCCGCCCCAGCCCTTCTGGGGATCGGTCGGTACCTTGAACGCCGGGTCCTGGGCCGCGGTCGGGTAGGCGATGGAGACCGGGTGGTCGTTGCTGAGGTCGGTCCCTAGCACCAGGGTTCGCCTTTTGCCGCCGTACATATCCGAGTGGCAGCGTTCGCAGTTGGGCTCCGAAGTCATGTCGGGGGCCGGGTGGCCGGGTGGCTTTACCAGGTCGTGTTTGGTACTGACGCTGTTACCGTGAACCACGGTGCTGGCATTCACCCCATCGTGGCAGCTTAGGCACAGGCGCGAAGACACCCGCGGTTGGCCCACGCTGACGTTCATGGTCGGACTGCCGTACAGGGTGAACACCTGGGTCGTCTCGGCGCGGTTCCACAGGGGCGCCTGAAGGTTGGTGTTGGCACCGTGCGGGGTGTGGCAGAACTCGCATACCTGGGGTGTGCCGGCGGTGCTCAAGTCATGGCGCGTGCCGATCACGCTGCCGCCGTAGAGGGTTGACGAAAGCAGCAACGTGCCGCCCATGGCGAGCAAGCCTTTCAACAGCGTCCCTGCCGCGCCCCGGGGAGCAGCGCAAGAACGCAGGATTGGACCGACCGTTATCTGAATTAAAGGCATTTGGCGTTGGCGACAATGACAGGAAGTGCACTCTTCAAGCACATTGCATGCCATTGCCTGGAGGTCCCACGAGACTGCCCAAAGTGGCTCGAAACAGGAGTTTCGCGGGTTACCACCGGTTGCCGGAATGTTTCAAGTGTCTGTCGCCGAGTTGCCATTCCCGAATCCGGGAATAACACTCTCAAAATAGGGAAAATTGAGGCACCGTGCGGGCACCGCGCCCGAGTGCAGGGCCCACACTGGCAAGCATTTTGCTTGAGGTGATGGGTCCCGAACCGAGTCCCTTTACCGGTACTGATTTCCATCAATCCACGCACCACGGAAACTACCAGAATTTTCACCATGAGCAAACGTCAGCAGGTCCACCTGCCGCTAGAGGTCAGGATGGTCGCAAAGATTGGGCTGAGCGTGGCCGGCGCTGCCAGCCTGGGACTGCTGGCGGTACTTGGGCTGGTCAGCGATGATCAAGCCGGCAGCTATGGGCAGATCATCGGCGCCTTTGACCTGGCCAGGCAAAACCTGGGGCCGGCCCTGCTGGTCTTGGGCCTGACACTGACCGGTTTCGCCGGCATCAGCGCCTGGATGTTTTCCCTGTACGCCAGTTTTCGCGTTGCCGGTCCCCTGTACCGGATGGCACGCGATCTTGAACAGCAGATCGATCAGGGACCGGTGGCGCCATTGCCGATTCGCACGACCGACCGCCTGCAGCGCGAATGGAAGGCTTTCGAAGCCAGTGTTGCGGCCTTGCAGGCGCAGCACGAAGAACTGAGGCAGGCACTCGGCGCGGTCAGGCGTGCCCTTGGGCCAAATAACGAAACTGTGGACGCGGCCACGCTGGCGTCGGCGCTTGCCCGCCTGAAAAACACACAACAGCGTGTCCGCCTGTAAATGCACAAATGGATCATCGCCGGTGTGGGTACCCTCATCCTGTGTGTGATGGGACTGCTGTATGCGGCCCTCGGTGACCGACCCGCCCACCCATCGGGGACCGGCTGTGGCAGTTGCCATATCGCCGGGTCGGATGTCGAGCCCGATCAGGCCTCCAAGCTGGTCGCTTCCCAGGAGCAGTTGTGCGTCAAGTGCCATGAGCGGGCGGTGCAGCTCAGCCATCCCAGTGGCTTCGTTCCCAGGCGCAGCTTGCCAGCCGAGTTTCCACTCGATTGGAAAGGTGACCTGACCTGTAGCACCTGCCATGTGACACATGGCCGGGAGCCGGGGCTGCTGCGCGGGAAAAAGCGTGGCCGGGAATTCTGCCTGGGCTGTCACGATCCGGCGTTCTTCCGCAACATGAAGGACGCCGGAACCTCGTTGGTGATATCGGGGCATCTGGACGTCGGTCGAGGGCGCGGCACGGTCGACATCGATGCCCATTCCCTGCATTGCCTGGGCTGCCATGCCGGCGGTCATTCGGGTGGCGGATCGGTCAGCGTAAGCCGCAATGGAGTGCTGCGCCACGCCAGTGGCACGGCGCCGCATCCGATCGGGCGCAGCTATCGCGAAGCCAGCCTGCGCGGCGGCTTCCAGCCGGAGCAGCAACTGGCACAAAAGAAAATTATCCTGTCGAACGGAAAGATCAGTTGCATCTCCTGCCATGAAGCCTACAAAAAAGACCACGGCAAGCTGGTGGTGAGTCTGGAGCGCTCGGGATTGTGTCTTTCCTGCCACGCCAAATGAAGTCGCCGGCTGCCCACGAGCCCACCCGTCCGGTTTACCGGCGCCGGCGGCATTACGTGGACAGTTCCGTCCAGCGCTCGCTGCTGCTGGCGATGATGACGCTGGAAGTGGCTCTGGGCGCGGCATCGATCTGGCTGCTGCACTGGCGCCTGGACAACTTCATCGACAACAGCATGTACCGCATGCAGGTGGCCCATGCCGGGCTCACATGGATGCGACTGGTGGCGGAGGGTTTCCCGGTCCTGGTGTTGTTCGTGGTGACCAATCTGCTGGCCTTGACGCTGGTCGCGGGACTCTGGAGTGCCCGTGAAAATCTGGTATTGCGGGATTTCAGCAAGCTGATGGAGAAGACCCGGGAACTCGATTTCTCCAGCGATCCCGAACCCTGCCGGCAGCATGAGGTGCTTAAGCTGGCATGGGCCTGGCGAGCGCTGGAACGTGCCCGTTTCGCTGCGCTGCGCGAGCAGTTGGCCAATCTGGAGGGCGCCGAGCCAAGCGACCCGTCTGTGCAAGATCTGCGAGTCGCCCTGACGCGTTTGAACCAGCTCCTGTCTTGAACCTTTGCGGCGGGCCTAGCACGCTGCTACAGGGTCTGATGGCAGCGAACCGGGAGCCTTGCCACGCCACCCGACACGGGTCCAGCGATCACCGCTTCACCATCGCCGCGCCTGGGTTGGCGCGAGTGTGAAATACTGTCGGCCTGCACTGACCTGTAACCGGTCGAGCCCCAGAACACAGCGCTGCCCGAAACCTGCAGAACAATGAACTGTTTAACCACCGCCTGGACCACCCACGAGCCCGAGTTGCGCGGCTGGCTGCGCCACCGGCTGGGTGATGTTGCGCAAGCCGATGACTTACTGCAAGACCTGTTCCTTAAAGCCTTGCGTCAGGGGGAGCGCTTCTGCGCGGTACAGAACGCCCGTGCCTGGCTGTTTGAGGTGGCGCGCAACACGCTGGCTGACCGGCTGCGCGTGGCCCGCGATACGGTGCAGCTACCCGAGGACCTGGCCGCGCCGACTGACGAGACCGACACCGTGGACACCCTGACCGCCTGCTTGCCGCGCGTACTCTCGGAATTGACTGTGGAAGACCGCGAAGCCATCACGCTGTGCGATCTGGAAGGCATGGCGCAAGCTGATTTTGCCGCCGCCAAGGGTCTGCGTCTGAGCGCTGCCAAGTCGCGCCTGCAGCGTGCGCGCCAACGCCTGAAGCAACGCATGACCGAAGGCTGCCAGGTGCAACTGGACGATGTTGGCCGGGTCAGCGATTTCGTGCCGCGTTAGCACCTCCTGCATCGCCAAAGGTGCTCTTTACCAAAAATATTGCGTTTCCCTGCGTCTTTTTCCGGGTTGGATCGTCTTCACTGGCATGACTACCTTGAGCGCTCCTTTCAAGAGCTTGCACACCCGCCGGCCTCTCGTCTTCCTGACCCTGGCAACCGTCGCCTGGCTGGCGCTGTACCAGACCCTCGATCCCGCGGCCGAGGCCCTGGTGGCGACGCTGCCGGTGGACCGGGCCAGTCACCTGGGGGGTGCCTTGCAGTTCTTCTTCTACGACACACCCAAGGTGTTGCTGCTGCTGACCGGTGTGGTGTTTGTGATGGGCATGATCAACAGCTACTTCACACCGGAACGCACGCGAGCATTGTTGGCCGGTCGCACCGAAGGTGTCGCCAACGTGATGGCGGCCAGCCTGGGCATCGTCACGCCGTTCTGCTCCTGCTCGGCGGTACCGCTGTTCATCGGCTTTGTGCAGGCCGGCGTGCCGTTGGGTGTGACCTTCTCATTTTTGATTTCGGCGCCGATGGTCAACGAGGTGGCACTGACGCTGCTGTTTGGCATGTTTGGCTGGCAAGTCGCCTTGCTGTATCTGGGTTTGGGCCTGTCTGTGGCAATTGTGGCGGGCTGGGTGATTGGCCGCCTGAAGATGGAGGCCTATCTGGAAGACTGGGTGCGCGACATGCCCAAAATGTCGGCCGATTTTGAAGCCACCGGCATCACGCTGGGCGAGCGCATCCAGGGCGGCTTCACTGCCGTGCGCAATATCGTGGGCAAGGTCTGGCCCTACGTCCTGGGCGGCATTGCACTCGGTGCCCTGATCCACGGCTATGTGCCGCAGGACTTCATGGCCAGCTTCATGGGCAGGGAGGCGTGGTGGTCGGTGCCACTGGCCGTGGCCATCGGCGTGCCGATGTACAGCAACGCGGCAGGCATCATCCCGATCGTGCAGGCGCTGCTGGCCAAGGGCGCCGCTTTAGGCACCGTGCTGGCCTTCATGATGAGCGTGATTGCGCTTTCCTTGCCCGAAATGATCATTCTGCGCAAGGTACTCAAGGTGCGACTGATTGCCACCTTTGTGGCCGTGGTGGCTACCGGTATCTTGCTGGTCGGTTATGTTTTCAACGCTGTTCTTTAAGGAGATTTCATGGACATCAAAGTACTCGGCACCGGCTGCGCCAACTGCAAAAACACCATCGCCCTGATCGATCAGGTGGCCAAAGCCAAGGGCATCGTCATCGAGTTGAGCAAGGTGGAGGAGCTGCGCGACATCATGGGCTACGGCGTCATGAGCACGCCCGGCGTCGTCATCGACGGCAAAGTGGTGCACGCCGGCGGCGTGCCGAGTCGCGACAAGATCGAGCAATGGCTGGCCCCGGCCTGATCGGGTCAAAGGAATAACAAGATGAACCCGCAGAAAAAATTTCATCTGGTGTTTTCCATTTTGATGGGAAGCCTCATGTTTCTGGTGATGACTTTTGTCATCACCTTCGCCAACGTCGGTTGGAGCGAGAACTTTTCCCGGCTATGGATGAAAGCCTACGGCATCGCCTTTGTCGTCGGCGTGCCGTTGATTTTTTTTGTGGCGCCGGTGGCGCGCAAGCTTACCGGGCGCTTGCTGGACATGCCAAATTGAGTCGGACGAGCTGAGTATGCGCTCGGGGTCTTGGCGACCCTAGTTACGCTGGTGGCAAGAATGTTGTAATGACGGCTATGTACCCACCTGTCCACTACGTCAGCGAGCTCTTGAGTGCAGCCCTGCGTGGACCCGAAAGAAAATATACATGAGTGCAGGACACGCCCACGACCACGCGCCGGCCAACTTCAACCGCGCCTTTGCCATCGGCATCGCGCTCAACGTCTTCTTTGTCGCCGTCGAGGCGTTTTACGGCTGGCGCGTCAACTCGCTGGCCTTGCTGGCCGATGCCGGACACAACCTGAGCGATGTCGCGGGTCTGGTGCTGGCCTGGGGTGGCGCGCTGGCGGTCAAGCTGGCGCCCGATGCACGCCACACCTACGGCTGGAAGCGCGCCACCATTCTGGCCGCTTTTGCCAACGCCTTGCTGTTGCTGATGGCGATCGGCGCCCTGGCCTGGGAGGCCGTGGGCCGGCTGCTGTCACCGCCCGCTCTGGTTGACGCGCAAGGCAGCACCATCATGCTGGTGGCGGGCGTCGGCATTGTGATCAACACGGCGACCGCCCTGCTGTTCATGCGCGGACGGGAAAGCGACCTCAACATTCGCAGCGCCTTTACCCACATGGCGGCCGATGCCCTGGTGTCGGCCGGTGTCGTGGTGGTGGGCGCCTTGACGCTGTGGCAGGGCTGGGCCTGGCTGGACCCGGTGGTGAGCCTGGCGATTGCGCTGGTGATTCTGCTGGGGACCTGGGGCCTGTTCAAGCAGTCGCTGCACCTGCTGTTCGACGGTGTGCCCGACAGCGTCGATCCGCTGGCGGTGCAAGCCTGCCTGGCGGCGCTGCCCGGCGTCACGCGGGTGCACGATCTGCACATCTGGGCCACCGGCACCTCGCATATCGCCCTGACGGCGCATCTGGTGATGCCGCAGGGTCACCCGGACGATGCTTTCCTGAAACTCGCCAACCATCAATTGCATAATCAATTCGACATCACGCATGTGACTTTGCAGATCATGCAGGAAGCCTTCACCACCGCTTGCACGGAGCACCCTCACGAACCGCATCATGGACACCCACACTGACCCAAGCGCCGGCGCTATCGTGGCCTACAACACGGCCGAAGCCTTGAACCAGGCTTGTTTTTGCCGCACTCTGAACCAGGACCGCTTGTCGGAGCAGCTGGAACGCGATGCCAGCCTGAAGGGGATGATGCAAAACATCGCGCAGACACGACCGCACCTGTTCTCGTCCACGGTGGTTTTTCTGGCCAACGAGATGGAACAAAAGATCGTTGCCATGGTGGCGGCCATCGAGCGCGTGGTGGCCCTGCCAGGTTACCGCTCGCAAGCGCTGGCGCGCGCGCCGGCCGTGGCGCAACACGCTTTCGGTCCCATCGGCGCCTGCATGGGTTTTGACTTTCACCTGGGCGCCGATGGCCCGCGGCTGATTGAAATCAACACCAACGCCGGTGGTGCCCTGCTCAATGTGGCGCTGGCGCGGGCCCAGCAGTCGTGCTGCCAGGCGATGGACTGGGCCTTTCCGCAAAAACCCCGCGCCGACACCCTGGAACAGACCTTGTTCGACATGTTCATGGCCGAGTGGCGCTGCCAGCGTGGCGCCGCCCCCTGGGGCTCGGTGGCGATCGTGGACGACGACCCCGGCGCGCAGTATCTGGCACCCGAGTTCGAGCTGTTCCGGCAACTGTTCCAGCGCCATGGCGTAGCCGCCAACGTGGCCGATCCGACGGCACTGGAATGGCGTGAGGGCAAGCTGTGGCACCTGGGCGCGCCGGTCGACATGGTTTACAACCGGCTGACCGATTTTTATCTGGCCGAGCCCCATCATCAAGCGCTGCGCCAAGCCTATGAAGCCGGCGCCGTGGTGCTGACGCCCGACCCGCATGCCCATGCCTTGTATGCCGACAAACGCAACCTGATCGCGCTGAGCCAGGACGCGCAACTGGCCCATTGGAGCGCCGCATCGCAGGATCGCAATGTGCTCCAGGCCGGCGTGCCGCGGACCGAGTTGGTGACGCCCGAGCGCGCCGACGACTTGTGGGCACGCCGGCGCCAGCTCTTTTTCAAACCAGTGGCCGGTTACGGCGCCAAGGCGGCTTACCGCGGCGACAAGCTGACGCGCCGGGTCTGGGGCGAGATTCTGGCCGGTGACTTTATCGCGCAGGCGCTGGTGCCGCCCAGCGAGCGCCTGATCGAGGTCGATGGTGTGCTGAGCGACCTCAAATTCGACATTCGCGCCTACAGCTACGCCGGCCAAGTTCAGTTGCTGGCAGCGCGCATGTACGCGGGTCAAACCACCAACTTCAGAACCGAGGGCGGCGGCTTTGCGCCGGTGATTGTGGTCTCGCCCGCTGTACAAGAAAATTATTCCCCCAGCAACGCTGCAAGCTGTTGATTTAGCTGGCGTTTCCTCTCTTGGCCAGTGCAATGCCCAAATCCGGTGTACAAAATCCATGTACTTGAACCCCGCGCAGA
>NZ_JAQTMS010000033.1 GCF_028714215.1 Rhodoferax sp. | reverse complement strand
CCCGGCCAGCGCCAGCAGAGACGTAAGCGCCAGGGCCAGGTAACTGACCCACAAATCACGCAATTTTCCAAAAGCCGCAATGCGCAAGTTCATCATCACCAGGCTGGCGACTCCGCCCGGTGCATACATCACCATGAACAGGAATATCAGGCCCAGATAAAGCAGCCAGGCCTTGGTGAATTCACTCAACAGGACGAACGCCAGCACCATCAAAATGGCGCCGATGATGGGACCGAAAAAGAAGGTCGCACCGCCCAGGAAGGTGAACAGCAAATAGGCTCCGGAGCGCGCGGCACCAACCACTTCAGCGGTGACGATTTCAAAATTCAGCGCTCCCAGGCCGCCTGAAATGCCGGCAAAGAAACCGGCAATGATGAATGCGGTGTAGCGAATTCTCTGGGTGTTGTAGCCGACGAATTCGACGCGCTCGGGATTGTCCCGCACGGCATTGAGCATGCGCCCCAAAGGTGTTCGAGTGAAGGCAAACATGGCCGCCACCGCCAGAAAGGTATACACCGCAATCAGGTAGTAAACCTGGATCGGCGGTCCGTAGGTAATCCCCATGAAGGCCTTGCCGGCCACCCGGTTGCCCGATACGCCACCCTCGCCACCGAAGAACTCCGGAATCATCAGCGACATGGCGGAAACCAGTTCCGCCAGCCCCAAGGTGATCATCGCGAAGGTGGTGCCCGATTTTTTGGTCGTCACATAGCCAAACAGAACGGCGAAACCTATGCCGGCCAGACCGCCCACCAGGGGTACCAGGGAAACCGGCATCGGAATGGAGCCATCGCTGATGCTGTTCAGCGCGTGGATCGCCAGGTAGGAGCCCAAGCCGGTGTAGACCGCATGGCCGAAGCTCAGCATGCCGCCCTGCCCCAGCAACATGTTGTAGGACAGGCAGGCGATGATGGCAATGCCCATCTGCGAAAGAATGGTGTACGACAGGCTGCTGGTAAAGACCAGTGGGACCAGCGCCAGCACCAGGGCAAACAGGCTCCAGACCAGCCAGCGGCCGATGTTCAGGGGTTTGAATTCGTAAGTCGTGCTCATGGCTCAGTCCTCCCGGGTGCCCAACAAGCCCTTGGGCCGGAAGATCAGGATCAAGACCAGGAACAGGAATGGAAGAATCGGTGCAATCTGCGACAGGGTGAGCTTGACAAAGGAATTGCCCAGCACGCCGGCGCCCAGTTGCAAACCGAGTTGCGCCGCCAGGGTACCCAGCGAATAGTCAAAGGCCACGGCAAAAGTCTGTATGACGCCGATCAGCACCGAAGCCAGGAAAGCCCCCGACAGCGAGCCCATGCCACCCACCACCACCACCACAAAGATGACCGGACCGACAGCCGCCGCCATGGAAGGTTCGGTCAGGAAGGTGCTGCCGCCGATCACACCGGCCAGCCCGGCCAGCCCGGCGCCGGCGCCGAACACCAGCATGAAGACAGCCGGCACATTGTGGCCCAGAGCCTCGACCATTTCCGGGTGGGTCAGCGCCGCCTGGATCACCAGCCCGATCCGGGTACGTGTCAGCAGCAGCCAGACCGACACCAGCATGATCACGGCCATCAGCATCATGAAGGCGCGGGTCGCCGGAAACGGCGAGCACACCAGGCGCACGCTGGCGTCGGCAGCCCGGCACAACTCGGCCGGGGCGGCACCCCAGATCAGACTCAGGCCCTTGAGCGAATGATTGATCAAGGTAAAGGCTGGACCCTGCAACAAATCGGGCGGCCGGAATTCAAGGGCAATTCGACCCCAGACGAGCTGCACCAATTCCAGAATGACGTAGGTCAGACCGAAAGTAATCAGGAGTTCGGGGACATGCCCGAACTTGTAGACCTTGCGCAGAAAATGGCGTTCAAACAGTACTCCGAGGGCAGCCACCAGCAGCGGCGCCAGCACCAGTGCCGGCCAGAACCCCACCATCCTTGAGACGGTATAGCCAATATATGCGCCCAGCATGTAGAAGCTGGCGTGGGCAAAATTCAGAACACCCATCATGCTGAAAATCAGCGTCAGCCCAGAGCTCAGCATGAACAGCAACAAACCGTAGCTCACGCCATTGAGCATGGAGATGATGAAAAACTCCATTCAGACAGTCCTTCCTAACCGGCAGAAAAATAAAAGAGCCCGATACGGTGCACCCGTTCGGGCTCCAGCTTCAGGTTGCGGCGGGTATCAAGGACGTTTCATCTGGCAGCTGGTGGGCGTGCTGGAAACATAGTTGGGGTATTCCTTGAGCGGGGCCAGCGTCATGCCGGTGTTCTCCGGGCTGTAGGGATACTTGGCACTGGCCTTCTCCCACACCGCCATGTACAGCGGTTGCTGCAACTGATGATCCGCCTTGCGGATTTCGACTTCGCCATTGAAACTCTTGACCTTGATGCCTTCCAGCGCCGCCGCCACCTTCACCGGGTCGGTCGACTTGGCCTTGGCCATGGCCGCACCCAGGGTCTCGAAAATACGGATGGTGGAGCCGGTATAGAAGTCGTCGTTGTATTTGGCTTTGAACTCGTTCTGCCACTTTTGCATCTGCCCACCCATGTTGTAGTGGTTGTAGGCAATCTGGTAAACGCGGCCGGCGCCGTGGCTGCCCAAAGCAGTCGGCGTGCCGGTGACGCCGGCGTAATAGGTGAAGAACTTGCCGGTGTAGCCACCCTCATTGGCCGCTTTCACCAACAAAGACAAGTCCGAGCCCCAGTTGCCGGTGATGACGGTGTCGGCACCGGAAGCCTTGATCTTGGCGATGTAGGGCGCGAAGTCGCGCACTTGCGCGATCGGATGCAGGTCTTCGCCAACGATCTGGATATCCGGGCGCTTGCGTGCCAGCGCTTCCTTGGCGTACTTGGCCACCTGAACGCCATGCGAGTAGTTCTGATTGAGCAAATACACCTTCTTGATGTCTTTTTGCTCGGCCATGAAGCTGCTCATGGCTTCCATCTTCATGGTGGTATCGGCATCGAAACGGAAATGCCAGTAACTGCATTTGCTGTTCGTCAGATCCGGGTCCACGGCCGAGTCGTTCAGGTACAGGACTTCCTTGCCCGGATTGCGTTCGTTGTGTTTCGTCACCGCATCCGACAGCGCCAGCGCCACCGAGGAACCATTGCCCTGAATGATGTAGCGCACGCCCTGGTCGAGGGCCGCTTTCAAGGCATTCAGACTTTCAGTGGGACTGAGCTTGTTGTCGACGCCAACGACTTCAAACTTGACACCGGCCGGGTTGCCGGCGCCGCTGAATTTTTCCGCGAAGAACTGATAACCCTTGAGTTGACTCACACCAACCGGACCCAGCAGCCCGGTCAAGGGATCGATCCGGACCATCTTGACGACCTCACCCTTTTGGGCAAAGGCTGCGCTGACGCACAAAACGGCGGACGCGGCGGCAATTAATTTGAAGGCAAATTTCATATAAAAATCTCCAGAGTTTCAATCATCCAACACCCGCGCAGCGTACAAGTAATTGTGCGCTGCACCACGAGGGTTTTCCACTACGCTGAATCACCCATGCGACAGGCTGCACCGATCAAGCAGACTCAGACCCCCGGCAGCTTGTAATCCTTGAGCATTTCGCGCAACTTGGTCTTTTGCATCTTGCCCGTGCCACCCAAGGGAATTCCGTCAACAAACACAACATCGTCCGGAATTTGCCACTTGGCTGTCTTGCCCTCATAGAAGGCCAATAGTTCGTCGCGCGACACCTCGCTGCCGGGCTTCTTCACCACGGCGATGATGGGGCGCTCATCCCACTTGGGGTGTTTCATGCCGATGCAGGCCGCCATCGCCACCGCCGGATGCGCCATGGCAATGTTTTCAACGTCGATGGAGCTGATCCATTCGCCCCCCGATTTGATGACGTCCTTGCTGCGGTCGGTGATCTGCATGTAGCCGTCGGCATCGATGGTCGCCACGTCGCCGGTCGGAAACCAGCCGTCCACCAGGGGCGAGCCGCCCTCGCCCTTGAAATACGCGTCGATGACCCACGGCCCCTTGACCAGCAGGTCGCCATAGGCTTTGCCATCCCAGGGCAACTCGCTGCCATTGCCATCGACAATTTTCATGTCGACGCCAAAAATGCCGCGCCCCTGCTTGAGGCGCACCTTCATCTTGTCCGCGGCGCTCATCTCCAGATGCTTGTTCTTCAGCGTGCACAGCGTGCCCAGCGGCGACATCTCCGTCATGCCCCAGGCGTGCAGCACCTCGACGCCGTAGTCGTCATTGAAGGCGGTGATCATGGCCGGCGGGCAGGCTGAGCCACCGATCACGGTGCGCTTCAACGTGGAGAAACGCAGCTTGTTGGTCTGCATGTGCGACAGCATCATCTGCCACACCGTTGGCACGCCGGCGGCATAGCTCACTTTTTCGGCCTCGATCAGCTCGAAAATCGACTTGCCATCCATCGCCGGTCCGGGAAACACCAGTTTGGCGCCGGTCATGGCGGCGGTGTAGGGGATGCCCCAGGCGTTGACGTGGAACATCGGCACCACGGGCAGAATCGAATCCCGCGCGCTCACGCACATCACATCGGGCAAGGCCACGGCGTAGGCGTGCAGCATGGTCGAGCGATGGCTGTACAGGGCGGCCTTCGGGTTGCCCGTGGTGCCGCTGGTGTAACACATGCTGGAGGCCGAGTTTTCATCGAATGACGGCCACTGGTAGCGGCTCGACTGGGCGCCGATCCAGGCTTCGTAGCTGATCAGGCCCGGGATGCCGCTGTCGGCCGGCAACTTATCGGCATCGCACATCGCCACATAATGTTTGATGGTGGGACAGCGGCTGTGGATGGCTTTGACAATGGGCAGAAATGTCATGTCAAAACAGAGCACCGAATCTTCGGCATGGTTGACGATCCAGCTGATCTGGTCCGGGTGCAAACGCGGGTTCAGGGTGTGCAGGACGCGGCCAGTGCCGCTGACGCCAAAGTACAACTCCAGGTGACGGTAGCCGTTCCATGCCAGGGTTGCCACGCGGGCGCTGAATGGCAGCTTGAAACCATCCAGCGCATTGGCCAGCTGGCGCGAACGCGCCGCCACATCCTTGTAGGTGTAGCGGTGAATATCCCCTTCCACCCGCCGCGATACGATTTCGCCCTCGCCATGGTGGCGGTCGGCGAACTCGATCAGCGCCGAGATCAACAACTGTTGGTTTTGCATCAACCCAAGCATGAACAAGCTCCTGAAAATAGTAAATCTGAACGTTGCGGGACAGATGGCGGCCAGCAATCCAAAACCTTGCGGAACAGACCGCGGTGAGACCCAATAAACCGGCTCTGTCCCCAACTGACCATCAGATGCCGGCTGTTCACCAGCTCTGTCCGCAACTGACCAAGCGCATGTTACTGCGTTTTTTTGGATAACCCTGCAAGCATCGGGTGTCGCGCCGGCGCGAGACAATCCGGGCATGAACCGCTGCACAGACCCACTCCATCAACTTGATCTGGGCTTGACCTGGCGCAATAGTTTCAGCCAGTTGGGGGAAGACTTTTACACCCCGGTATCCCCCCAACCCTTGCCGGCGCCGTACTGGGTCGGCAGCAGCCGCGCCATGGCCCGCGAACTCGGCCTGGAGGCATCCTGGCTGGACTCGAAAGACCTGCTGGAAGCCCTCAGCGGCAACTGCGCCATCGCCGGCACACGGCCGCTGGCCAGTGTTTACAGCGGTCATCAATTCGGCGTTTGGGCCGGCCAATTGGGCGATGGTCGCGCCATCCTGCTGGGCGAGACCACTGCCGGGCTGGAACTGCAACTCAAGGGCGCCGGTTTGACGCCCTATTCGCGCATGGCCGACGGCCGGGCCGTGCTGCGTTCCAGCATCCGTGAATTCCTGTGCAGCGAAGCCATGCATGGCCTGCAAGTGCCCAGCACGCGGGCCTTGTGCGTCACCGGCTCGGACGCCCCAATCTACCGCGAGACCATGGAAACGGCGGCGGTGCTGACACGGCTGGCACCGAGCTTTGTGCGCTTCGGCCATTTCGAGCACTTTTCCTACCGCGGCCAACTTGATCAGCTCAAGGTCCTGGCCGACTACGTGATCGACCGGTTTTACCCGCAGTGTCGCGCCAGCGACAAATTTTCCGGCAACGCCTATGCTGCCCTGCTCGAGGCGGTAAACGAGCGCACCGCCCAGCTGGTAGCGCAATGGCAAGCACTGGGGTTTTGCCACGGTGTCATGAACACCGACAACATGAGCATTCTGGGGCTGACCATCGATTACGGTCCGTTTCAATTCCTGGATGCCTACCGGAGCGATCACATCTGCAACCATTCCGATACGCAGGGACGCTACGCCTTCAACCAGCAACCCAATATTGCCTACTGGAACCTGTTTTGCCTGGGACAGGCCTTGCTGCCCCTGATCGTCGAGCCGGAACTGGCGCTGGCCGCACTGGAGCCGTTCAAAGCCCTGTTTCCGCGCGAATTTGAACGGCGCATGCGCGCCAAGCTTGGACTCTCCGACAGCGACGTGCAAGACCCGGCGGGCGACCGGATGCTGATCCAGGACATCCTGCAGTTGCTGGCCAGAGACGGGGTCGACTACAGTATCTTCTGGCGGCGCCTGAGCCACTGCGTGGCCGACGCCACCAGCGAACCGGTGCGCGACTTGTTCCTGGACCGATCGGCCTTTGTCGCCTGGTGGCTGCGTTATGAAAAACGGCTCTCTTCCAGTTCACCAACTCAGGCGTCGGGTTTGATGCTCAAGACCAACCCCAAATTCGTACTGCGCAACCACCTGGCCGAACAGGCCATTCAAAGCGCCAAAATGAAGGACTTTTCCCTGGTCGACAAGTTGCTGACGGTACTTGAATCGCCGTTTGAAGAGCATCCCGCATACGCCCAATTCGCCGCCTTCCCGCCGGATTGGGCGCATAGTATCCAAATCAGTTGCAGTTCCTGAAACCCAGCATGACTTTCAAGATTCAAAAAACCGACGCACAGTGGAAAGCGCTGTTGCAAGCCAAGGGCGCCGAGCCGCTGGCCTTCGAGGTGACGCGCCACGAGGCGACCGAACGGGCCTACAGCGGCAAGCTGGAGGGCCAGCAGGCGGCCGGCATTTACCGCTGCATTTGCTGCGACAAACCGCTGTTCGACAGTGACGCGAAATTTGAATCGCACTGCGGCTGGCCCAGCTATTTTGAACCCATCGAGGCCGCGGCCGTGGCCACCAAGGTGGATAACCAGCTGTTTTCGCGCCGCACCGAGGTGCACTGTGCCGACTGCGGCGCGCACCTGGGCCATGTGTTCGAGGACGGCCCGGCGCCTACCGGTCTGCGCTACTGCATGAACTCGGCTTCGTTAAACTTCACCCCCAAATGAAAATACTGATCGACTTCTTTCCCATCCTGCTGTTCTTCGGCGCTTACAAGCTGTACGACATCTATGTAGGCACCGGCGTGCTGATGGTCGCCACGGCGCTTCAAATGAGCCTGATCTACGCGCTGGACCGAAAACTGCAAGCCATGCACAAGATCACGCTGGCACTGATTTTGATTTTCGGCAGCTTGACCCTGCTGCTGCATGACGAACGCTTCATCAAGTGGAAACCCACCGTGCTGTACGGCGCAACCGCAATTGCGCTGGCGCTGGCAGTCTGGGTCTACAAGAAGAACTTTCTCAAGATGATGCTGGGCAGCCAATTGGAATTGCCTGATCCGGTGTGGATGCGGCTCAATCTGGTCTGGGTCGTCTACAGCGCCTTCATGGCGCTCATCAATGCCTATGTGGCGGCCTTCTACAGCACCGAGGCCTGGGTCAATTTCAAACTCTGGGGCTATGCCTTTCCGCTGGTCTTCATCGTTGGCCAGGGTTTCTACATTGCGCGTTACCTGAAAACCGACGAACCCAAAACCTGATGCCCACCATGACCAGCCGCCTTGCCTCCAGCGCGCCCACCGCGCAGCAGCTCGACCAGCGCTTGCGTGAGACCCTGCAACCGGTCACGCTGGAGGTGCTCGACGAGAGTTATCGGCACCAGGGCCACGCCGGCGCCAACGGCAGCGGCTTTGGCAGTCATTTCCGCGTGCGCATCACTTCACATATATTTACCGGCAAGTCGGCGCTGGCGCGCCACCGCCTTGTGTATGATGCGCTGCAAGATTTCATGGAGCAGGGCTTGCACGCGCTGGCGATTGAAGCTGGACCCCCCTCAGTTTGAACCTTATTTGAAGCTACCGACCTAGAACTTTTTACCCAGGAAACCTGAATGAAAATGAAATTTTTAGCCACGCTTGCAAGCGCCGCCCTGCTGAGCACCTTGACCCCGCTGGCATTGGCGCAAAACGTGGCCGTCGTCAACGGCAAAGCCGTTCCGACCTCACGCGTCGACGTACTGGCCCAGCAGATTGCCCGTTCCGGCCGTCCGGTGACACCCGAGATGCAGACGCAACTCAAGGACGAAGTCATTGCCCGTGAAATTTTCATCCAGGAAGCCCAGAAGCAGGGCCTTGACACCACGGAAGACTTCAAGATCCAGGTGGAACTGGCGCGCCAGACGCTCTTGATCCGCGAACTGTTTGCCACTTACCAGAAAGCCAACCCTGTCGGCGACGCCGAGGTGAAGGCCGAGTACGACAAGTTCATCGCCGCCAACAGTGGCAAGGAATACCACGCTCGTCACATCCTGGTGGAAAAGGAAGACCAGGCCAAGGCCATCATTGCCCAATTGAAGAAAGGCGGCAAATTTGACGAGATTGCCAAGAAATCTTCCAAGGACCCCGGCTCGGCGGCCAAGGGTGGCGATCTTGACTGGGCCAACGCCGGCAACTACGTCGCCGAATTCTCGGAGGCCTTGAGCAAGCTGGCCAAGGGCAAGATCACTGAAACGCCGGTCAAGACACAATTTGGTTATCACGTGATTCGTCTGGACGACGTGCGCGATGCCCAATTGCCAAAATTCGACGACGTGAAACCGCAGATCGCGCAGCAATTGCTGCAACAGAAAATGGGCAAGTACCAGGAAGAACTGCGCGCCAAGGCCAAGATCGAATAACCGGCTCAACGAGCGGGGAGTGCCGCGCTGCGGTCTGTCTCACAAAAAATAAAAACGCGGCTTTGGCCGCGTTTTTTTATTTGGCCACCCAGCCCACCGCCATCAGGGTGCCTATCATCAGCGGCTGGTGCAGCATGTAATAAGGCAGGCTCCAGCGCCCTATTGCGGCCAGCGGCTGAAAGACACCGGGCAGGGTCTGTTGCAGACCCTTCAGACCGCTGCCAGTCAGCCAGTTGCCGGCCGCCACCCCCCACCAGACCACCCCCAGCCACGGCAGCAGCGGCACGTAGTCCTCGGTGATCGGCTTGTGCGTGATCCAACCCAGCCAGTTCAGTGTTGGCGCGTCGAAAGCCGCGGCGAAGGGGGCCAGCGTCTGCGTCTCCAGGGCCTGGGAGCCGACGAATTTCGCGGCGATGGCGAGCCCTCCCAGAAGCCACAGCCAACCGCCCCAGCGGGCCGTCAAGCGCGCCACGATCAGCATCAGGGCGATGCCGTGCAAGACGCCAAAATAAATGAAACTTTGCGGGTACATCCACCACGACCCCAGCGTCACCAGCAGCGCGCAAGCCACAATTTGCCCCCAGCGACGCCAGAAGCGCGACCAGCTTTGCCCTTGCGCAACGGCGATGGCTTGCCCCATGCCGGCGCAAAACAGGAACAGACTCAGGATCAGGGTGCGCTGCCAGGTCCAGACCGGATCGCGGTAGAAATTCTGCTGGATGTAGCCGAACTGGTTCAGGTCGAAACAGAAGTGAAACGCTGTCATCCAGAGCATGGCCAGACCGCGCAAGGCGTCCACCGCGTCAAATCGGGGTCTGGCAGTGACAGGGAATTTGGAACGCATGGTGTGACGATAACCGATCGGCGCGGGGATAATCCGCAGCATGTCACTGTTAGACCATCAGCTCGAACTCCTGGCCCCGGCGCGCGACGCCCAGATCGGCATCGAGGCCGTCAACCACGGTGCCGATGCGGTCTACATCGGCGGCCCCTCGTTTGGCGCCCGTTCCAGCGCCGACAACAGCGTGCCGGAGATTGCCCGGCTGGTGCGCCATGCGCACCGTTTCAACAGCCGCATTTTCGTCACCCTGAACACCATCCTGCGTGACGATGAGTTGGAGCCGGCCCGCCAGCTGGCCTGGCAACTGTACGACGCCGGCGTCGACGCCCTCATCATCCAGGACATGGGCCTGCTGGAAATTGACCTGCCGCCAATTCAGTTGCACGCCAGCACCCAATGCGATATCCGAACGCCCCAGAAAGCGCGTTTTCTGCAAGACGTCGGCCTGTCCCAGATTGTGCTGGCACGGGAGTTGACGCTGGCGCAAATCCAGGCGATTCGGGCACAGACCCATTGCACGCTCGAATTCTTCGTGCATGGCGCCTTGTGCGTGGCCTACAGCGGCCAGTGCTACATCAGCCAGGCCCACACCGGGCGCAGCGCCAATCGCGGCGAATGCAGCCAGGCCTGCCGCCTGCCCTACCAGGTGCTGGACGCAAAAGGACGCTTTGTGGCCCATGACAAACATGTGCTGTCGATGAAGGACAACAACCAGAGCAACAATCTGGCAGCGCTGGTGGACGCGGGTATCCGCAGTTTCAAGATCGAGGGTCGCTACAAGGATTTGGGCTACGTGAAAAACATCACCGCCCACTACCGCAAGCTGCTGGACGCGCTGATGGAACAACGCCAGGATTCGGAACTGCCGCTGGCAAGATCCTCCAGTGGCAGCACCCGCTTCAGCTTCGCGCCCGACCCACAACAAAATTTCAACCGCGAGTTCACCGACTATTTCGTGCCGGGTCGGCAACCCGACATCGGTGCTTTTGACACGCCCAAGAACCCGGGCCAGCCGATCGGTCATGTGACCCAGCTGGGCCCCAACTGGCTGGAGCTGGAAACCATCGCACCCGATACCCAACTGCACAACGGCGACGGCCTGTGCTATTACGACCTGCAAAAGGAACTGGTGGGGCTGGCCATCAACCGGGCCGAGCGCAGCAGCGGCAAGCAGGCCGCCGCCAGCTCGCGCTGGCGGGTCTTTCCGAAAGACCCGATGGCCGATTTGAAAGACCTGCGCAAGGGCACGGAAGTCAATCGCAACCGCGACCTTGAATGGGTGCGCGTACTGGACAAAAAATCCAGCGAGCGGCGCATCGGCGTCTGGGCCCAGCTGACCGACACGGCGCAGGAAATCACCCTGACGCTGACCGACGAGGACGGCCACAGTGCGACGGCGCGGGCAGCACTGCCGGACGCGACGCGCCAGTTGGCGCAGGACCGGGACGCGGCGCTGGCCCATTTGCGCCTGCACGTCGGCAAGCTGGGCAGCAGCCATTTTGCGATGCTGGACTTGCAAGTGGTCTTTTCACAAGCCTGGTTTGTCCCCGCTTCCTTACTCAACCCCTTGCGCCGCGAGGCGGTGGCGGCACTGGAGGCGGCCCGGGCCAGGGCGTTCACGCGCTTGCCCCGTGCCGCTGCGCTGACGCCGGCGGTGCCCTACCCCGAAGACAGCCTGAGCTACCTGGCCAATGTGTTCAATCAAAAAGCCCATGCTTTTTATGCCCGGCACGGTGTCAAGCTGATTGCGCCGGCCTACGAGGCCTTGCAGGAGCTGGGTGAGGTCAGCTTGATGATCAGCAAGCACTGCGTGCGCTTTTCCTTGAGCCTGTGCCCCAAACAGGCCAAGGGTGTCATGGGCGTGCAGGGCACGATCAAGGCCGAGCCGCTGCAACTGCTCAACGGCAAGGAAAAGCTGACCCTGCGCTTCGACTGCAAAGCCTGCGAAATGCACGTGCTGGGCAGTATGAAGAAATCGGTACTGCAGCAGGCGCGCCGGGCGCCGACAGTAGCGCAAAGCGATAAGCCCCTGACCTTTTACAAAAAACGGCCAGCGCAAGAATTTGGCCACTGAACCGAAAGCTGAAGATGACTTTGCTACTTTTGTCGCTGCTGGCCTTGCTGGCTGTGTTCTGGGCGATCGAGATGATCTATCTGCGCGGTGCCGACCTGAGCGCCTTCGACCAAGCCGTGGGCGAACGCCGCTCGATCGGCAAAGCCGCCAGCGCAGAGTTCAAAGCGGTGGTTGCGTCGCTGGGCGAGATTGCCGCAGTCATCCAGGGCACGCCGCGCCGCCAGCATGTAGCACTGCTGCGCAACTACATGGACAACGTGTTCCCAGTCACCGAGACAACGACCCAATTCATCCCTGTCGACGCCGCCGGGGTAGCGGCCGAATGGGTGCTGGCGCCCGGCGTCGACAGTCGCCGGCGCCTGCTCTACATCCATGGCGGCGCCTACACCATGGGCAGCCCGAAAAGCCACCGGCGCCTGACCTCCAAATTTTCCGAAATCGCCAACGCCGCGGTGCTGGCCATTGACTACCGTCTGATGCCGGAACACCCGCGCCTGGCCGGCATCGAGGATTGCCGCAACGCCTACCGCTGGCTGCTGGACCACGGACCCGGCGGTGCGGCGCCCGCCACGGCTGTTTTTGTCGCTGGCGATTCGGCCGGCGGCAATCTGACGCTGTCGCTGATTGCCTGGATTCGCGATCAGGGCTGGCGCGCGCCCAACGCCGCCGTGGCGCTGTCACCGGCGACCGATGGCTCGCTGGGCAGTCCCAGCCTGAAAAACAATCTGGCTACCGATCCGATGCTGGGCCCATTGTTCAAGGCACTGGCGAAGATTCCCCGCAGCCTGCTGCTGTGGGGCAGTTGGCTGCAAAATCGCCTGCGCCCCTGTGATCCGGTGGTCTCCCCGGTATTTGGCGACCTGGCCAACCTGCCGCCGCTGCTGGTGCAGGCCAGCGAGGCGGAAATGCTGTTCGACGACAGCCGGCGCTACGTCAACAAGGCCCTCGCCGCCGGCTCGCCGGTGACTTTTCAAACCTGGAACCACATGGTCCATGTCTGGCAGATTTACCACCCGGAATTGCCGGAAGGCCGGGAAGCGCTGGAGGAGATTGGCAAGTTTCTCCAAGCCAGGTCATAGGCGCTGGCAAGATCTTGTCCATAAATCACCAACATGAATGATTTGGATCAATAGATAAAGATTGGTCGCACCAGGGTTTACCCTTATCTGCAGTATATTCACACCCCAGAAAGGTGTTGAATATGGAAATCCTGCTACAGATAACGATCATTCTGGTGTGCCTGTTCTACGGCGCACGCAAAGGCGGTGTTGCGCTGGGCCTGCTGGGCGGCATCGGCATTGTCATCCTGACCTTCTTCTTCAAGCTGGCACCCGGCAAGCCGCCGGTGGATGTGATGCTGACCATCATCGCGGTGGTCGCCGCCTCCGCCACCTTGCAGGCCTCGGGCGGTCTGGAAGTCTTGCTGCTGGGGGCCGAAAAAGTGTTGCGGCGCAACCCGAAATACGTCTCCATACTGGCGCCCTTCGTCACCTGCACGTTGACGATGCTGTGCGGCACCGGGCACGTCGTCTACACCATGCTGCCCATCATTTACGACATCTCGATCAAGAACAACATCCGGCCCGAGCGCCCCATGGCGGCGTCCTCCATTGCCAGCCAGATGGGCATCCTGGCCAGCCCGGTGTCGGTGGCGGTGGTGTCGCTGGTCGCCTTCCTGGCCAAAGCGCCGGTCGGCGGTCAGGTGATTGACTTCATCATGCTGCTGTCGATCACCATTCCGTCCACGCTGGCCGGTGTGCTGATGATCGGCATCTTCAGCTGGTTCCGCGGCAAAGACCTGGACCAGGACGCGGAGTTTCAGCGGCGCATTGCCGACCCTGAGCAGCGCCGCATCGTTTACGGCGACAGCGCGACCCTGATGGGCAAACAGCTTTCAAAAGACCAATGGACCGCCATGTGGATATTCATTGGCGCCATCGTCGTGGTGGCGTTCCTGGGGGCGTTCCAGAACCTGCGGCCACTGATCAACGGCAAACCCCTGAACATGGTGCTGACGATCCAGATGTTCATGCTGCTGGCCGGCGCGCTGATCATCGTCTTCACCAAGACCGATCCATCGACCATCGGCAAGACCGAGGTGTTTCGCGCCGGCATGGTGGCGGTGGTGGCGGTGTTCGGTATTGCCTGGATGGCCGACACGGTGTTCGAGGCGAATCTGCCGGCACTCAAGGCGGCCCTGACGGATCTGGTCAAGACGCAGCCCTGGACCTATGCCATTGCCCTGTTGCTGGTCTCGAAGCTGGTGAACTCGCAGGCTGCGGCCATCAGCGCCATGGTGCCGGTCGGACTGGCCATCGGCGTCCCAGCGGGCTACATCGTGGCGTTTGCGGCGGCCTCTTACGGTTACTACATCCTGCCAACCTATCCCAGCGATCTGGCGGCGATCCAGTTCGACCGCTCCGGCACCACCCGCATCGGCAAGTACGTGATCAACCACAGCTTCATATTGCCGGGCCTGATCGGCGTTTCCACCTCGTGCCTGATCGGCTATCTGCTGGCCTCGGCACGCGCCTTGATCTAGTACTCGGCCCGCCCTCTGCGCACAAAACGACCGGCCCGCGCCCCGGTTGCGCGGGCGGTTTCGGTGTAGCTCAAGACTCCGTTGACCCAAACCCGCTCGATGCCGGCACTGAACTGGATGGGGTTCTCGAAGGTCGCCAAATCCTTCACCCGGTCCGGGTCAAACACCAGCACATCGGCCATATAGCCGGGCTTGAGCAAGCCGCGCCGCTCCAGCTTGAAACGTCGCGCCGACAAACCGGTCATCTTGTGCACCGCCTGCTCCAACGGCAGCAGACCTTTTTCACGCCAGTAGCAGGCCAGCACCCGCGGGAAAGTCCCCCACAGCCGGGGATGCGGCCGCTCGTCGTGCGGCAGGCCATCCGAACCTATCATCGACAGGGGATGCGCCAGCACGCGCTCCACATCGTCTTCCCGCATTTGAAAATAACAGGCACCGCCGGGTATCAAACGCCGGCAGGCCTCTTGCTGCGTCAAGCCCCACAGCTTGGCGATATCTGCCAGATAGCGCCCCGCCAACTCGGGATGCGGCTGGCTGCCGGTGATCAGAATATCGATCACACCATCCACCAGGTCTTCGCGCAACACCGTGGAGCCGGCCGTGTAGGGGTAGACGTCCATGCCGATGTCCTGCTCGCGTGACAGTTGCTCGATCAAGGGCAAGGTTTCGCGCGTGCGCCCCCAGTTGGCCGGGCCGGCGCATTTGTGGTGCGACAGGACCAGCGGCAAGCCGGCCTGGCGTGCCGTCAGAGCCGCCTCCTGCAGGGCCGGCAGAATGCCCGCCAACTCGTCCCGGATATGCGTCGCATAAACGCCGCCGGACCGCGCGGCGGCACACGCCAGCGCGCTCAACTCGGTCTGGTCCGCCGCATACGCCTCCTGATAGAAAACGCCGGACGACAAGCCCAGTGCACCGGCCGCCATGGCACTCTCCAGGTCCTTCACCATCGCCGCCAATTCGTCGTCCCGGGCCGGCTGGTCCAGGCGTTTCATGTGGCGTAGGCGCAGCGTGCTGTGGCCCACCAGTGCCGCCACATTGACGCCTGGCGTGGCCGCATCGACGGCCCGCGCATAGTCCCTCATGGCGGGAAAGCGGAACTGCCGGCGCCCCAGCAAGGCCAGGGACGCCACCGGCTCGGTCGTCACCAGAGGCACCAGGGAGATGCCGCAATTGCCCACCACCACGGTGGTCACGCCCTGCGAAAGTTTGGGCGTCATGGCCGGGGCATCCAGCACCGCGGCATCGTCATGCGTATGCACGTCGATGAAACCCGGCGCAATGACTTTTCCGGTGCAATCGATTTCTTCCAGATCCCGGCCAATGCCGGTCATCACCTCCGGCGCGATCTGGCCCGGCGCGGCCAGCGCCACGATCCGGTCGCCGGCCAGCAGCACATCGCCGCGCCAGGCCGGGCAGTTGTTGCCGTCCACGATCAAACCATTTTTCAGTAATGTTGCACGCGTCATTTCAGGTTTTGTCTTTCCGCTGGTCGCTGACGTGATCCGCCCCGCTGTCGGTAAAACCGGCGTATTCGGCGCTGTCGAAGCCATGTTTTTGCAGCAATTGCTTGAACTGCGCCAAGCCATGGGTCACCTGGGGGCCCAGTTGCTGCGCCAGACGAACCATCAAAATTTCGATCACCAGCAAATGCGCCAGATAAGCCTCGGTTCCGACACGCATCACCGCATCCGGCGGCACCGAAACCGCCAGCAGCAGATCGGCGATCTGGGCCAGTGGCGTGTCGGGCTGCGTCAAGGCCACCACTGTGGCGCCCTGCGAGCGCGCGAACCTAGCCGCCTCCAGCGTGTAAGGCATGCTGCCCACGTGCGAGATGACGAAAGCCACGCCGTCGGGTCCCAGTGTGCTGGCGGAAACCAGTTGCTGGTGCGCATCGAATATGGCGTTGGCGCTGCGGCCCATGCGGAACAGACGGCTTTGCAACTCGTTGGCCATGAAGGTGGAGGCGGCACCGACCGAATAGCAATCGATGCGCCGCGCCTGCGCCAGGCGGGTGGCGACCCGGTCAATCATGTCGGCGTCGATGCGCCGCCCCAGATCCGTGAGCGAGACCACCGCCGCGTGGATGATCTTGCTGGCCACCTGTTGCGCCGAGTCGTCGGGCGACACGCTGCGGTGCAAGTGCGAGCCCGACACCACCAGATCCTGCGCCAGGGCCAGCATGAAATCGCGCACCGAGCCGTAGCCAAAGCCGCGGCAGGTGCGTACCACCGTGGGCATGGAAACCTGCGCCGCTTGCGCCAACTGCTCCACCGTGGCACCGGCGGCGGCGCGTGGATCTTCCAGTATGCCTTGCGCCACCTTGCGCTGTGCCTGCGGCAGCTCGGACAGCCGCTCACGCAGTTGCTGCAACAAACCCTGTTTGGGAGAACTCATGGAACTCAAGGCCAGCATCCTTAAAACCGGGTGCTGACCGCGCCCGTGACGGCGTAGTCGTCTTCCACCAGGGGCAGCCAGCGCCACTTGTCAAACGTGGTGCAGGGATGGGAGATTCCCAGTCCGACGCGGTCGCCCACCGCCGGCACCAGACCGGCCGGGTCGAAGCGAAGGTAGGCATGCTGGTCGTTCAGGGCGCCGATCTTCCAGTCCGCCGGCACCGCCCTGGCTTGACGCTCGCCGCGCGCCGCGTAATGCTGGGGGATGGGTAGCTCGATGTCGTAAGAGATATCGCGGCGGCCGCAGGTCAACAAGGCCAGGCCCGGTTCCGGCACCGACTGCACCATGGCCCACACTTCCAGTGCCGCTCGCAGCGAGCCGGTCAGCCCTTCACGCTTTTCCAGTTGCAGCAAAAAGCGCGCATAGTTGCCGTGGTCGTGCGTGATGTAGCAGCCCGAGCGCAGCACCCCTTGCACAGGGCGCGACAAACCCTGCAGGCGCAGCAGCGGCAGCACCAGATCGAACACCGCCGAGCCGCCGGCACTGACCAGCACTTCTTCTCCGGCAAACAGTTTTTGTTGGTCACAGACTCGCACCACTTCGATCACGCGCCGCAGCAGGGCCGTGACTTCGCGCGCGTCGTGCTCGCTGTCACAGCGTGTGACGACACCTTCGTAGCATTCAATCCCGCCGAAGCGGACCACCGGAGACGCCGCCAGGGCCTGCGCCAGGCGCAGCGCTTGCTCCAGCGTGCGGCAACCGGTGCGTTGACCGGCTATACCCATCTCCAGCAGGACATCGAAGGGAAGGGTCGCGGAACGCCGGCTGGCCCAGTCTTCTAGCAGCGCCAGTTGCGCCAGAGAATCGACCAGGAACCAGACCCGCAAATCGGTCTGACGCGCCAGCAACATGCTCAAGCCATCCAGGTCGGCATCGCACACCACCTGGTTGGCGATGATGATGCGGCGCGCACCGGCCTCGACCCCGACCGCCACCTGGTACACGGTGGCAAAGGTCAGACCCCAGGCGCCGGCCGCCAGTTGCCGCCGGAACAGTTCCGGCGACATGCTGGTCTTGCCATGCGGTGCCAGCGCCACGCCCTTGCGCTGGGCGTAGGCCTGCATCCAGGCCAGGTTGTGCTCCAGGGCGCTGCGGCGGATCACCGCCAGCGGAAACGGCAGGTCATTGGCCAGCAGGTTCCAGCCCTTGGCCGGCAACTCGCTGGCCAGGCAGGGCGCGGCAGTGAGGGGGAAACTCTTGTAGCTGTGGTCCAGGGTGAAATCGGTGTTCATTTTGAATAGTGAATATCGGTACGCCAGCAGGCGTTCCAGTGGTCGGGCTGCACTTCACGCAAAACCGCCTCGGTACTTGCACATTCGGCTATTGCGTGGGGGCAACGGGTGCGAAAGACACAGCCCGAGGGCGGGTTGGCGGGGCTGGGCAGGTCCCCCTGCAGCAGCGCTATGGTACGGCGTTGCGTCGGGTCGGGTATGGGCGCCGCCGCCAGCAAGGCCTGGGTATAGGGGTGCCGCGGCTGCGCATACAGCGCGTCGGTGGGAGCAATCTCCATGACCCGCCCCAGGTACAGCACCACCACTCGGTCGCACAGGTATTCCACCACGTCCAGGTCGTGCGAAATGAAGAGGATGGTCAGGCCCAACTGATCCTTCAATTCTCCCAGCAGGTTCACCACCTGGGCCTGGATCGAGACGTCCAGCGCCGACAAGGGCTCGTCGGCCACGATGAAACGGGGTTCCACCGCCAGCGCGCGGGCAATGCCGATGCGCTGTCTTTGGCCACCGGAGAATTCGTGCGGAAAACGCTCCGCATGCTCGGGCCGTAAACCGACCTGTTCCAACAGGGCATGAATACGCGGCAGCCGCGCCGCTCCCTTGGCCAGACCATGCGTATCGAGCGCTTCGGCCAGCACTTGCCGGATGCGCATGCGCGGATTGAGGCTGGCGTAAGGGTCCTGAAAAATGATCTGGATTCTGGAGCGCAAGGGCCGGTACTGCGCTTGCGACAAGGTCGCCAGGTCAAGCGCAGCGCCGCTGCCCTGGTCGTCATAAAACATCTGACCGGCGGTCGGGTCCACCAGCCGGGTCAACAGGCGGCCTATGGTGCTCTTGCCGGATCCCGACTCGCCGACCAGCCCCAGCGTTTCACCGCGACGAATCGAAAAGCTGACATCGTCGACCGCCCGCACCGGATGCTTGCCGCCGCCGAAGTATTTGCTCAAGGCCCGAATATCGACCAGATTGTCGTTCGGCTTCATGCCGGCACCTCGACCTTGCCTTGCACATTGATGCATCGCACCAGGCGTTGTTCCCCCTGGGCTTGCAGCCCTGGCATCTGCCGATCGCAGTCGGCCCCGTACTGCGGGCAACGGGGCGCGAAAGCACAGCCGGGGGGCGCGGCGAAGGGGCCGGACACCTGGCCGGCAATGGCGTCCAGACGGCGCCGCTGTCCCGGCGCGCTGCCGGTAGCCTTGGCCCGCTGCCGCGCAATGCCCGGCAGGCAGGCCAGCAAGCCACGCGTGTAGGGGTGCTGGGGCTGGCCAAAAAGTGCGTGCACCGGAGCCGCCTCCACGATGCGGCCAGCGTACATCACCGCTACCGTGTCGGCATACTGCGCCACCACACCCAGGTTGTGGGTGATGAACAGCAGGCTCATGCCGGTTTCCTTTTGCAAGCGTCCCATCAAGGCCAGGATCTGCGCCTGGATGGTGACGTCCAGCGCCGTGGTCGGCTCGTCGGCGATCAGCAGTGTCGGATTGCAGGACATTGCCAGCGCAATCATGACGCGCTGGCGCATGCCACCGGAGAGTTGGTGCGGGTACTCCTTGACACGCCGCGCCGCCGCCGGAATTTCCACCAGTTCCAGCATGCGCAAGGCCTGCGCCTGGGCCGCCCGGCGATCCAGCTTCAGGTGCCAACGGACCGCCTCGGCAATCTGCTCGCCGACGGTGAGTACCGGGTTCAGACTGGTCATGGGTTCCTGAAAAATCATCGCCATCTCGTTCCCGCGCAAGGCCCGCAGACCGGCCTCCGGCAACGCCAGCAGATTCACGCGCACGCCGTCGCGGCGCACAAACCAGGCCTCGCCCTCCATGCGCGCCTGCGAGGTTTTGGCGTGCAAGCCCATCAAGGACAGGCTGGTCACCGACTTGCCGGAGCCCGACTCGCCAACCAGCGCCAGCGTTTCGCCGGGGGCAATGCTGAAAGATACGTCGGCGACGCTCTGGATACGTCCCGCATCGGTGGCAAACGAGGTGGAAAGACCACGCACCTCAAGCCGTGGAGCGACAAGCGCGGGGGTCACTTTTATACCGCCTTTTTCAGTTTGGGATCGAGCAGATCGCGCACGCCGTCACCCAGCATTTGCAGCGACACGGCGGTCAGCACAATCGCCAGGCCAGGAAACAAAATGGTCCAGAAAGCCTTGTCGGAATACTCCAGACTGCCGGCAATCATGGTGCCCCAGGTTGGAATATCCGGCGGCACGCCGACGCCAAGAAAAGACAAGCCAGCCTCGGCCAGAATCGCATAGGCGAAGATGAAGGTCACTTGCACCAGAATCGGCGACATCAGATTCGGCAAAATGTGCGACCACAAAATGCGCGCCGTCCGCACCCCCAGGGCGCGTGCCGCGTCGACGAACAACAGCTCGCGCAGCACCAGGGTGGCGGCGCGCACCACCCGCGCCACACGCGGTGTGTAGACGATGACCAGCGCCAGCATCACGTTCCACAGCGACACTCCCAGGATGGACACCAGCGCAATGCCCAGCAGGATGTCGGGGAAGGACATCATGGCATCGACCAGGCGCATCAAGGGCGCATCCAGCGGCCGGAAAAATCCTGCCAGCACCCCCATCAAGGTCCCCAACACAACGGCGCCAGCGGCGGTGACGAAACCAATCAGCAGCGAGTAACGCGCGCCGTGCACGATGCGCAGCAGCACGTCGCGCCCCAACTCGTCGGTCCCGGCCCAATGCACCCAGGATGGCGCAAACAGGCGCTCAGTGACAGCAATGGCATTCGGGTCGGCCGCCGACAGCCAGGGATAGAAGGTGGCGACGCAGACCACCAGGGCCAGCAGCAGGGCCGCCGCCAAGACGATTTTTCGGGCGAACAGGCGGCCCAGCAGCAGAGCCAGGGGGGCGCTGCGCCGCGCCATGAATGCGGCCAGGAACTTCATGACGACTCCAGCCGAATACGCGGGTCGACCAGGGTGTAAAGCAGGTCGATCACCAGGTTGATGAAAACGTAAATGCCGGCAATCACCAGCAGGGTGCCCTGAATCACCGGATAGTCGCGGCGCAGCACGGCACGCACTACCAGATTGCCGACGCCCGGCAAATTGAACACCGTCTCAGTCACCACGGTGCCGCCAATCATCAGCGCGGTGGTCAGGCCCAGCACCGTAATGATGGGCACCAGCGCGTTGCGCAGTACATGATTGACCATCACCACCCATTCCGGCAGTCCCTTGGCACGCGCCGTCCGGACAAAATCCTCACCCAGTATGTCAAGCATGGAGGCGCGGGTGAAGCGGATGATCAGGGCCGAATTCAAAAGGCCCAGCACCGCCGCCGGTAAGGCCAGGTGGTACAGGCGCTGGCCCAGGCCCATGCCGGGGTCACCGTAACCGGAGGCCGGAAACCAGCCCAGGTGCACGGCAAAAAACTGGATCAGGATCAAGCCCATCCAGAAGCTGGGAATACTGGCGCCCAGCATGGCCAGACCGCTTAAACCTTGGTCGGCGGCGCTGCCGCGCCAGATGGCCGCCGCCATGCCGCAGGGTATTCCGATGAGGGCCGCGATGGCCACCGCAAACAAGGCCAGAAACAGGGTCGGCTCGGCACGCTCCAGCAAAGCCTGCGCCACCGGGCGTTGCAGAAAAATGGACTGCCCCAGATTGCCCTGCGCCAGTTCGCCCAGCCACAGCGCGAACTGCGCCGGCAACGGCTGGTCCAGTCCATACTGCGTGCGGGCCTTGGCAATATCGGCCGCCGTGGCTTGATCGCCCAGCAGCAAGGCCATCGGGTCGCCCGACGCCAGGCGCGTCAGCAGGAAAACCAGCACCGCCACGATGACCAGCACCACGGCGGCGCCGGCCAGGCGCTTGAGCAAAAAGCGCATCGGCTTGCGTCCTTACTTCGCCAGACCGGTATTCCAGAAGAACGGCCAGATCGAAGGCGTGTAGCCTTCCAGCTTGGCCGAACGTGCCGACAAGGCATTGAATTTGCCAACCTCGATAAAAGGCACCTCGTCATAAACGGTTTGCTGGACCTTGCCCCATAGCGCTCCGCGTTTGGCGATATTGGCCTCCTGGTTGAAAGCGGCCAAGGTGGCTTTCTTGGCCGGCGTCTCCCACCAGCCGGGCGCGCCGTCACCCAGTTGCGGCGGCGACAGCATCGGTTCCGGGAACAAACCGGAATGGGTGAAGTACACATCCCACAGCTTGGCATCGTTGCGGCGCTGCACCAGCGTGGCCCAGTCGACCACTTGCAGGTCGGTCTTGAAACCGGCCTTCTTCAACTGCTCGGCCATGACCAGCGCCATGTTGTAGTGGAATTCGTACTGGCGGCTGGCCATGATGCGCACCGGCTGCCCGCTGTAGCCCGCCTTGGCTGCCAGTTCCTTGCCCAGCGCCGGATTGCGTTCGTTGTAAAGATTGCTGCCGGCCGGCGAGTAGTAAGGCGTTCCCTTGGGGAAGAAGTTGGGCTCCACCACAAAGAAGCGGTTGTCGCCAAAAGCTGCCGCCAGCATTTCGCCCTCGCCCACGGCCGCCTGCACGGCACGGCGCAAGGGCTGGGAGGTCAACAGACCTTCCTTGGTGTTGAACACGATGTAGGGGAAACCAAAATTTTTGGTCACGATGGGCACCACGGAGGCGCCGGCTTTGTCGATCCGGCCGGCAGCGTCCACCGGCAGCAAGTCGGCGTACTGGAATTGCCCGGACAAGACGCCCTCGACCCGGGTATTGGCATTGGGCACCGGCACAAAGCGCAGTTCGTCCAGCACGGCCTCGCGCCGACCGGCGTAGCCACTGGCCGGCTCCTTGCGCGCGCTGTAGCCGTCATGGCGTACCAGCACGGTGTATTGGTCGGGCTTGCGTTCCTTGAACTTGTAGGGGCCGGTACCGATGAAGTCCTTCAACTGCGGCGCAATGCTCTCCTTGGCCATGATGGCTGCCATGCCGCTGGGCAGGGCCAGTTGCGCCAGCAGGGGGGCATACGGGGCTTTGAGCTTGAGTTCCACGCTGAGTGGACCCTTGGCCTTCAGGGAGGCAACTTCCTTGCCTACGGCCTTGCCGCGCGGCGACAGTTCCATCCAGCGCGTCAGCGAAGCGACCACGTCATCGGCATTCATTTCGCGACCGTTGTGAAACTTGACGCCTTTGCGCAGGGGGATGGTGTAGCTCAGACCGTCTTTCGAGACTTGCGGCAGGCTCTCGGCCAGCATGGGCGCCATGTTCCAGTTGGCGTCAAAGGTGTAGAGCGGCTCGTAAACATGCTGCATGATGGTGCCCACCAGATCGGCGGTGCTGGTCATCGGATCCAGGCCTTGCGGCTCGCCCACCATGGCCAGATTGGCCGCGCCGCCCTTGGCTGGCGCGGCCGAGGCGGTGCCGAAAGGGACGCTCAGCGCGGCGGTCAAGGCCAGCAGGCCCAGCCAGCGCCGTCGACTTGCCAAGGGCAGCGTCTTGAGGGCCGACGCATGGGGTTTTTGGAAACCGGAGAAATAGGATTGCATGTTGACTCCTGAAGTAATAACATTACAGATGCTCATGTTAAATTAGACTTTTTAAAAAGTCAAACGTGGTTTACCCGTGTTTTATGTAAATTTTTTACAGAAAGAAATCAAATGTCCAAAGTGGAAATGTTGGGTCAAGCCCCTTTAGCTTCCGACCGTCTGGCGCGCCCGCTGTCCCCCGCCACGCGTGCCGGCGACTTTGTTTTTGTCTCCGGTCAGGTTCCCACCGACGAGTCCGGGCAAGTGATCGTGGGCGGCATCGAGGCGCAAACCCGCCAGGTTTTCCTGCGCCTGGAACAGGCTTTGGCCTTGGCCGGCTGTACCCTGGCCGACGTCGCCAAAGTGAGCGTCTGGCTGAACGATGCGCGCGACTTCGGCAGCTTCAACCGGGTCTACATGGAGTGTTTTGGCGCGCACCGTCCGGCCCGCTCGACCGTGGAGGCGCGCCTGATGATCGATGCCAAGGTGGAGATGGACGTGACGGCTTACAAACCGCGCTGAAGCGAGAAGCGCCGCACTGCGCCCATGAGCGCGCTTGAGCGCTTTGCTTTACCCCACCCACTTGCGCGCGTTGAACCACAACTGCATCCAGGGACTGAAAGCCGACGGGTCGCCATCGGTCCAGCTCATCTGGATGTTGCGGAACACGCGCTCCGGGTGCGGCATCATGGCGGTGAAACGGCCGTCCGCCGTGGTCACACCGGTCAAGCCACCCGGACTGCCATTGGGGTTGAACGGGTAGGCCTCGGTCGCGGCACCGAAGTTGTCGACAAAGCGCATGGCGGCGATGGCCTGGTCGGCATTGCCACGGTGCTTGAAGTTAGCATAGCCTTCGCCATGCGCCACCGCAATCGGCAAGCGGGTTCCGGCCATGCCTTGGAGGAACAGGGACGGGGATTCGAGTACTTCGACCATGGAGAGCCGGGCCTCGAAACGTTCGCTCAGGTTGCCGGTGAAGCGCGGCCAGTCCTGCGCGCCGGGGATGATGTCGGCCAGTTCGGCAAACATCTGGCAACCGTTGCAGACACCCAGGCCAAAGGTGTCGCCGCGGGCAAAGAAGGCCTTGAACTGGTCGGCCAGACTTTGGTTGAAAGTGATGGAACGGGCCCAGCCAATGCCGGCGCCCAGGGTGTCGCCGTAACTGAAGCCGCCGCAAGCCACCACGCCCTTGAAGTCGGCCAGATCGGCTCTGCCGGCTTGCAGATCGGTCATGTGCACATCGAAGGCTTCAAAGCCGGCCTCGGTGAAGGCGTAAGCCATCTCGACATGCGAGTTGACGCCCTGCTCGCGCAGCACCGCGACCTTGGGACGGGACAGCATAAGAGAGGGCACTTGCGCCACGGTCATTGCGGGCTCGACCCGCAATCCATGGATCCCGGGTGCTGAAACCCCGGACCCGATCCGGGGCCGGGATGACAACGGTAAGGATGTCGACTCGTTGGGCACTAAATGGATATGCAAACCGGGATCGGCCGGGGCACCGGCAGCGGCGTGCTCGGCATCAGCGCAGGCCGGGTTGTCGCGCTGCTGGCAGATTTTCCAGCTGGTGGCGTCCCAGGTCTGGTGCAGGTCCGAGAGCCTGGCATGGAACACAAGCTTGGCATCGCGCCAGACCTGAATCCCGGCGCCACCGTTGCTCGAATCGGCAACACAGGTTTTGCCGATCAGATGGCTGCATTCACTCAGGCCATGCTGACGCAGGGTTTGCATGATCGCGTCGCACTGCGCCGTGCGCACCTGCAACACAACGCCCAGCTCCTCACTGAACAAGGCTTTGAGGGTAAGTTCATCGGCCTGGCTGCCAGTGCTGCTGTTGCCCTCGGCGGCCGGCCCATTGAGATTCAGCGAAACGCCGACATGGCCGGCGAAAGCCATCTCGCAAACCGTGGCGAACAAGCCACCGTCGCTGCGGTCGTGGTAGGCCAAAATTTGTCCCTCGGCCCGCAAAGCGTTGACGGCGTTGACCAGGTTCACCAGGTCCTGCGGCCGGTCCAGATCCGGCACCTGATCGCCCAACTGGCCCAGTGTTTGCGCCAGCATGCTGCCGCCCATGCGGTTCTGGCCGCGGCCCAGGTCGATCAGCAGCAAGTTGCTGTCGTCGGTGGCGTTGAGTTGCGGCGTCAGCGTGCCGCGCACATCAGCCAGGGTGGCGAAGGCCGTCACGATCAGGGAAACCGGTGAAGTCACCTTTTTCGCGCCCTCTTGATCCTGCCACTGGGTGCGCATGGAGAGCGAATCCTTGCCCACCGGAATGGAAATCCCGAGCGCCGGGCACAGTTCCAGGCCCACCGCTTTGACGGTGGCATAGAGCGCGGCGTCTTCGCCCGGCTCGCCGCAAGCGGCCATCCAGTTGGCCGACAGCTTGACCCTTGAGAGTTCGATCGGCGCCGCCAGCAAATTGGTGATGGCCTCCGCCACCGCCATGCGTCCGGAAGCCGGCGCGTTGAGCGTGGCCAGTGGCGTGCGTTCGCCCATGCTCATGGCTTCGCCGGCAAAACCCTTGAAGTCGGCCAGGGTGACGGCGCAATCGGCCACCGGCACCTGCCAGGGTCCCACCATCTGGTCGCGGTGGCTCAAACCACCCACGGTGCGGTCGCCAATGGTGATGAGAAAGCGCTTGGAGGCCACGGTCGGGCTCTCCAGCACATCGATACATGCTTTTTGCAGATCGACGCCGCCCAGGTCAAGCGGCGCAAACGTGCGCTGGACCGCGATCACATCGCGCTGCATCTTGGGCGGCTTGCCCAGCAGCACATCCATGGGCATCTGGACTGGGACCCCCACGCTTGTCACTTCGTGTACTGCGCTGCCCCCCGAGGGGGCTGTGCTTGCTTGGGGCGGCCCGGCGCGGCGCACGCCGGTGTGCTCATCGAACACCACTAGCTCTCGCTCTTCGGTCGCCACGCCGACCACGGCGAAAGGGCAGCGCTCGCGTTCGCACAAGGCCTTGAACCGGTCCAGCGATTCGGGCGCAATCGCCAGCACGTAGCGTTCCTGGCTCTCGTTGCACCAGATTTCTTTCGGCGCCATGCCCGACTCTTCCAGGGGCACGGCGCGCAGGTCGAAGCGGGCGCCGCGTTTCGCGTCGTTGGTCAGTTCGGGGAAGGCGTTGGAGAGACCACCGGCACCGACATCGTGGATTGCCAGAATGGGATTGCCGGCGCCTTGAATCCAGCACTGGTTGATGACTTCTTGCGCCCGCCGCTCGATCTCGGGGTTGCCGCGCTGCACCGAGTCAAAGTCGAGTTCGGCGGCGTTGGCACCAGTGGCCATGGAACTGGCAGCGCCGCCGCCCATGCCGATGCGCATGCCGGGACCGCCCAACTGGATCAGCAGCGTGCCGGCCGGAAATTCGATCTTGTGGGTTTGCGTGGCGTCGATCACGCCCAGCCCACCGGCGATCATGATCGGCTTGTGGTAGCCGCGCTGCTCTTGCACTGGCGCCAACTGCCCCCTTGCATCGGCCACCGAGTAGCGCAGGCCTTGTTCGTATTCGCGGAAGTAACCGAGCAGATTGGGACGGCCGAATTCGTTGTTGAAGGCGGCGCCGCCCAGGGGACCCTCCAGCATGATCTGCAAGGGGCTGGCGATGTGCGCCGGCTTGCCGTAGCCGGAATCAATTGGCATCTGACCCCAATTGATTTTGGAGACGGTAAAGCCGGTCAAGCCGGCCTTCGGCTTGGAGCCGCGTCCGGTGGCGCCTTCGTCGCGGATCTCACCGCCGGCGCCGGTGGCGGCACCGGGGAATGGCGAAATGGCGGTCGGGTGGTTGTGCGTTTCCACCTTCATCAGGATGTGGTTGATGGCGCTCTGTTTTTCATAGTTGGCGGCACTTGCGCCAGCAACACCCGCTGTTGATTTGGCGACAAAACGTTCAACCTGGGCACCTTCCATCACCGAGGCATTGTCCGAATAGGCCACCAGCATGTGTTGCGGGTGGGTCTGATGCGTGTGGCGAATCATGCCGAACATGCTCATGTTCTGCGGCTGGCCGTCGATGCTGAACTGGGCGTTGAAGATCTTGTGCCGGCAGTGCTCGCTGTTGGCCTGCGCAAACATCATCAATTCCACATCGGTGGGGTTGCGTTGCAGTTGCGTGAAGGCCTGCTCCAGGTAATCGATCTCGTCGGCCGCCAGGGCCAGGCCGAACTGGCTGTTGGCGGCTTGCAGCGCCGCTTTGCCGCCTTTCAGAACGTCCACATGGGCCATCGCCACGGCCGGCAATTCGCTGAACAAGCCAAGCGCAACAGCGCGCTCAAACATCACGCTTTCGGTCATGCGGTCGTGCAGCAGCGCACCGATCTGCGCCAGTTGCGCCGCTGTCAGGGAGGGCTGACCCGGCAGAGCGCTGGCCAGCGAAATACGGTATTCCAGCAAGCGCTCCACGCGGCGCACCGCCAGACCGCAGTTATGGGCAATATCGGTGGCCTTGGAAGCCCAGGGCGACACGGTGCCGAAGCGCGGTGTCACCACGATCACCGGACCATCGGTGGGGCCGGCATAGGGCTCGCCATAAGTCAGCAAGGCTGCCAACTGGTCCTTCAGCGCCTCGGTCGGCGCCCGCTCGGTGCTCACCAGGTGCACAAAGCGCGCGGCCATGCCGCAGATCCTGCCGTCGATGGCTTGCAGGCGCGGCAACAGTTGCTGGATACGGAAACTGCTGAGAGCGCTACCGCCCTCGAATTGGCTGATGTGCGGGGTCACTTTAGGGGGCCTGAATGGGGTGGCTGACGGGGTTGAAAATCGACTCAAGGCGCAGGCGCTGACTGGGTCCGACCGGGAGGGTTCCGATTTTAACTGCCCGTAACCCGCAGTGTCGCGCGGGTCATCTCAAAAAGCCGCGCCCAATGGGATAATTGAGACCATGACTATCACTTACAAAGATGCCCAGGGCATTGCCGGCATGCGCCTGGCCGGCCGGCTGGCGGCGGAATTGCTGGACTACCTGACTCCCTTCGTCAAACCCGGCATCACCACCAATGAACTGGACCAACTGGCCGACCAGTACACGACCCAGGTGCAGGGCGCCATCTCGGCGCCGCTGAACTATGCGCCGTCCGGCCACAACCCCTACCCCAAGGCCATCTGCACCTCGATCAACCATCAGGTCTGCCACGGCATCCCGAATGACAAGCCGCTGAAAAAAGGCGATATCGTCAACATCGACGTCACCGTCATCAAGGATGGCTGGCATGGCGACTCCAGCCGCATGTTCATGGTCGGCGAGGTCTCGGTGGCGGCCAGGCGCTTGTGCTCGCTGACTTACCAGGCGATGTGGCATGGCATCATGAAGGTCAGGGCCGGCGCTTATCTGGGCGATATCGGTCACGCCATTCAGTCTTTTGCCGAAGGCCATGGCCTGAGTGTGGTGCGGGAGTTTTGTGGCCACGGCATTGGTCGCAACTTCCATGAGGAACCCCAGGTCCTGCATTACGGCCGGCCCGGTACGCTGGACCAGCTCAAAGCCGGCATGACGATCACGGTCGAGCCCATGCTCAACGTGGGCCGCAAGGAGATCAAGGAATTGGGCGACGGCTGGACCATCGTCACCAAGGACCGCTCGCTGTCGGCGCAATGGGAGCACACGGTGCTGGTCACCGAAACCGGTTATGAGGTCTTGACCTTGTCCAGCAACAGCCCGCCGATACCGTCTTTCGTTCCCGTCGCGGCAGCGGCTGACGAGGCTGCGTTGCCCCAGGCCTGACATGACCGATCTGCCAGCGCTGCGCAATCATTTCCGGGCGCAAAAGTCCGCCTTGCTACAGTCGCTGGGGTCCAGTGGCACCTCTTCCACCCGGGGTGTGCGGGCCACCCTGGGCGCGCTCTCCAAGCTGGCCGATGCAACACTGAAAACCCTGTGGCGGGAGGCTGGTTTTAGCGACTCTTTTGCCTTGGCGGCGGTGGGCGGTTTTGGTCGTGCCGAGTTGTTTCCCTACTCCGATGTGGATGTACTGGTTCTGTTGCCAAGTGACCAATCGCCCGAGCATGACGCGCAACTCAAGGCCCGCATTGAGCGCTTCATCGGCAATTGCTGGGACGTCGGGCTGGAGATTGGCTCCAGCGTGCGCAGCGTGACAGAGTGCCTGCATGAGGCGGCCCATGACGTCACCATCCAGACGTCCCTGCTGGAAGCGCGTTTGATCACCGGCAGCACGGACTTGTTTGCGGAATTTCAGAAGTTGTATTTTTCGGCGCTGGACCCGCACGCTTTTTTTGTTGCCAAGACGCTGGAGCTGCACCAACGGCACAGCAAGTTTGAAGACACACCTTACGCGCTGGAACCCAATTGCAAGGAATCCCCCGGTGGGTTGCGCGATCTGCAAATCATTCTGTGGGTCGCCAAGGCCGCGGGCTATGGCGACAATTGGGATGCGCTGGCCAAAAGCGGGTTGGCCACCGCTTTTGAAGTCAAGCAGATCAAACACAACGAAGCACTGCTGCGGCTGGTTCGGGCGCGCCTGCACTTGATCGCGCAACGCCGCGAGGACCGGCTCGTGTTTGACCTGCAGACCGCCGTGGCCCAGACTTTTGGCTATGGCGTCCCGGCGCCCGACATCGAAGCGGCGACCAAGCACACTTCCATCCGACCCAGTGAAGCCCTGATGCGGCGCTACTACTGGGCGGCCAAGGCGGTGACCCAACTGAACCAGATTTTGCTGCTCAACATCGAGGAGCGACTCAATCCGTCGACCCACGAACCGCGACCCATCAACGCGCGTTTCTATGACAAGGCCGGCATGGTGGAAGTCGCCAGCGACGATCTGTACCAACGCCAGCCGCATGCTGTTCTGGAAACTTTTCTGGTCTACCAGACGACGGTGGGCCTGAAAGGATTGTCGGCACGCACCCTGCGCGCCCTGTACAACGCCCGTGGCGTGATGGACGGCAAGTTTCGCAACGACCCGGTGAATCGGGATACTTTCAAGAAAATCTTGAAGCAGCACGACGGCATCACGCATGCCATGCGGCTGATGAACCAGACCTCGGTGCTGGGGCGCTACCTGTGGGTCTTCCGCAAGATCGTCGGCCAGATGCAGCACGACCTGTTTCATGTCTACACCGTCGATCAGCATGTCTTGATGGTGCTGCGCAACGTGCGGCGTTTCTTCATTGTGGAGCATGCCCACGAGTACCCGTTTTGCTCGCAGCTGGCCTCCGGCTGGGACAAGCCCTGGGTGTTGTACGTGGCGGCGCTGTTTCACGACATCGCCAAGGGCCGCGGCGGTGATCATTCGAAACTGGGTGCCGCCGAGGTGCGACGGTTTTGCAAGCAACACGCGATCGAAAAGGAAGACGGCAGCCTGATCGAGTTCATGGTGCTAGAACACTTGACCATGAGCCGCGTAGCGCAAAAATCAGACCTCAGCGACCCCAACATCATCCAGGCGTTTGCCAAGCGCGTCGGCAACGAGCGCAAGCTGACGGCCCTTTATCTGCTCACGGTGGCCGACCTGCGCGGCACCTCGCCCAAAGTTTGGAACGCCTGGAAAGGCAAGTTGCTGGAGGACCTTTACCGCATGACCTTGCGAGCGCTGGGCGGGCGCGCACCCGATCCGGATGCCGAGGTCGAGGCGCGCAAGCGCGAGGCCCTGATACTGCTGGCGCTGCACGCCCTGCCATTCGAGGCCCACAAAGCCTTGTGGGAGACGCTGGATGTGGGCTATTTCATGCGCCACGACGCCGCCGACATCGCCTGGCATACGCGCCAACTCTCGCGCCACGTAGGCTCCGGCAAATCGATCGTGCGGGCGCGCCAGTCACCGCTGGGCGAAGGGCTGCAGGTGGTGGTCTACACACCGGATCAGCCCGACCTGTTTGCCCGCATCTGCGGCTATTTCGACAAAGGCGACTTCAGCATCCTGGATGCGCGCATCCATACCGCCAACAACGGCTACGCGCTGGACACCTTCCAGGTGATCGCATCGAGCTTGCCGGACCACTACCAGGAACTCACCAGCATGGTGGAGAGCGAGTTGAGCCGCGCCATTTCCATGTCGACGCCGCTGCCGCCACCGAGCCGCGGACGGGTCTCGCGGCGCGTCAAGAGTTTTCCGATCGCACCCCGAGTCACCTTGCGGCCGGACGAAAAAGCGCAGCGCTGGCTGCTCAATATTTCGGCCAGCGACCGGGTCGGACTGCTGTACAGCGTGGCGCGCGTGCTGGCGAAACACAAGATCAATCTTCAACTGGCCAAAATTGCCACCTTGGGTGAACGGGTGGACGACACCTTCCTGATAGAAGGCGCGGAGTTGCAGCACAACCGGGCCCAGATTGCCATCGAAACCGAGTTGCTGGAAGCACTGGCCTGAAGGCCGCTGGAAAGGGCCGCTAACATCCTGTTATTGCTGCCACCGACGGTGGCGCAATATCATCCCTGCTTTCCCAAGGAGATAGACCCATGATCGACCTGCACTACTGGCCCACCCCCAACGGCTGGAAAATTTCCATCATGCTGGAGGAGTGCGGCCTGCCCTACCGGCTGCTGCCGGTGAACATTGGCAAGGGCGAGCAGTTTGCGCCGGCGTTTCTGGCGATCAGCCCGAACAACCGCATGCCAGCCATCGTTGACCAGGACCCGGCCGATGGCGGCGCGCCGATCCCGGTGTTCGAGAGCGGCGCCATCCTGATCTACCTGGCCGAGAAAACCGGGCTGTTCCTGCCCAGCGATATGCGTGATCGAAGCCAGGTCTTGCAATGGTTGATGTGGCAAATGGGCGGGCTCGGACCCATGGCTGGGCAAAACGGCCACTTCCTGCTGTATGCCCCGGAAAAAGTGCCTTACGCGATTGAGCGCTACGGCAAGGAAGTCAATCGCTTGTACGGTGTTCTGAACACGCAATTGGGGCGCACCGGCGCGTTCGTGGCCGGCCCCGAATACTCGATTGCCGACATGGCCATCTTTCCGTGGATACGCACCCATGAAGCGCAAAAGGTGTCGCTCGCGGACTTCCCCCACATAGAACGCTGGTACAACACCTTGTTCGCGCGCCCGGCCGTGAAACGCGGGCTGGAACTGGCCAAGGAATTGCGTGCCGGCACGCTCACCGAAGAAGCGCGCAAGGCGCTGTTCGGGCAGACCGCCCAGAGCGTGCGCGACGGTGTGCACAAACTCACCTGAAAGCCACCCGCCGTGATCGAATTCTTCTTTGATTGCTCCAGCCCCTGGACCTATCTCGCATTTCACAACATCCAGCGCCTGGCCGCCGAATTGCAGGAACCGATAGCCTGGCGACCGGTGCTGGTGGGTGGTATTTTCAACAGTGTGAACCCCAGCGTTTACGCCATGCGCGACAACCCGGTGCCGGCCAAGCAGGCCTACATGCTCAAAGACTTGCAGGACTGGGCGCGCGCGGCGGGCCTGAAGATCGTCATGCCGCCCAAGGTATTCCCGGTCAACAGCGTCAAAGCCATGCGTGGCTGTCTCTGGCTGGCGCCGCGGGGCCAACTGCTGCCGTTCGCGAGCGCCGTATTCGAGGCCTACTGGGCGCGCGAGGAAGATATTTCCCAGGACCCCGTGCTGTTGAAGATATGCGAGCAGATAGGCGTCAATGGAGACGAGTTTTTGGCCGGCATTGCACAACCCGCCATCAAGGAGCAGCTCAAGGCCAACACCGAGGAAGTGATCCGGCGTGGCGGCTTTGGTTCTCCCACCATCTACTTGGGCAACGACATGTATTTTGGCAACGACCGCCTGCCCCTGGTCAAGGCTGCCATTCTGCAAAGACGTGCCGCTTGATCGAATTTGATTTTCATGCCTGAAGGAATTTACCGTGTCTGAACTTGTCTCCTACCGACTCGATGAGGGCGTCGCCACCCTGACCCTCTGTAATGGCAAGGCCAATGCCATTTCCCACGATGTCCTCGCCAGCTTGAACCGCGCGCTGGACCAGGCGGCACTGGACCAGGCCATCGTCATCCTCACCGGACAAGCGGGCATGCTTTCGGGCGGCTATGACCTCAAGATCATGACCGCCTCGCCACAGGATGCGATCGCCCTGGTGACTGCCGGCAGCACGCTGGCGCGGCGCATGCTGTCGCACCCCTATCCGGTCATTGTTGCCTGCTCCGGACATGCGGTGGCCAAGGGCGCCTTTCTTCTGTTGTCGGCGGATTACCGGGTCGGCGTCGACGGCCCCTTCACGATAGGTCTGAATGAAATCCGGATCGGCATGACCATGCACCATGTCGGCATCGAACTGGCGCGTGATCGCCTGGGCAAAGCCGCCTTTCAACGCGCCGTGATCAACGCCGAGATGTTCAACCCGCAAAGCGCCAAAGAGGCCGGTTTTCTGGATCAGGTGGTTGCCCCGGAAGACTTGTCGGGGGCCGCCAATGCGATGGCGCAACAATTGAAGAAAATCAATTTGCAGGCGCATCGTCAAACCAAGCTGAAGGTCCGCAAACAACTTCTGGATACGCTCGATCGGGCGATCGAGCTGGACAAGACGACCGGGCTGTCTTGAAAGCAAAATGACAAAGGGGTTGGCAGATGCCCATCTGCCAACCCCTGTCTATTTCCTGGTCGGTGTGAAAGGATTCGAACCTTCGACCCCTTGCACCCCATGCAAGTGCGCTACCAGGCTGCGCCACACACCGATCTAGCCGGCAATTATAGTCGGTAGAACCTCAAATTTCAGTACGCCGGCGAGAGTAGATCACGAATTTCAAACAGCTCGCGCCGCACCAGCTGGAAACGGTCCGAAACACTGTTCGGTGACGCGTCGGATTGGAGCTCTTCAAAGTCGCCAAATTCTTCGCAGTCGCCTATTTCGATGACTTCCACGCCTTCCAGCAACACCTCGCCATTGCGTTTCTTTTCACGTTCGGCCTGCACAATCTCCTGCATCTTGTTGCGCGCACCGCTGATGGTGAAGCCTTGGTCGTAGAGCAAATCGCGGATGCGGCGGATCATCAGCACCTCGTGGTGCTGGTAGTAGCGGCGATTACCGCGCCGCTTCATGGGCCGCAACTGCGTGAACTCCTGCTCCCAATAGCGTAGCACGTGAGGTTTGACGCCACACAGATCACCAACCTCACCGATGGTGAAATAGCGCTTTGCAGGAATCGGAGGAAGAGCTTTCTCCATTTAAATCAATGCCCTGGGAGAGAAAGCTTTGAGATTACTCTAAGTCACCGCGGCGTGTAAAGCGGCGATTGCGTGCTGTGCCTCAAATAAATCAAATCCGGATCAACGCATGGGCGTGTTGCGGCCCTGTTGCTGAATTTGTTCCTTGAGTTTGTGGCTGGCATGAAAGGTCACGACCCGGCGTGCCTGGATCGGAATGGTCTCGCCGGTTCGCGGATTGCGTCCCGGTCGCGGCGCCTTGGTGCGAATCTGAAAATTGCCAAAGCCGGAAATTTTCACGTCCTCACCCTCCACCAGACTGTCGGATATCAAATCGAAAAACGCATCGATCATGTCCTTCGATTCGCGCTTGTTCAGACCGATTTGCTCAAACAGCAGTTCCGCCAACTGCGCCTTGGTCAGCGCCGGGGTTTCCAGACTTTCCACCGAGATGTCCATTCAATCCTCGTTTCTCATGGGGTCAGATGGTAACGGTTCAGGCGCGTGGGCGGGCACCCAGCGTGCCCAGCAGGGACGCCAGCACGGCTTGCATCGCCGCATCGATCTGCTCTTCAGTGAGCGTCGCCTCCTCGCTATTGAGTGTCAGGCGCACCGCCATGCTCTTCTCCGGATTCGGCAGCACCGAAGCAGTCGACTCCTTGGCCGGCTTGGGGCGATAGATGTCGAACAGGTTTGCATCGCGCAACAAACCGTTGGAGGGGGCGGCCCAGACGGCGGCCAACAGTGCGTCATGGGTGACCGCCTCAGGCACCATCACGGCCAGGTCGCGCTCCACCGGCTGGTATTTCGCCACGGTCTTGAACAGGGGCACCTGACGCTCTAGCACGGCGTCAAGCTCCAGCTCAAACATGACCGGTGCCTGCGCCAAATCGTAGGCCTGGCGCCACTTGGGGTGCAACTCGCCGACAAAACCTACCGCCACATCGTCAATCAGCACACGGGCACAACGCCCCGGGTGCATGGCCGGATGTTTGGCCGGCACAAAGACCGGCTTGCGTGGCGCCAGCAAGGCCTCCACATCGCCTTTGGCATCAAAAAAATCAACCACGCGCTCCTTGCCCCCCCACTGCGGCACATCCGCGCTGCCGCAGGCCATGCCGGCCACGCGCATCGGCTGATGAAAACCGGCAACGCTGGTGTCGGTATTTTGGACGCTGGCATCCCGCAGGAACACGCGGCCCAATTCGAAGACACGCACCCGCTGGGTTTTGCGATCAAGGTTGAACTTCAGGACCTGCAGCAGAGAGCCCAGCAGAGACGAGCGCATCACACTCATCTGGCTGGCGATCGGGTTGAGTAATTTGATTGGATCGGGGTTGCCCGCGAGTTCCTGCTCCCAACGCGCTTCGACAAAACTGAAGTTGATGGTTTCCTGGTAGCCCAGGCCGGCAATCGCGCGCCGAACGGCGAACGGGCTGCGCTGCGCCTCGGTCCGAATTTTGGCGGTGATGGGCGCCACCGGCGGTGTCTGCGGCAAATTGTTGTAACCCACCATGCGGGCTACTTCTTCGATCAGGTCTTCCTCGATTTGCAGGTCGAAGCGGTAGGACGGTGGCAGCACGCTGACGATGCCAGCGCCTTGCGTGACCGGCAAGCCCAGTCGCGTCAGCGCGTCGGCGCATTGTGCCTGCGTCAGCGGCATGCCAATCACCTTGCTGGCACGGGCCACGCGCAGATCGACGGCGGTGGCAACAGGCAGGTTCACCGGCAAATCGTCGATCGGTCCGCAGGCCGTGCTGGCCGTGCCGCATATGTCGATGATCAACTGCGTGATGCGCTCGATGTGCTCGACGGTCTGGCTAGGGTCCACGCCACGCTCAAACCGGTGACCGGCATCGGTGGAAAAATTGAAGCGGCGCGACCGTCCGGCAATCGCTTTGGGCCACCAGAAAGCGGCTTCCACGTAGACATGGCGGGTATCGTTTGACACGGCGGTGGCATCGCCGCCCATGATGCCGGCGAGCGACTCCACCTGCTGCTCGTCCGCAATGACGCCGACCTTCTCGTCCACGGTGACCGTATTGCCGTTGAGCAGCTTGAGTTGTTCACCGGCTTTGCCCCAGCGCACGTCCAGGCCGCCATGGATCTTGTCCAGATCAAAAATGTGCGAGGGGCGGCCCAGCTCGAACATCACGTAGTTGGAAATGTCCACCAGCGCCGTGACGCTGCGCTGACCACAACGCGCCAGCCGGTCCACCATCCACTGCGGCGTGCTGGCCTTGGTGTTGACGTTGCGAATGATGCGACCGGAAAAACGTCCGCACAAATCAGGCGCGCTGACCTTCACCGGCAACTTGTCGGCAGCGCCAACGTGAACCGCCGGGAATACGGGTTCCATCAAGGGCGCACCGGTCAGCGCGGCCACTTCACGCGCCACACCATAGACGCTCAGACAATGCGCCAGATTGGGCGTCAGTTTGAGCGTGAACAAGGTGTCATCCAGTTTCAAATGCTGGCGAATGTCCTGGCCCACAGGCGCATCGCCGACCAGTTCCAGCAAGCCGGCGTGGTCGTTCGACAGTTTCAACTCGCGGGCCGAACACAACATGCCCTGGCTCTCGACGCCGCGCAGTTTGCCGACCTTGATCAGGAACGGCTTGCCGTCATCGCCGGGCGGCAACTCGGCGCCCACCAGGGCACACGGCACCTTGATGCCGGCCCGGGCGTTGGGCGCGCCGCACACAATGTTGAGCAACTCCGGCTGCCCCACATCCACCTTGCAGACGCGCAGACGATCGGCATTGGGGTGCTGCACGGCTTCCTTGATTTCAGCCACGACGATGTTGCTGAACGGCGGAGCAACGGGCTTCAGTTCTTCAACCTCGAGGCCGGCCATGGTGAGCATCTCGGCGAGTTGCTCGGTCGACAGGGGCGGATTGCAAAATTCGCGCAACCAGGATTCGGGGAATTGCATAGTCTTTAATCAGTTGGGCACAGAGCTTGCCGTTGCGACGCGGCGAACTGTCGAGCAATTTTTCATTATTGGAATTGCGACAAAAAGCGGATATCGCCGTCAAAAAACAGACGCAGATCGTTCACGCCGTAGCGCAACATGGTGAATCGATCAACACCCATGCCAAAGGCAAAACCGATGAATTTCTCGGGCTCCAGGCCCATATTTCGGATCACATTGGGATGGACCTGGCCTGAGCCCCCCACTTCCAGCCAGCGACCTGCAAGGGCCCCGCTCTGGAACTGAATGTCGATCTCGGCGCTAGGCTCGGTGAACGGAAAAAAACTGGGGCGGAATCGCAGCACCAGGTCGTCAGACTCAAAAAGTGCACGGCAAAAATCCGTCAAGACATACTTGAGATCCTTGAAGCTGACGTTCTCGCCCACCCACAGCCCCTCGCACTGGTGGAACATGGGCGAATGCGTGGCGTCGCTGTCGACACGGTAGGTGCGACCCGGCGCAATGACGCGAATCTCGGGCATGGAACCTGAAAATAGCGCTTCACTGCTCGACCCAGCGCCAGCGGCCGCACGGTATTTCTTCACGTGCTGCACCGCATGGCGGATCTGCATCGGGCTGGTGTGGGTGCGCAGCAAATTGGGCGCGGCAGCGGAGCCGCCTTCGACGTAGAAGGTGTCGTGCATGGAGCGCGCCGGGGGATCCTCGGGCGTGTTCAAGGCGGTGAAGTTGAACCAGTCGGTCTCGATTTCCGGGCCTTGCGCCACCTCGAAACCCATGGAGCCGAAGATCGCCTCAATGCGTTCCAGCGTCAGCGACACCGGATGCAGTCCGCCCGGCCCGCGCTGACGGCCCGGCAAGGTAACGTCCAGCGCTTCGGCCCGCAGTTGCGCCTGCAATTCGGCGTCGGCGAGGGCTTGGCGACGCTGGTTCAGGGCTGCTTCAATGGCTTGCTTGGCCAGGTTGATGGCTGCGCCGCGTGACTTTTTTTCGTCCACCGACAAGGCAGCCATGCCCTTCATCAGTTCCGTGATTCGACCCGACTTGCCCAGAAACAAGGCTTTGGCGTTCTCCAGGTCAGCCGGTGTGCCGGCCTGCTCGAAGGCGGTTTTGGCACTGTCAACGACGATCTTCAACTCGTTCATAAATTCTCTTGTAGTTCCGCTATAAGGTCAGTACCAACCCGTCTTCTCCGACTACGCCATTTCATTGAAAAAGGGCTAGCGCTTTTTCAAGCTCTAGCCCTTGTTTCTGCTGCCTGGACCGCCACACTGAAAAGTCGGGGACAGGGCTGACACCGATAGTGCAGCGCTCTGTCCGCCAAGTTTCAGCCTGGCGAACCAAGGTGAACTCAAGCAGCCAGCTTGGCCTTGACCTGTTCCACAATGCCAGCAAAAGCGGCCATGTCGTGCACCGCGATATCGGACAAGACCTTGCGATCGATCTCGATGTTCGCCTTCTTCAGACCGTTGGCGAACTGGCTGTAAGTCATGCCGCACTGACGCGCAGCGGCATTGATACGGGCAATCCACAACTGACGAAAGACACGCTTCTTGGTACGACGGTCACGGTAGGCATATTGCCCGGCCTTCATCACCGCTTCTTTGGCGACGCGGAAGACATTGCCGCGGCGGCCGCGGAAACCTTTTGCAAGGGCTAAAACTTTCTTATGGCGGGCGTGAGCCGTTACACCACGTTTGACGCGAGGCATGTGATTACTCCTTGTTCGTCGTTAATTAAATACCACGGCCTGGCAGCATCTGTGCCATGCGACCGAGGTCGGCCACATGAACAGCTGTCGCACCACGCAAATGGCGTTTATTTTTGGTGGTCTTCTTGGTCAGAATGTGACGTTTGAAGGCTTGACCGCGTTTCACGGTGCCACCTGGACGGACGCGGAAGCGTTTCTTCGCCGCGCTCTTGGTCTTCATTTTGGGCATATTCATGCTCCTTCTTCATTGTGCTCGCGAGGCGTCTGCAAACTATTTGCAGCCTTGTTGGCCCCGAGCCACTTCTGGCTGGTAGGTATTACCCCACCCTCCTTCTTTACAGCGCACCGGTCATTCAAACCAATGCGCCACAAAACCTTAAGACACCGCTGCGCTGGCCGTGTCCGCGGCCGGCTTGGCCGCAACCTTCTTCTTACCAGGCGCAATCATCATGATCATCTGGCGCCCTTCGAGCTTGGGAAACTGCTCAATCAGAATCAAATCACCCAACTCGGCACGAATACGATTCAACAAGGCCATGCCAAGTTCCTGGTGCGTAATCTCGCGTCCCCGAAACCGCAAGGTGATCTTGCACTTGTCGCCCTCGGCCAAAAAGCGCTTGATGTTGCGCATCTTGATGTTGTAGTCGCCATCGTCGGTACCGGGGCGGAACTTGATTTCCTTGATTTCAATAACCGTCTGCTTGGCTTTCGCTTCCGCCGCCTTTTTCTGCTCCTGGTACTTGAACTTGCCGTAATCCATCAAACGACAGACCGGCGGTATCGCCGTGGCAGAAATCTCGACCAGATCGACATCCAGTTCGCCTGCCATGCGCAGGGCTTCCATCAAACTAACCACTCCAAGCGGCTCGTTTTCGATGCCAGACAGTCGAACTTCCGGGGCCATGATTTCCCGGTTCAGGCGATGTTTGCGTTCTTCGCGGTGACGGCGGTCACGAAATTCAGTAGCGATGGCTTAATCCTTCACAAATTCAGCTACAAAAACGTAGCAACAACCGCTTTGCACACGCAAGCAAACTGCCATCTTGCTGGATGCCAGCTCAGACAACAGACTTGTTAGTGATATCGGCTGCGACTATCTGCACGAATGCATCGAGGGACATCACACCGAGGTCTTGACCACCCCGGGCGCGCACTGCAACGGTACCCGCTGCCTTCTCCTTGTCGCCAACGACCAGGATATAGGGCAGCTTCTGCATTGAATGCTCGCGTATTTTATACGTAATTTTCTCGTTACGCAGATCAGTCACCGCCCTAAGCTCTTGATTTGGCAGTGATTTCTTCAATTTTTCGACAATTTCACGACAGTAATCGGCTTGCGCATCGGTGATATTGAGCACCGCCAGTTGCACCGGGGCCAGCCAGGTTGGCAGAGCGCCGGCACTTTCCTCGATCAAAATCCCGATAAAACGCTCCAAACTGCCAACAATCGCGCGGTGCAACATCACCGGCCGATGGCGGGCACCGTCTTCTCCCACATACTCGGCGTCCAGCCGTTCGGTCATGAAGAAATCGACCTGCATCGTTCCACACTGCCACTGGCGGCCGATGGCGTCCTTCAGTGTGTACTCGATCTTGGGACCGTAGAAGGCGCCCTCACCCGGAGTGATCTCGAATTCGCAGCCCGACATGCGCAGGCTTTCCATCAGTGCGTGCTCGGCCTTGTCCCAACTCTCGTCCGATCCGATGCGTTTTTCGGGACGCGTCGCAATCTTGTAGATGATGTTCCTGAAACCAAAATCGGCATAGACTTTTTGCAACAGGGCCGTGTAATCGACACACTCCTGCAGGATCTGATCCTCGGTGCAAAAAATGTGGCCGTCGTCCTGCGTGAAGCCACGCACCCGCATGATCCCGTGTAGCCCGCCGGAAGCCTCGTTGCGGTGGCACTGGCCGAACTCGCCGTAGCGCAGCGGCAGGTCGCGGTAGCTTTTGATGCCCTGCTTGAAAATCAGGATGTGACCGGGACAGTTCATCGGCTTCAACGCGTACTCGCGCTTTTCCGACTCGGTGATGAACATGTTCTCGCGGTACTTGTCCCAGTGACCGGTTTTCTCCCACAAGGTTTTATCGAGAAGTTGCGGGCCCTTGACCTCCTGATAGCCGTTGTTTCTATAGACCTGGCGCATGTACTGTTCAACCCCCTGCCACAGGGTCCAGCCCTTGGGGTGCCAAAACACCAGACCCGGAGCGTGGTCGTCGATATGAAACAGATCGAGTTCACGGCCCAGCTTGCGGTGATCGCGCTTTTCGGCTTCCTCCAGCATCGTCAGGTGCTGTTGCAATTCGTCCTTGGTGGCCCAGGCCGTGCCGTAAATGCGCTGCAGCATTTCATTGCGGTGATCACCGCGCCAATAGGCACCGGCGAGTTTCATCAGCTTGAAAAATCTCAGCTTGCCAGTGCTGGGCACATGCGGCCCGCGACACAGGTCTTCGAACTTGCCTTCGCGGTACAGCGACACGTCTTCGTTGGCCGGAATGCTGGCAATGATCTCGGCCTTGTAGTGCTCGCCCAGGCCCTTGAAATAGGCCACCGCCTGGTCGCGTGGCAACACGCGGCGCAGCACCGGCTCGTCCTTGGCGGCGAGTTCGCTCATCTTCTTCTCGATGGCCGTCAGATCTTCCAGCGTAAAAGGCCGCTGGAACGAGAAGTCGTAGAAAAAGCCGTGCTCAATCACCGGACCGATGGTGACCTGGGCCTGCGGGAACAGTTCCTTCACGGCATACGCCAACAGGTGGGCGGTCGAGTGGCGAATCACTTCCAGACCCTCGGCATCCTTGGCCGTAACGATGGACAGGGAACTGCTGGCCTCGATCAGATAACTGGTATCGACCACCTTGCCATCAACCTTGCCGGCCAGCGCCGCTTTGGCCAAGCCGGCACCGATGGAGGCCGCCACCTCGGCCACCGTCACCGGGCCAGCATATTCACGTTTCGAACCATCGGGCAAAGTAATGAAAATCATGATGCAACAAAATTTGAAAATAAAAAAAGCGCGGTAAAGACCGCGCTTGACTGTGCTTGCTAGCCAACTACGCCCAAGGCGCACGGACTACGACCCTGGAAGCTATGCCGAAGTGCTCCATGTAGTTCGCGGTGTCATAACCAGGTTGCCTTTCTCGCTCTTTTTGCAGGAATGAAGCGCCGAGTTTAACAAAAATGGTCTGCGTCCCCAACCACCGGGTGACGCAGACCTGTTTCTTTGGCTTCAGCAGGCAGTGCGTGCCGGGACGACTTTAGTGAAACTGCTCTTCTTCGGTGGAGCCGGTCAACGCGGTCACGCTGGACTTGCCGCCCTGGATCGCGGTGGTGACTTCGTCGAAGTAACCGGTGCCCACCTCCTGCTGGTGCGAGACAAAACTGTAGCCCCGCTCGCGTGCCGCGAATTCGGGCTCCTGCACTTTTTCCACATAGGCCGACATGCCGCGCTTGACGTAGTCCTGTGCCAGGTCAAACATGTTGAACCACATGGAATGGATGCCGGCCAGCGTGATGAACTGGTACTTGTAACCCATGGCGCCCAGTTCTTTCTGGAAGCTGGCAATGGTGGCGTCGTCCAGATTCTTCTTCCAGTTGAACGACGGCGAGCAGTTGTAGGCCAGCAGCTTGCCGGGGTGCGCCTTGCGCACGGCTTCGGCAAACTTGCGCGCGAACTCCAGGTCCGGCGTACCGGTTTCGCACCACACCAGGTCAGCGTATTCGGCGTAGGCGACAGCACGGGCGATCGCCTGGTCGAGTCCCTTGCGGGTTTTGTAAAAGCCTTCGGCGGTGCGCTCGCCGGTCAGGAAAGGCTGGTCGTTGGCGTCGTAGTCGCTGGTCAGCAAGTCCGCGGCTTCGGCATCGGTGCGGGCAATCACCAGCGTCGGCACGCCGCAGACGTCGGCGGCCATGCGCGCGGCAATCAGCTTTTGGCAGGCTTCAGCGGTTGGCACCAACACCTTGCCACCCATGTGACCGCACTTCTTCACGGCAGCCAGTTGGTCCTCCCAGTGCACGCCGGCGGCACCGGCCTTGATCATGTTCTTCATCAACTCGAAGGCGTTGAGGACACCGCCAAAACCAGCTTCGGCGTCGGCCACGATGGGGGCGAAGTTGTCAATGTAGCCGGCATCACCGGCATCAATGCCCTTGGAATGCTGGATTTCATCGGCACGACGGAAGGTGTTGTTGATGCGCTCCACCACTTTGGGCACCGAGTCCACCGCGTACAGGGACTGGTCCGGGTACATGGAGGCCGAGGAGTTGTTGTCGGCGGCGACCTGCCAGCCCGACAGGTAGATGGCCTGCACGCCGGCCTTGACCTGCTGCATGGCCTGGCCACCGGTCAGCGCCCCCAGGCAGTTGACATAGTCCTCGGTGTTCACCAGATTCCAGAGCTTTTCGGCGCCGCGGCGAGCCAGTGTGTACTCAATCGGAAAGGAACCACGCAAACGCACCACATCAGCGGCGCTGTAACCACGCTTGATACCTTTCCAGCGCGGGTTGGTCGCCCAGTCTTTTTCCAGTGCGGCGATCTGTTGTTCGCGGCTCAATTGTTCGATGATGGCTTGGGGCATGAAATCACTCCTTGGGTTGATTAAAACAGTCGGTACCAGGTGCTTGGCAAGCCCGATTCCGATGAATTAATCTTAAGTCTTGTATAAGACCAATTGTCGTCTTATGTCTTATAGAAGACATAAATTAACTTCAATTAAATCAAAGAGTTACAGATAGAAATTCGTAATATGAAATCAATTTTTCCACTTTGAGAAAATATGATGCAACGCAACAATTTCAGTTTCCATGATCCAAAATTACAGTTTTGTATTATGAAATATCAAAATGCGTCTGCGTAGCGCCGCATTTCCCAGGCGCCGACCTGTTGGCTGTATTCGTCCCATTCCTGTCTTTTGAGTTTGATGAACTCATCGCAAAACGCTTCGCCTAGCGCTGATGTCAAGGCGTGGTCGATCGCCAGGGCCTCGATGGCACAACCCAGGTCACGCGGCAAACGCGCCGGCATGGGCGCGCCGGCCGCTTGGCACTGGTACAAATCGGTATCGCAGGCAGGCGGCGGCAGCATCCCCTGATCGATGCCATTCAGGCCGGCGGCCAGGGTAGCGGCAATGGCCGCGTAGACGTTGCACGAGGGGTCCGGCAAACGCCATTCGATGCGCCCGGCGACGGTGCGCACGAGGCAAGTCCGGTTGTTCTCGCCATAGCTCTTCCAGACCGGCGACCAGGTGGTGCCGGAAGCACTGCTGCTGCAGGCCAGCCGCTTGTAACTGTTGACCGTGGGTGCGCACAACGCGCTCAAGCCATCGGCGTGGTGCAACAAGCCGGCTACGAAGCGGTAGCCCTGCACGCTCAATTGATGCGCATCCGCGTCATCGGTGAAGACCGCCAGGCCCTGCGCGTCGGTCACGCTCAAATGAAAGTGCAAACCACTGCCCGGCGCATTGGCAAAAGGCTTGGGCATGCAACTGAAGGTCATGCCGTGTTTTTCGGCGATGGCGTGCGCCGTCAGTTTGAACAGCATATAGCGGTCGGCCGCCGCCAGCGCAGCGTCAAAACGGTAATTGATTTCATACTGGCCACAGGCGTCCTCGTGGTCCATCTGCTGCAGGTCGAAACCCAATTCAGTGAGCGCCAGACGCATGTCTTCGAGAAAGCCCCGATTGCGATGGATGGACTTCAGGTCATAAGAGGGCTTGTCAAGCCGGTCTTGACCATCTGCTGCCAACCAGTGCCCCTGCTGGTCCTGCCGCAACAGGAAAAACTCGGGCTCTATGCCGACCCACAAAGTCCAACCCCGCTCTTTCAGACGCTCCAGTTGGCGCTTGAGCAGTTGGCGGGAACAGGTGGCCAGCGCTTCGCCGCCGGCATAGCCGTCGCACACGGCATGCGCCACGCCGGGCATGAATGGCAGAGGTCGCAGCGACTCCAACTGGACCCGGCCGTAGTATTCGCTGCGCTTGCCGAAGCGCCCCAGGCCAGTGCCCCAGATGCTGGGGCCGGCAAACCCGGCACCGCTGTGCACCCATTCACGCAGGTTTTGCAAGGGAACCAGTTTGCCTTTGGCAACACCATGCATGTCGGAAAACTGCGTCAAGACACTGTGTATTCCCCGCGCCGCCAAGGCCTCGATGGTGGACTCAATCGACATGCCGGACTCTCATGCGCCTAAAACCTCATCAAGAATCCGCAAGGCCTCGTCGAAGACACTGTCTTCCACCGTCAACGGAAACAGAAAGCGCAATACGTTGCCGTAGACACCACAGCTCAGTAGCAGCAAGCCCTTCTTCAGCGCGGCCTGCTGCACCCGTTTGGTCAGCTCGGCATCCGGCGCAGCGGTTTCGGGGTTGACGAATTCACAGGCGATCATGGCGCCCAGACCGCGAACATCGGCAATCGTCTTGTTATTGCGCTGCAGCCGGCTCAAGCGCTCCCGCAGGCGCGTGCCCAGCACGTTGGCGCGCTCCACCAGGTGTTCTTCCTGCATGATGTCCAGCACCGCCAGCGCCGCGGCAATCGCCAGCGGGTTGCCGGCGTAGGTTCCGCCCAGCCCGCCCGGGGCGGGAGCGTCCATGATGGCGCTCTTGCCCACCACGGCCGACAAGGTGGTGCCGCCGGCCATGCTCTTGGCCATGGTCATCAAGTCGGGAGCGACGCCAAAGTGCTCCATCGCAAACATCTTGCCGGTGCGGGCGAAACCGGTCTGCACTTCATCGGCGATCAGCACGATGCCATGCTGGTCGCACAAGGCGCGCAGCCACTGCACCGCCTCCTTCTGGATGACGTTGAAACCGCCCTCGCCTTGCACCGGCTCGAACACGATGGCAGCCACCCGCGAAGGCTCGATATCGCACTTGAACAACTGCTCCATGGCGCGCTGGCAGTCGGCCAGTGCGACGCCTTGGCTGGGGAAAGGCACATGGTAGATTTCCGGCGGAAAAGGACCAAAACCCGCCTTGTAGGGCTGCACCTTGCCGGTCAGCGAGACGGCAAACAGGCTGCGGCCATGAAAAGCGCCACCAAAGGCAATGACGCCGCCGCGCCCGGTGGAGGCGCGGGCAATCTTGACGGCGTTCTCGATGGCTTCCGCGCCGGTCGAGAAAAAAGCCGCCTTCTTGGGCCCGGCAATGGGCGTGATGGCAATGATGCGTTCGGCCAGGGCGACGTACTCGGTGTAGGGCACCACCTGGTAGCAGCTGTGCGTGAAGCGCTGCAACTGGGCCGCAATGGCGGCCTGAATCTTCGGGTGGCAATGTCCGGTATTGAGCACCGCAATGCCGCCGGCAAAATCGATAAAGCGACGTCCTTCAATATCCCACAGCTCGGCGTTCCTGGCGTGGTGGATAAAGAAGTCGCTCATGACACCGACGCCGCGCGGCGTCGCCGCCAGGCGGCGGCTGTGCCACTGGGCGTTGGAAGGAAGGTCACTGTTTTTCATAACTGCATTCATCGCAAATTCTCCAGTCAAATTTTCAGACCCCGGGGTTCACACCGGGCTGTCAATGCGTATCCAGGTGGTTTTGGTTTCGGTGTACTTGTCAAAAGCGTGCAGCGACTTGTCGCGCCCGACGCCGCTTTGTTTGTAGCCGCCAAAGGGCACCGTGATGTCGTCCTCGTCATACTGGTTTACATGCACGGTGCCGGCACGCAAGGCGCGGGCCACGCCATGCGCCTTGTTGATATCGCGCGTCCAGACCGCCGCCTGCAAGCCGTAAACGCTCTGATTGGCCTGACGCACCACATCGGCGGCATCGGTAAAGGAGAGCACCGACAGAACCGGGCCAAAAATCTCTTCCCGCGCAATCGTCATGTCATTGCGCACGCCATCGAAAATAGTCGGTTGCACATAGCAGCCACCGGTCTCGATCAGGGCCTGCTCGCCACCGGCCAGCAGCTTGGCGCCCTCGCTCTTGCCGCTTTCAATGTAGCGCAGGACGCTGTTCATCTGGGTTTTATCAACGATCGCGCCCATCACGGTGGCCTGGTCCAGCGGATTGCCCGGCGCATAGCCTGGTACCAGGGCCAGCGCCTTCTCCAGAAACCGCTCCTTGATGCCGGCCTCGACGAACAGGCGCGAGGGTGCATTGCAGCTCTCGCCCTGGTTGAAGAAAATGCTGCCCACGGCGGCGGCCACCGCTTTGTCCAGGTCCGGGCAATCGGCAAAAACGATGTTGGGCGATTTGCCGCCCAGTTCGGTCCAGGCGCGCTTGAGGTTGCTCTGCCCGGCCATCTGGTGGATTTGCTTGCCGACCCGAGTCGAGCCGGTGAACGCAATGCAGTCCACATCCATGTGCAGCGCCAGCGGTGAGCCGGCTTCCGCTCCGTAGCCGGTCACCACATTGAAGACTCCCGTCGGAATCCCCGCCTCCAGTGCCAGATCGGCCATGCGCAAAGCGGTCAGGGGCGATTTCTCACTCGGTTTGAGCACCACCGAGTTGCCTGCCGCCAACGCCGGCGCAATCTTCCAGGCAGCCATGATCATGGGGTAATTCCAGGGCACGATGACACCCACCACGCCGACCGGCTCGCGCGTGATGAGGGCCAGCGCGGTACTGGCCGTCGGCGCGATTTCGTCATAAATTTTGTCCACCGCTTCACCGTACCAGCGAATGCAATTGGCGGCGCTGTTGACGTCCACCGCGCGGGCGTACTTGACGGGCTTGCCCATGTCCAGGGTTTCGGTCAAGGCCAGTTCATCGCCGTTGGCCTGCAGCAGGTCGGCAAAACGAATCATGATGCGTTTGCGCTGCGCTGGTGCCAGGCCGCGCCAGCGGCGGTCTTCAAAGGCGGCGCGCGCGGCCGCCACGGCGGCATCGACATCGGCCTCGGCGCAGCGGGCCACCGTGGTCAGCGTTCGACCATCGACCGGTGAAATGCAGTCAAAGGTTTCGCCACTGACAGACGCCGTGCGCTGCCCGTTGATCAGTGCCCGGCCATCAAACCGGGTTTGCGGGGCGGTATTCACAGTGTTCATAAAAGTACCCAAGTGGATTGATATTCATGCTTGAAAGTGGCACCAGGGGTTGCCACAAATAACAACGGGGCGGCATTGCTGCCAGCCCCGTGGAAATATTTTGCCGGGTGCTATTGCCACCCGCGCAATCGTTAGAACGACACGACGACCGAGGTTCCCAGCAGGATGTTCCGGTTCTTGTAGATTCCAGCGGCCCCGCTCGGGTCGTTTCTGAAGTCCTGGAACACGTCTTTGGTCGCGCCATCGTAACGCAATTCCATCTTCCAGGTGGTGGTCGGATTGAGCAAATAATTCAGACCCAGAGACAGTGCGTACCGGTTGGCCCCCACCAGTTCCGAAATGGTGCCGGCGGTGTAATCCGCGATGTCCTGCTGCGAGGCGCCAAAACCGTTGCGGGAGTCGAAAGCAATGCCGGCCGCGGTGCTGTTGGCATAGCCGAACACGCCACCACCGTTTTTCGAATTATTGATGTAGTCGGCGCGTGCTATGGCCTGCAGTCTGGGCGTCAGTTTATAGCCCGCCAGACCGGACAAACCCCACCACTGGGCATCGGTTGGCCCGTTCAACTGGTCAGCTCCCATGCCAGCCCATTTGCCGGCCCCAACCTGCCCCTGAAAAGTCCAGTCGCCACGCGTGAAATAGCCGTCGACCTCGAAAATGTCAAGCCGGTTGGCGCCAAAGGTGTGGGTTCCGGCAAAGCCAAAACCGCTGAACTCGCCCTTGCTGTAGTCGACCCGGTAATTCAGCGAGGGGTCCTTGTCGCCCGATGCCCGAGCCACCTGGTTGACATTGCCAACCAGGAATTTGGCGATCCATTGGCCACGCGTGATTTCCATGCCGGCGCCGCTGTAGAAGCTGGGGATGGTGAAATCGAACAGCATGTTGTGGGTGATCAGGGGCTGCTGGTTAGCCCACAGATACTCGTAGCCGGACCAGTCCGGGACCTGGCCTGCCAACAGCCGGGTCTGCTGGTCGATCAAGGGAATGGAGACCGAGGCCTCATGAACAATGGAGCCCAGGTTATAGGCGGAACTGGCCGCTTTGTGGGGCGCCAGCGTCAGGCGCCATTTGTTGCCCCCTTCGGTCTCTTTTTGCAAATCCAGCATGGCCTGACCAAAATTTCCGTTGTCGAACGCGTACGGCGCCTCGCCGCTGCGGGCGTCGAAGTTGTTCAGGAAAATAAAACCCGACCGGTCCTGGTTCTGACTGTAGATAAAGGTCGGATCGATCAGGCCGTTGATCTTCAGGCCCTTGAGACCCGAGCTGTCCAACGCATCCTCGGTCGATTCGGCCTTGATCTTGACGCGGTTGAACTCTTGCGGATCGACCTGCGCCTGGCTGGCGGCGGGCGCCGCCGTGCTGGCTTCCATTTTTTTCATCAGCACCTGAAGCTGCTGTTTCAGCAAGTCGATTTCCTGCTTCAACTCGGCATTGGTTTGCGCATGCGCGGATTGCGCCATGGGGAATGCTGCGGCGATTGCAACAGCCAGAAAAGACAGCCTATTTTTCATTGTTACTCCAAAATAAATGACTCAAAAAATTCAAGCGCCGACACCCCGGAACGCCGCCGACATCTCTTGCGCACGCCGGCGCTCCGCACGCGAAAGCCAGATGCTCGCAAGTACCACCCCAACACTGACAACCGCCACCGTCAACGTCGCCACGGTGTTGACACTGGGACTCAGACCCAGGCGCGCGCGGCTGAAGATCGTGATCGGCATGGTGGTGGACCCGGGCCCGGAGAGAAAGGCCGACAACACCACATCGTCCAGCGACAAGGTGAAAGTCAACAGCCAGGCCGAGCCAATAGCCTGCGAGATCAACGGCAGCGTGACCAGAAAGAAAACCTGCCAGGGACGACAGCCCAGGTCCTGGGCCGCTTCTTCGAGTTGCGGACTCATCTCCTGAAGACGCGACTGCACCACCACCGTGGCATAAGCCATGCCCAGCAAGGTGTGGCCGAACCAGATCGTCATCAAACCACGATCAGGAAAGCCAAAAGCACGCTGCACCGACACCAGCATCAGCAGCAACGACAGGCCAATGATGACTTCCGGCATCACCAGCGGCGAATTCACCATCCCGGCAAACAAAGTGCGGCCCGGAAAACGCTTGAAGCGGTTCAGGGCGAGCGCCGCCAGGGTGCCCAGAACCACCGACGCACAAGCGGTCAGGAAGGCAATCTCCAGCGACAGCTTGAAACCGGTAATGATCTCGACGTCCTTCGCCAGCGCCGAATACCAGCGCAGCGACCAGCCGCCCCAACTGGTGACCATCGGGCTGGCGTTGAAACTCAGCACAATCAGCGTCAGAATCGGAAGGTAAAGGAAGACAAATACCGCAGTCATCCAGACCCTGGACGTCAGGCGGCCGGCATTGATTTTCATGTCCGACCTCCCGCTGTGTTTTCCGCCTGGTACTTGTTGAACAAGGCCAGCGGAACAATGATCAGCAACACCATCACCACGGCCACCGTGGCCGCCATGGGCCAGTCGTTGTTGCTGAAAAATTCATCCCACAAGACCCGCCCGATCATCAGGGTCTGCGGTCCGCCCAACAGTTCGGGAATCACGAACTCCCCGACACAGGGAATGAAGACCAGCATCGAACCGGCAATGATCCCGCTCTTGGACAGCGGCACCGTGACGCGCCAGAACGCCTGCCATGGCGTGGCCCCGAGATCCAGCGCAGCTTCCAGCAAACTCAAGTCCATCTTTACCAGGTTGGCATAAAGCGGCAGGATCATGAACGGAACATAGGTGTAGACCATGCCCAAGACCAGTGAAAACGGGGTATTCATCATCTTCACCGGTTCCGCCAGAAACCCCATGGCGATGGCGACGTTGTTGAAAACGCCACTGTCGGCCAGCAACATCTTCCAGGCGTAGACGCGCAGCAGGAACGAAGTCCAGAACGGCAACATCACCAGCATCAGCAAGGCCGGGCGCCGGTCGGCCGGGCTGCGCGCCATGAAGTAGGCAAAAGGATAGGCAATCAACAGGCAGATCACGGTCGTGATGCCGGCAAATTTGAGCGAACTCAGGTAAGTCTGGAAATAGAGATCGTCCAGCGCAATGAAAATGTAGTTGCCGAGCTTGATCTTGAGCTGCAGCACCCCATCGGCCCAGACAAACAAGTCCTTGAAAACCACGTTGTCCATTTCCGACACGCTGATCTTGAATACCACCAGAAACGGCAATAGAAAAAACACCAGCAAAAACACCAGCGGAACACCGATCACCGCCTTGCGACCCCAGGCGCCGGTCAGCTTGTCGTGCAGAAAGGACACCGGTTTGACAGCCGTGGTCATGACCTGTTCACCTTGTCAAAACCACAACATCGCTGCCGCACCACCAGACGTACACCCGGTCGCCCCAGGTCAGTTGGGTGGCGTCATGCCGGGCCGCATTGGTGTGCGTCACCTTGACCACGGTGCTGCCGCCGTCAAGCTGGACGTGGTAAGTGGTGAGGCTGCCCAGGTAGGCCAAATCCTTGATCACCCCCTGTGCCACATTGAAACCAATTTGTTCCGGCGACTCGCGCTCCTCGTCCCGCGGCGCTTCCAGCTGAATGCTCATTTTCTCGGGACGCACGGCAACGTGCACGGTCATGCCGCTGGTCCCGGTGATACCGTGACTCACGTAATGCCGGCATTCCGGCGAGCTGATCACGACGTGGTCCGCCTCGTCCACCTCGACCGTTCCCTTGAACAGGTTGACGCTGCCGATAAAGTCGGCGACAAAGCGGCAATTGGGTGTTTCGTAAATATCGGAAGGCCGTCCGATCTGCAGAATCTTGCCTTCGCTCATGACGCCGATCCGGGTCGCCATGACCATCGCCTCTTCCTGGTCATGCGTGACCATGACGCAGGTCACGCCGACTTGCTCGATGATGTCCACCAGCTCAAGCTGGGTTCGCTCGCGCAACTTCGCGTCCAGCGCACCCAGCGGCTCGTCCAGCAACAGCAATTGCGGGCGCTTGGCCAGGCTGCGCGCCAACGCCACCCGTTGCTGCTGGCCGCCCGACAGTTGATGCGGCTTGCGCTTGGCATAGGCCTTCAACTGCACCAATTCCAGCATCTGGCCGACACGCGCCTCGATCTCCCCTTTCGGCAGCGCATCCCGGCGCAAGCCGAAGGCGATGTTGTCCCAGACACTGAGATGCGGAAACAACGCATAGCTCTGGAACATCATGTTGATGGGACGCTCATACGGGGCCAGGCCCACGATGTCCTTGCCCGCCAGCATGATCTGCCCCGATGTCGGCACCTCAAACCCGGCCAGCATGCGCAGCAGGGTCGACTTGCCGCAGCCCGACGAGCCCAGCAGGGCAAAGATTTCACCCTGCTGGATGTCCAGCGAAACATCGTCGACCGCAAACACCTCGTCAAATTGCTTGACGATGCGTTTGATTTGCAAGAACGGCGCAGCCCCCGGTTTACCCAATGGCGCTTTGGAATTTGAGGCAGTGACCACCGGTAAATCCTTAATCAGGCACGCTCAAGGCGATCAGAAGCCGGTCTTGAAGGCCGTGTAAACACGGGTGATCTGACGCCGGATATCGTTGTTCAGGGCCTTCGGCGGCACCATCGTTTTCATTTCGGCCGAAGACGGGAACACGGACGGGTTTTGCGCCACTTCAGGCTTCACGAATTGGCGTGACGCCTTGTTCGGATTGGCATAGAAAACCTTGTTCGTCAGCGAAGCGTGCACTTCGGCCCGCATGATGTAGTTCATGAACAGGTGGGCGTTTTTGGGATGCGGCGCGTCGGCCGGAATGGCCATCATGTCAAAGAACAGCAGTCCGCCATTTTTCGGAATCAAGGCCACGATGTCCTGGCCATTTTTCGCGTCGATGGCGCGCTGGCGGGCGATGTTGATGTCCCCCGACCAGCCCAGCGCCAGACAAATGGAGCCGCCGGCCATGTCGTTGATATAACCCGACGAACTGAACAGCGTGATGTAGGGACGCACCGCTTTCAGAACCGCGCTGGCCTCCTGGTAATCGGCCGGATTCTTGCTGAACGGGTCCTTGCCGATGTAGTGCAGCGCGGCCGGCAAAACTTCAGAGGCGCTGTCAAGAACCGACACGCCACAGCTCTTCAATTTGCTGATGTATTTGGGATTGAAAAAGAGCTCCCAGACATTGGCCGGCATCGGCTCGGCACCGAGGGCGGCTTTCACCTTGGCGGTGTTGATGCCAACCGTGGTGTAACCCCACAACCAGTTGACCAGGTACTGATTGCCCGGATCGAGACTGGCGATCTGGTTCTGAATATCCGGATCCATGTTTTTCAGATTCGGCAACTGCGCCTTGTCGAGCTTGCGCAGCAGACCACCCTCCATTTGCAGCTTGGCCCAGCCCGACGATGGCACCACGATGTCGTAGCCGGTCTTGCCGGCCACCAGCTTGGCATGCAGGATCTCATTGTTGTCAAAGGTGTCGTAGCGCACCTTGATGCCGGTTTCCTTCTCGAAATTCTGGATCGTGTCCTCGGCGATGTAGTCCGACCAGTTGTAGATATTGAGAACCTTTTCCTCCTGGGCCAGCGCCGAAGAGGCGGCGAAAGTCAGCGCGCCCGCCAAAGCCAGGCCAGCCATCAGCTTGCCCATTAACGTTTTCCCAAATGTATTGCCCACTTCATTCTCCTGAAATAATCGATCGAACATGCCAAAAAAAGTTGGATGGTAAACGGCTTTACCAGCGCCTTCCATCCATGCAATCCCTATGCCAACCAGCCATTTTTCTTGACCTCCTGATAAGTCAAGTCAAGACAGCGGGTGATCAACGCCACCATTTCGTCAATTTGGGCATGCGTCATGGTCAGCGGCGGCGCAATGATCATGCGATCGCCGACGGCACGCATGATCAATCCGTTACTGAAACAGTGGCCGCGGCAAATCATGCCGACCGACAGATTTTCGGCAAAGCGTTCCAGACGCTGCTTGTTTTTCACCAGCACCAGACCGGCCGTGAAACCGCAGGTCTCGGCCGCGCCGACCAGCGGGTGCTGCCCGATCTCGACAAAGCGCTGCGCCAGATAAGGCCCAATGTCATCCCGCACCCGCTGCGGCAGTTGCTCGCGCTCCATGATCTCAAGGTTGGCCAAGGCAACGGCGCAAGCCACCGGATGGCCGCTGTAGGTGTAGCCGTGGTTGAACTCGCCGCCTTTTTCAATCAGCACCTTGGCCACCCGATCCCCCACCAGCACGCCACCCAGGGGGATATAGCCGCTGGTGACACCTTTGGCAAAAGTCACCAGATCGGGTTTGTAGCCAAATTTTTCGTAGGCGAACCAGGCGCCGAGCCGGCCAAAAGCGCAGATCACCTCGTCGCTGATCAGCAGGATTCCGTACTTGTCGACGATGCGCTGGATCTCGGGCCAATAGGTGGCCGGCGGAATGATGACGCCGCCGGCGCCCTGAATTGGTTCGGCAATGAAGGCCGCCACCTTGTCGGCACCAATTTCGAGAATTTTGGCCTCCAGCCAGCCGGCCGCGCGCACTCCAAAATCGTGCACGCTTTCACCCGGCAGAGCGTTCTCGAAGAAGTACGGTTGCTCGATGTGCGTGATGTTGGGAATCGGCAAATCGCCTTGCGCGTGCATGCCGCTCATGCCACCCAGGGAGGCGCCCGCCATGGTGCTGCCATGGTAGGCATTGATCCGGCTGATGATGACCTTGCGCTGCGGTTGACCCAGCAAATCCCAGTAGCGTCGTACCATGCGCACGTTGGAGTCGTTGCTCTCGCTGCCGCTGCTTGAGTAAAACACATGCTGGAAGCTGCGCTCGCCCACCTTCGGTGCCAGCTTGGCCAACTTGGCCGCCAGTTGCACCGCTGGCACATTGGTGGTCTGGAAAAAACTGTTGTAGTAGGGCAGCGTCATCATCTGGCGATGGGCGGCGTCGGCCAGTTCTTTGCGCCCATAGCCCACATTCACGCACCACAAACCGCTCATGGCATCGAGTATCTTGGCACCCTCGGAGTCCCAGATATAAATGCCCTCGCCTCGGGTGATAACGCGGGAACCGTGCCCCGCCAAATCCTTGAAGTCGGTGAACGGGTGCAAAAAGTGGGCGCTGTCCAGCGCTTGAATCGCCTTGGTGTCGACCGCCGGCAGGCGCTGAACCAGGGCCGGCGGCGCGATCACGGAAGACAGTGGGTTGGTGCTCATAAAAATCCAATCAAAATCGGGGGAATACCCAGCATCAGGGAATGTCAAAAAGCAGATCCGGCGTCAGACGTGCAGCAGCAGGTGCTCACGCTCCCAGGGCGAAATCACCTTCATGAACTCATCAAACTCCAACTCCTTGATCTCCGAGTACACCGTGATGAATTCCTTGCCCAGCACCTCGTGCAGATCCGACTCCTTGCGCAACCAGTCCAGCGCCTCGCCCAGACTGCGCGGCAGCGAATAAGGCGACAGATAGGCATCGCCCTTCATTTCGGCTTTCGGCTTGATCTTGTTTTTCAGACCCAGATAGCCGCAGGCCAGGGTCATGGCCAAGGCCACATAGGGATTGGCGTCGGCGCCGATCACGCGGTTTTCCACGCGCCGCGCCTCGGGCGAGGAAATCGGCGAGCGGATGCCCACGGTGCGGTTGTCATAACCCCACTCGATATTGATAGGCGCGGCGGTATTGCGCGACAGCCGGCGGTAGCTGTTGACGTAAGGCGCCACCAGCACCATGGCCGCCGGGATGTAGCGCTGCAAGCCGCCGATGTAATGCATGAAGGCTTCCGACGGCGAGCCGTCTTCGTTGCTGAAAATATTCTTGCCGGTGGCCGTGTTCAGGATGCTCTGGTGCACATGCATGGCACTGCCCGGCTCGCCGGCAATCGGTTTCGCCATGAAGGTGGCGTACATGTCGTGGCGCAGCGCCGCCTCGCGCACCGTGCGCTTGAAAAAGAACACCTCGTCGGCCAGTCCCAACGGCTCGGCATGGAAGAAATTGATCTCCATCTGCCCGGCGCCGACCTCGTGAATCAAGGTGTCGACATTGAGTTCCATCTTGTCGCAGTAATCGTAGATTTCCTCGAACAAGGGATCGAATTCATTCACCGCATCGATGCTGTAGGCCTGGCGCGAAGTCTCGGCCCGCCCGCTGCGACCGATGGGAGCACGCAGCAAAGTGTTGGGATCGGTATTGCGCGCGGTCAGGTAAAACTCAAGCTCCGGCGCCACGATCGGCTGCAAGCCTTCGCTGGCGAACAGATCGCAGACCCGGCGCAGCACCGTTCTGGGGGCGAACGGAACCAGGTTGCCTTTGTGATCGAAGCAATCGTGAATCACCTGCGCCGTCGGGTCGGCGGCCCAGGGAACAATGCGCGTCGTTGACGGGTCGGGGCGCAACTGCATGTCCTTGTCGGTCGGATCGATGACGTCGTAATAAGGACCGCTCTCCGGGAACTCTCCAGTCACCCCCATCGCCACGATGGCTTGCGGCAGCCGCATGCCGCGGTCTTCCGTGAACTTGGCGCGCGGCAGAATTTTCCCGCGCGCGACACCGGTCAAGTCGGGTACCAGGCACTCCACTTCGGTAACGCGCCGCTCGTTGAGCCATTGCTCCAGATCGTTGAAATTCATCGTTTTCTTGTCATTCATGAAATACTCCCCACTGCACATGGCAGCTTGTGTTCAGAGTCAGGCCTAGCGGCACTTTGTCGCGCGCTACAGGCCTGACCGAAAGCTTGAAAGATGCGCACGGAAAATGGATTTTGCGCCGCCTGCCACTCCGGATGCCATTGCACCGCCAGGGTGAACTGCGGCTGTTGCGGCAGGTGGACCGCTTCTATCAGCCCGTCCGGCGCATAGGCCAACGGCTGCAAGCCCCGGCCCAGCGTTCTGATGCCCTGGCCGTGCAAGGAGTTGACCTGGATTTCGCCTTGCTGCATCAGGTCGGCAAACCAGGTACCGGGCAGCAGGCGCACGCCATGGGCGTCGGCATATTGCTCCGGCACGGTGGCGGCGTAGTCCTCGCGGTGATCCAGCAGTCCGGGGATGTCGTACAGCTTCTGATGCAGGTCGCCGCCCAGCGCCACATTGAGTTCCTGCAGGCCGCGGCAAATGCCGAAAAAAGGCAAACCCATCTCCAGGGCGGCGCGGATCAGCGGCTGATCGAACTGGTCGCGTCCCTGGTCCAGTTCCTTGTCGGGCGTCAAATTCGGCTGGCCATACAGCACCGGGTCGATGTTGGTGCCGGCGCCGGTCAGGTACACGCCATCGACCATGGACAGGTATTGCGCAAGATTTTCCTGACCGAAGCAGGTCGGCACCAGCAAGGGCACACAGCCGGCGTGCTCCAACAACGGGCGGATGTACTTGCTGGTCATCACCTGGTAGTCATGGCCTTTGCGTTGCTGGGCGCCCATCGACATGAGGACCACCGGGCGGCGCTGGGCGCTTTGATTTTTACGAGAAATATTTTGGAACATTTGTCACCTGGGAGCACTGGCGTCCGTCACTGCCGATCAGGACAAGCCTCAGTCTCTGCGTATTGTTTGTGCCATTGTGCCGGTGCAATTGGTTCAAAATGGGGGCCAGTTAAACCAAGTAGATGGTGCCACTTTATGCTCTCTGAACTTTTGTTGACCGAAATTGCACGCCTGAGTCTGCAGGGCAAGCTGCCGCTGCACCGCCAGTTGTACGAGGCCTTGCGGCGCGCCATTCTGGACGGCAAGCTGACCGCCGGCGAGCGCCTGCCGTCCAGCCGCGAACTGACGCAAGACCTGAATCTGTCGCGCAATACGGTGGTGGCGGCCCTCAATCAGCTGGCCGTCGAGGGCTATCTGGTGAGCAGCATAGGCAGCGGCACCTTTGTCAACGACAGCGTGCCCAGAGCGGCCGCGCGCCGGCCGTCGGCGCAACACGGCCACGGCATGAAGCTGTCACGCCGCGGCCAGGCCCTGGCGACCAGCTTCTGCGCCACCCAACTGGAAATTCAACCGTTCACGCCCGGTATCGCGGACTTCAGCGCCTTCCCGGTGGCGCTCTGGCAGCGTCTGCAGAACAAGCACTGGCGCATGACTTACCCCGATATGCTCGACTACAGCTACTCCGGTGGCTACGCGCCGCTGCGCCGCTCGGTGGCC
>NZ_JAQTMS010000032.1 GCF_028714215.1 Rhodoferax sp. | reverse complement strand
TGGGACCAAAAAACAGCCAGTATTCAACGCCGTCAGTCATATCCCAGGACACCGTGACCGACGATTCACCGGCGGTGACGGCCAGCCCGCTTGGCGCCGGAGTCGGATCGCCGCTATTGCAAGCGACCAACAGCAGTGCGGCGATCAGCGCGGCGAAGAACAACTTGAAAGAACGGAAAATCATAAATGGATCCAAATCAATACTGGTTTCATTATCGAATATTTTCGGATGGCCGCTGGGCCAGAGCCGGGCACGCAAGTCTAGAAACGCTCATGGGCTTGCAAATAGCGCCAGCGGCCCATTGGCAAATGAGCCAGGGCAACGCGCCCGATGCGGATCCGTTTCATGCTCAGGATTTTCAGATTGACCCGTTGGCACAGATAGGCCAGCAGGCCGGGATGGGTCCCCTTGACGGCAAAACGCAGCTTGCTCTTGCCCTCGCCTGCGCTGTTGACGCTGACTTTGACGCGCGGCAAGGGCCTGGCGTCTGAGCTCAGTCCGTGGTTCAGTCGCGCCAGCGTGTCGGGGCTGGCGCTACCTTCGATCTCGACGATGATTTCGTGTTCGATCACGCCGGCGTCTTCCGTCAGCTTGCGTGCCACCCGCCAGTCCTGGGTGAACACCAGCAGGCCGCTGGCGCCGGTTTCCAGCGGCACCGGTGAAATCAGCGCGGCAAAGTGCCGCTTCAGAAGACGCATTCCCGACGGATCGTCCGGATCGCGTGTGCCGGCTTCTAGCAATTGCCGCGCCGCCAGCGGTGCGTTGGGGGCCGGGCGAACCCCGGCCGGCATTTCCGCGCCATCGTCATAGCCGGCTGGCTTGTGCAACAGCAGTGTGACCGGCACGCTGGCCATCAGGCTGGCGTTTTTGTCGAGCTCGACTTTTTGCCGGGCGACCCGGAATTGCGGTTCTTCCACCACCTGACCGTCGACCCGCACCCAACCGCCTTCGATGTACTGTTCGGCTTCACGGCGCGAGCAGGGGAGCATGGCCGCGACACGCTTGGACAAACGTTCCTCGGCCGCGGCGGCTTCGGGCTGTGGTTTCTTGTCGGCAATCATTGGCAGGATGTTAACCGTCGTCGCGCCTTACCAACTGAGGGGGTCCAGGCGATAGAAAAGCGTCAGTTCACGGTACAGCGCTGGGTGCTCCTGGGCCATCCGCCCGGGCTGCTCAAAAAACACTTCCGAGATCACGGCAAAAAATTCCGCCGGGTCGCTGGCGCCGTAGTCGCTGAACAAGGTCTCTTCCCGCTCCGATGCCGCCATTTGCAATTGCCTGAATTCGGCCCCCAGCACCTGCGACCAGCGCGCGTACTGGTCGCGCCGCGGCAGCACCGGTGCGCCATTGGCGGCGCCGGTTTCCTGGTCCAGTTGATGGGCAAATTCGTGGATCACCACGTTTTGACCGTCGTCCGGCGTGGCGGCGCCGACCAGCGTGTCGTGCCAGGACAGGACCACCTGCCCGCGCTCCCAGGATTCGCCCGCCAACACCTGGCGCGCATGGTGGGCGACGCCGATGCCGTCGGTGTGCTCGCGCTCGACCACGAAGCTGCCGGGGTAGACCAGGATCTCGCGCAGTTTCGGGTAGTAGCCGCGCGATCGGTTAAGGATCAGCAGGCAGGCCTGCGCGGCAATCGTCACCCGCATCTCGTCGGTAACCGTCAGACCATCGCAGCCGATGAAGTTCTTCTCGGCCAGAAAGACCTGGATGTGGCGTTTGAGTTGCAACTGCAAGTCGACCGGCAGGCTGCGCACGTAGGGCACGCGCTGCTTGAGTATCTCGCGCCAGGCGGCGGGGAAGGGACGCTCGCGAATCCGCTGGCGTTTGCGCTCGGTCAGGTAGGGCTGGCCCAGCAGCCACAGGACAAATACCAGGGCCAGGCAGGAAACAATGAGTGCTGGCAAAGTCTGTCCCCCGGGTGAAAAGTTACAGGCCTGTAGCTGGGAACGAAGCCTGCTCTTTCAAGAGTCGGGTGTTCGGCGCCGATTTAACGCGTCAAGACTGCGTTGCCTCGATGCGCGCTACATGCGCCAGCAGCGAGCGCTTGGCGACCGGCCACATCTGTTGCGGGACATCGTCGTAGGCGTGCGCCACCCACTCGTCGGGTGTGCCGCTGGGGTGGGTTTGCATGACCTGCAAAATCCTGGCCTCACGCTGCAGGCGATGGGCCTTGAGGCGGGCGATGGCGTCAGCCGCTTCACCGGCATAGCCGCCGATGACGTGGCCGTGCGCCGGCAGTATGAATTCGACGGCGTGCTGGGCACAGGCGGCGCTCAGCAGGTCCAGCGAATCGATGTAGCGCGTCATGTCGCCGTCTGGCGGATCGATCACCGTGGTGCTGCCACTCAGGACATGGTCGCCGCTGAACAGCAAACGGTCTTCCAGCAACAGCAGGCATAGATGGTTGGCGGCGTGGCCGGGGGTGTGCAATACCTTCAGGGTGTGCGTGACGGCAGCGTCCTGAGCCCAGCCCGAGAGTGTCAGCAGTTCCTCGTGTTGTAGCGCGCGATCGGGTGTGAATTGGCTGTGCTGGCGCGCGCTGGCAGCCGAGGGCAGACCCAGGATCGGCGGTGGCGGCGCACACATGGTTTGCAAGGGCGCGGCGCCGGGTGAATGGTCCGGGTGCGAATGGGTGCAGACGATCATGCGGATGTCGCCGGCGGCGGCGCGCCACAGTTTTTCCAGGTGCTCGGGGTCGGCCGGGCCGGGGTCGATGGCGATATAGCCGGTGCCGGGGTCGCCCACCAGATAGCTGTTGGTGCCGGGGCCGGTCATGGCGCCGGGATTCGGGGCGGTCAGGCGCAGCACGTTTTTCAGCAGCGCCACCGGTGTTTCCGACTGCCAGTCCAGCGCATGCACGATTTGGCCGTCGGGGCAGACCAGCGCCAGCTCGCCGTAGGGCAGGTCGTGCTCCATGTAGCGCGCCTCGCGGCCGGCCAGCAGACCGGCGCGCGGGCAACTGGTCCATAGCGGTTGCTCGGTGGCGGCACAGGCCCGCAAGACGGCGTCCACCGTCTCGTAGGTCAGCAGCCGTTCCAGCGTGCGTATGGTCGGGAAGATGATGAAAAACTGGCCTTCCTGGTGCCGTGTCAGTGCGTCCTGCGGGCGCACCCAGACCGGCTCGAATTGTTCCGACTCGTCGGCCACCGGTGTTTGCCCCTCGGGCATGCGCGCCACCAGAAACGGCACGTCAAAACGGCGCGCCAGGTCGCGGTCGGTGATCCAGTGGGCCAACACAAAGACCTCGTCCGCGGCCAGCGTCAGACCACGGCGCTGGCATTGGGCGGCAAAAGGCCTGGCGCGGTCCAGCGCGGCAATGTCGCTGTGCTCGGCCAGGCTGCCGTCGTTGCGGCGCGCCAGCAGCACGCCCAGTTCCTCGAAGCTCTCGCGGATGGCGGCGATGGCTTGCGTCAGGTGCAGATCGCTCTGCGTCGCGCGCCGCTTTGCCTGGGCGTGGCTGGCGGCATCCAGCGCGTCCACGCCGCCACCGGGAAAGACATAGGCGCCCGGCGCAAAGCTGGCCGTCATGGAGCGGCGCGTCATCAGCACTTCAATGCCGCGGGCGCTGTCGCGCAACAGCAGCACGGTGGCGGCGGGACGGGTAGCAACGGGTTCGCGCTGGGGGTGCAGGAGTTGGTTGGGGCGTGCCATGAAGTGAATTTTGCAACCAAAATCAGTGCGCCGGGTGTCGCGACGGTGATGTTTGCGTAAACCCCATGCTGAATTTGTGAATCGCCAGCGTATGCTCTGCGACCGACAGTCGATTATTGAACGGAGACCAACAATGAAATGTCAAACATGGGGCCGGCTTGTGGCCATCGCCATCGCAATCTGCGTGACAACGCCGCTCAGCGTACAGGCCCAGGTCTGGCCAAGCAAACAGCCGATCAAGCTGGTGGCGGTGTTCCCGCCGGGCGGCTCGGTCGATCAGGTGGCCAGGTTACTGGCTCAACCCCTTTCCCAGCAGCTCGGGCAAAGCGTTATTGTCGATAACAAGGGTGGCGCCTCCGGCTCGATTGGTGCCGCCGCGGTCGCGGCGGCACCGGCCGATGGCTACACCTTTGCCGTGGTGTTTGACACGCATGGCGTCAATCCCAGTTTGATTCCGGGTCTGCCGTTTGATTCGAAAAAGGACCTGACTCCGATTGTGCTGATTGGCACTGGGGCCATGGTGCTGGCGACCCAGGCTGAGTCGAATTTCAAGACCTTTGCGGATGTGGTGGCCGCTGCCAAGTTAAAGAGTGGCGTGAACTACGGCTCCATTGGTTCGGGCAGTTTGGGTCATCTTGCCATGGCCTTGCTGGGCAAGAGCGGTGGCTTGGAGTTTCAGCACATTCCGTACAAGGGCGGCGGCCCCTTGATGAACGATGCCCTGGCCGGGCATGTTCCCCTGGCGATCGGTTCGGTGTTTCTGGTCAAGCCCCATATCGACGGCAAGCGCCTGCGAGCACTGGCCGTGACCACCAGCAAGCGTTCAGCCAATTTGCCCGACGTTCCGACGCTGGCCGAGAGTGGTTTTGCAGGTTTTGATGCTCCCGCCTGGTGGGCCGTGCTGGCGCCGGCCAGGACGCCCCCCGAGATCGTCAAGCGCATGAACGAGGAAATCAACAAGGCCTTGCGGCTGCCCGACGTCGCCAAACGGCTTGACTCCCAGGGTATCGATGTGGTCGGCGGGTCATCCGATGCCGCCCGGGTGTTTATTGAGAAGCAGATGGATGTCTGGAGCAAGGTGGTGAAGGACAACGGGATCAAGGCGGAATGAATGTAGCCCCCACGCTTGCCACTGCGTGTGCTGCGCTGCCCCCCCCGGGGGCTAATTTTCCTTGGGGCGGCCCGGCGGAAAATTTTCCTTCTCCGGCGTCACGCCCAGCGCCATCAGAAACCGCGCCACCATGTTGTAAGTGGCAATGGCACTGGTCAGCTCGACAATCTGCGTCGTGTCAAAGTGCTCGCGCAGCGCGGCGAATAGCAGGTCGTCCACAGCCACGTTCAGCGTCATCTGTGCGGCGTACCGGACCACCAGCGTTTCCAGTTCACCCAGCAAAGCGTCCGCGGGAACGCCCAGCGGGTCGGTCTTGACGAAGACATTGAGGGCGTCAAGCTGAGCCTGCGTGCCGCCGGCAGCCAGAAAGTCGGGTGCGTGGTGATGGTATTCGTAATGCGCGCCGGTGAGCAGGGCAACGGTGCAGATACCCAGCTCGCGCAGGCGGCGGTCGGTGGACAGCTCGCTGCGCACGGCTTTCAGGAAGACGTTCCAGCCGCGCGCCAATGGCTCGCTCCAGAGCAGGGCTTTGTCGAGGTTGAGCAGGCTGCCGCCGCGGCGTGCCAGGATGGCCTGGACCAGTTCCTGGGGCTGAGGTTTGAGGGTGCTGCTCCAGTCAGGGATGCGCATGGTTTTCTTTCAGAAGAGTGTCGAGGATAAAGGGATAATTCCCCCATGCGAATTTCATTCACCAAAATGCAGGGCGCAGGCAACGACTTCGTGGTCCTGGACGAGACCCGGGGCCGGCTCGGCTTGACCCCTGCTCATTACCGTTTTCTGGCCGATCGGCATTTTGGTGTCGGCGCGGACCAGATCTTGACGGTGCGCCCGTCCCCGGCCCCGGGCATCGATTTTGAATACGTCATCCACAACGCCGATGGCGCCGAGGTCGAGCAGTGCGGCAACGGCGCGCGCTGCTTCGCCCGTTTTGTGCGCGATCGGGGCCTGTGCGACAGGGACACGATCCGGGTGCAGACGCTGGGCGGCGTGATCGAGCCGCAACTGATGCCCGATGGGCGGGTGCGGGTCAACATGGGGCGGCCAGTTTTCGAACTGGCCGAGATTCCGTTCGAGGCCGGCATCCTGCAAGCGCAGGCCGCTGGCGCCTGGCAACAATGGCCGCTGCGCCTGGGCGAAGGGGCTCAGGCCAGCACCGTCCTGGTGGCACTGGTGTCCATGGGTAATCCGCATGCGGTGCAACTGGTGGACGATGTCGACAGCGCGCCGGTGCAGGCGCAGGGGTCCTTGATTGAGCACCACCCGAGCTTTCCAAGACGGGTGAATGCCGGCTTCATGCAGATTGTGGACCGGGGGCACATCCGCCTGCGGGTGTTCGAGCGCGGCGTGGGTGAAACCCTGGCCTGCGGCTCGGGGGCTTGCGCGGCGGTGGTGGCTGGCATCCGGCTGGGACTGCTGGACGATACGGTGGAGGTGCAGGCGCGCGGCGGCCTCTTGACCATCGCTTGGGCCGGCGGCGGCGCCAACGTGCTGATGACCGGGCCGGCGACCACAGTTTTTCATGGCGAAATTGATTTGAGCGAGAACTTATGAACACTCCATTGACCCATCCCCTGACCGAAGACGATATTGCCAACTACCTGGCCAATTCGCCCGACTTTTTTGAGCGCCACGCCGAGCTGCTGGCTGCCGTGGAACTCAGCAGCCCGCACAGCACGCGCGCCGTCAGCCTGCAGGAGCGTCAGGCCAGCATGTTGCGCGAAAAAATCAAGGGGCTGGAACATCGCATCATGGACATGGTTCGCAACGGCAACGAGAACCTGATCCTGTCCGACAAGCTGCTGCGCTGGGCCGGCAAGCTGTTTCAGACGACCGATGCGATGACCCTGCCGGACCAGATTGCGCGCCAGATAGCCCAGCAGTTCTCGGTGCCCCAGGTTGCCATCAAGGTCTGGGATGTGGCGCCGCAGTTTGCCCAGGCCGACTTTGCCGGTGGCGTGAGTGATGACGTGAAACTGTTCGCCTCCTCGTTGACGGAGCCGTTTTGCGGTGTCAACACCGGTTTTGAGGTGGTCGGCTGGTTGGCCGATCCGCTGTCTGCCACCTCGCTCGCGATCCTGCCCTTGCGCAGCGAGCCGCTGGGCGGCGCGGCAGCGGCGTTTGGTCTGCTGGTGCTGGCGTCGCCGGACGCGCAGCGTTTCAACAGCACCATGGGCACCGACTTTCTGGCCCGCATCGCCGAGCTGGCCAGCGCCGCGCTGTCAAGATTGAGATAAGTTGTTGGGGTCAGATCCGGATTCAGGACCACCATGTGCCCGCAGTACAGCCATCCCGAACGAAATCGGACTCTGACCCCAAATACGTCAGCCGCAGCGCCGGGCCGCCCCAAGCAAGGCACGGCCCCCTCGGGGCTGAGCCCTGCGGCTCCCGATGTGCCTGCGCACATCGGGACAGGGCGAAGAGATTCTGCCTCTGGCAGTGGCATGTCCAGCGCAGCACACGAAGTGGCAAGCGTGGGGGCTCACTTGACCGAGGCTTATCTGGAGCACGTGCGGGTCGAAAAGCGTCTGGCGGCGCGTACCGTGGAGCTGTACTCGCTGGACCTTCAGAAGCTGACGGACTATGCGGCACAGGCGAAGGTCGACCTGCTGGCGGTGCAAAACAGCCACATCCGGCGCTGGGTGGCGCAAATGCATGGCGCTGGTCGTAGCGGCCGTGGCATTGCCCTGATTCTGTCGGGCTGGCGCGGGTTCTATACCTGGCTGGGGCGCCAGGGTCTGGTGGCCAGCAATCCGGTGCAGGACGTGCGCGCACCCAAGGCCGGCAAGCCCCTGCCGAAAGCCTTGAGTGTGGATCAGGCGGTGCAACTGGCCAGTTTTCAGAGCGACAGCCTGGACCCCTGGCTGGAGGCGCGCGACGCCGCCATCGTCGAGCTGCTTTACGGCGCCGGCCTGCGCGTCGGCGAGTTGACGGGGCTGGATGTGCTGGCCGGTGCCGGCGCGCGCGGCTGGATCGATTTGCAGGCCGCCGAGGCCCATGTATTGGGCAAGGGAGCCAAGCGGCGCACGGTGCCGGTGGGTGCCAAGGCGCTGGCGGCCTTGCAGCACTGGCTGGCGCTGCGCGACCCGACGGTCGGCCAGGCGGAACAGAGGGCGCTTTTTATCGGCCGCAACGGCACCCGCCTGAGTGCCCAATCGATCTGGCAGCGCCTGCGTCGGCGTGGCTTGCAGGCCGGGCTGGCGACGCCGGTGCACCCGCACATGCTGCGCCATTCGTTCGCCAGCCACCTGTTGCAGTCCAGCAGCGATTTGCGCGGGGTGCAGGAGTTGCTGGGCCACGCCAGCATCACCACCACACAGGTCTACACCCGGCTCGATTTTCAGCACCTGGCCAAAGCCTATGATGCGGCTCATCCACGCGCCAAGATCAAGTAATGGCGGCGCCGTTTTTCTAATTTTTCGCCGTCATTTCGGCGACACTCCAGCTCATACACGGAAAGGTACTTTATGCGCAGTCAAATAATGGTTTTGCTGGACAAGGGGCTTGAATTCCATTTTCACGTCGAGGAAGGCCCACCGATGGCACACGATGTGGCGCGGGCCTGGCTGGATGCCCAGTTCACGGCACTGGAGTGCGAACCGCTGCGTGCCAGCGGCAAGGTGTTGACGGCCGACAAGGTGCTGCGGGTGTCCGAGGCCGCCGGCGCAGCCTGGTTCGAGAACCCGAAATGGTCATCCGAATACGTCAAGGCGGTTCATGGGGCGTTGCGGAAACCCATGATCCGGGTCGACGTCCCGGCGATGGCGATCACTTACTGACCTTTTGCCCCGCCCTGTCGGGGCTGCGCGAGAAAAAGGTTTGGCGCTGGTGCATCGGCGTCTGGCCCGACAATTGGCCTATGAAAACTATTCGTTTGAGAGCCGGCAAGGAGCGCTCGCTGCTGCGCCGCCATCCGTGGATTTTTGAGTCCGCCATCGCCAAGGGCGCCGCCGACCCTGGCGAGACGGTGCGGGTGGAGTCGCACGAAGGCCAATTTCTGGCCTGGGCCGCCTTCAGCCCGGCGTCGAAAATCCGCGCCCGGGCCTGGAGTTTTGACGAGGCGCAGCGCATCGATGCTTCTTTTTTTACCGCCGCCTGTGCCCGTTCTGTCGACGCTAGAGCCCGCTTCGACATCCAGAGCGATGGCCTGCGGCTGGTTCATGGCGAGTCCGATGGTTTGCCGGGTCTGATCGTGGACCGCTATGGCGCCACTCTGGTGGCGCAATTTCTCTCCAGCGGCGCCGAGCGCTGGAAAGAGGTGTTGACGCAGGCCTTGCTGGCGGCGACCGGACTCTCCAAGCTGTATGAACGCTCCGATGCCAGCGGCCGCGAGCGCGAGGGTCTGCCGCTACGCACCGGCTGGTTGCGCGGCAGTGGCGCGACCGATCTGCTGTTGCGCGAGCACGGCTGGCAGTTGGCGGTCGATATTGCCGGCGGACACAAGACCGGCTTTTACCTGGACCAGCGCGACAGCCGCAAGAAGTTTGCTGACACCGCCCGGCGCCTGAGCTTTGAGCGCGTGCTCAACTGCTATTGCTACACCGGCGGCTTCACGGTGGCGGCGTTGACCGGGGGCGCGGCCCATGTCACCTCCATAGACTCCTCCGGCCCCGCCATTGAGAAGGCCGCCGCCAATGTGGCCCTGAACGGTTTTGCGGCCAGTCGGGCCAGTTTCATGGATGCCGATGTGAACGCCGCCTTGCGCCAGTTTGGCGCTGATGGCAAGACTTTTGACGCGATCGTTCTTGATCCGCCCAAGTTTGCGCCGACGCTGGCGCATGCCGAGCGCGCGGCGCGTGCCTACAAGGACATCAACCGGCTGGCGTTCAAGATTCTGGCGCCCGGTGGTGTTCTGTTCACCTACTCCTGCTCGGGCGGCATCAGCGCCGACCTGTTTCATAAAATCGTCGCTTCGGCCGGCATTGACGCCGGCGTCGACGGTTATATCGTCGAGCGCCTGGGCGGCGCGCCGGATCACCCGATGACCATCAATTTCCCGGAAGGCGAGTACCTCAAGGGGCTGGTGGTGATGCGCAAATGAGCCAAAGTCAATTGCCCGCTACACTCCCCTCCTTCACGACCGTCCCAATCGATTGACAGAAACGATGAGTCTCATCCCTGCAACCATACTGACGGGCTTTCTCGGCTCGGGCAAAACCACGCTTCTCAAACGGGTTCTGGAAGAGGCGCACGGGCAGAAAATTGCCGTCATTGAAAACGAATTCGGCGAAGAAAACATAGACAACGACATCCTGGTATCCGATACCAAGGAGCAGATCATCCAGATGAGCAATGGGTGTATTTGCTGCACCATCCGCGAGGATTTGCGCGAGGCGCTGCAACTGCTGGCGGCCAAGAAGCGCAAAGGGCTGCTCGATTTTGACCGCGTAGTGATCGAGACCACTGGTTTGGCGGACCCCGGCCCGGTAGCGCAAACCTTCTTCATGGACGATGAGATAGCCGAGAGTTACCTGCTGGACTCGATCCTGACGCTGGTCGACGCGAAACACGCGCAAGTGCAGCTTGACGAGCGCCAGGAGGCCCGCCGTCAGGTCGGGTTTGCGGATCAGATCTTTATCAGCAAGACCGATCTGGTATCCGGTGATGAGGTGGCTGCGCTGATGCACCGCTTGAAGCACATGAACCCGCGCGCGCCGCAAAAAGCGGTGCATTTTGGCGAGGTACCTCTGGCCGAGGTGTTTGATCTGCGCGGTTTCAATCTGAATGCCAAGCTTGATATTGATCCGGATTTCCTCAAGGAGGATGAGCATGAGGGACACGATCATGCGCCGGGCGAGCACTGCGACCATCCGTCGCACCAGCATGGCGGACATCACCACGCCCATGACGACGACGTGAAGAGTTTTGTTTTCAAGTCGGAGCGCGCCTTTGACCCTGCCAAACTGGAGGATTTTCTGGGCGCCATCGTCAATATCTATGGTCCGCGCATGCTGCGTTACAAAGGCGTGCTGCACATGAAAGGGACTGACCGCAAGGTGATTTTCCAGGGCGTTCACCAATTGATGGGCAGTGATCTGGGGCCGGCCTGGGCCAAGGATGAAAAACGTTCCAGCAAAATGGTGTTCATCGGCATTGACCTGCCGAAGGACATTTTCTTGCAGGGCATGGCGCAATGTCTTGTCTGATGCGGCTTTAAGAACAAGTTCTAAGTCGTGAGGTCGGAAGCAAGATGTTTGTCTCGATTTTGCAACTTATGGGTTTCACCCCGGGTAAACCGGTAAACTCGCGCGCCAGCCAAGTTCAGCAAAACAAGCATTCAAAGGCTTGTATTGACGAGCCAAGCCCCAAAAGTAAGGTGTTGGACTCCGCGGCCAACGCAAAGCGAAGGTCCATCAGCGATGTACATGCGCAGCCAGATGCTGCGAGGAGACGAGAAGTGAAAGCTCAAGCCGGGAAAGTCAAAGTGGTGGCTAAAGTGGTCAAGGCGGTGGCCAAGGCCAAGCCTGCGGTGAAAGCTGCGGCCAAGCCCCCTGCAAAACCGGTGGCGAAAGCCAAGCCGCCCGTCAAGAAAGCGTCGCCGGTGAAAGTCCCAGCGAAGGCCGCCGCGGGGGCCAAGGAGCGCAAGCCGGCCGCCAAAGTGGTGCCCGCCAAGGGGGTCAAGTCGGCTGCGGTCAAGGCGGTCAAAGCCAAAGCAAAAGTCAAAGATAAAGTCAAAGAGAAGGATTCTGTGAGAACGATGATCGCGAAAGCAGCAAAGCCCCAGCTGGTGGCACCCAAGCCCAGCGCCGTGCCCCCGGTGTCGGCCGTCAAGACGGTGTTGCCAACACCAGGCCCGGTAACCAGTTCTGCTGTACCGGCCAGGGCTGGCCGACCCTCTTCCCGGCTGGCGCAATTGACCGTGCCCTCGATGGCACAGTCGGTCGCCTCAACCGCCGCCAAGGCCAGTTTTACCCAAAGTGTGGTGTCCCCTCTGATTGTTCCGCCGCTGGCGTCGTCCATCAAGAAAGATCCCAAACTTGCCAACAACTGGAAAGCCAAGGCGGTTGAGCAACTGAGCGACGCCGAGGTGATCGCCATGCCCGACGATGAGTACATGAACGAAACGCAGATGGCGTTTTTTCGTCTGCGCCTGATCAAGCTCAAGAGAGACATTTTGAGCAACGCCGGCGAGACCACCGAGCATTTGCGGGAGGACACCGTGGTGGTGCCTGACCCCGCGGATCGGGCCACCATCGAGGAAGAACATGCGCTTGAACTGCGTACGCGGGACCGGGAGCGCAAGCTGTTGAAGAAGATTGAACAGTCGATAGCGCGCATAGACGCTGGCGATTACGGCTATTGTGATGAGACCGGTGAGCCCATTGGCGTCGGGCGTCTGTTGGCGCGCCCGACCGCCAATCTGTCGCTTGAGGCGCAGCAACGGCGTGAACTCAAACAGAAGATGTTTGGAGATTGATGGCCTGTTGTTAGTGGTTTTTCAACCTACTGTGCAGCCCCATGGCGACTAAAGGTACTACCGCTGGTTTGTTGTCCAAGGTGGCCAAGTTCGTTCGTCACCCGACGAAGGACTGGTCAGAGCTGGACAAGATCGAGTCCGAGTCCGAGCCGGAACCGGAGAGAGGCTATAGCAAGCAGTCGCTCAAGGAGATGATCGAGCGCAAACGGCAAAATGATTTTGTCCGTCGGCGGGAATTTGATGAATTGCGCAAATTGCGTCGCAACGGTCCGGTGATCCGGACCGATCTGGCGGGTCGCCCTTCTTTCTTTCAGGGCACCACCACCACCTCCAATCTGGACGAGCGGGCCGAGACGATCAAGAAGATTGATGAAATTGAAGCCCAGATGTCCAAGCAGTGGTGGAAGGGCAAGCAGGACGAGACCACTGTCAACGGTACCAATTTCCCGATTTCCGGCAACCTGCCATTGCCGGCGAGTGTCGGTACGCCGATGACCGCCGCACCGGGCGGTGGCGCCAACGCTTTTGCCGATGGGTCGGCGTCGGCGGCCGGCGACGCTGGCGATGGGGGACGAAATACCGACTTTGAAGCCACGCAGATGGGCATGACGGAGCCGGCTGGGGTCGTCAGTACCGAATTGATGCCCGAGATGATGGTGTTCAAAAGTTCGGCCAGCAAGAGTCCCGAGTCCAGCATCAGTGGCTTTACACCCTCCAAGTTGTTCTCCATCGAGATGGGCGACAGTCTGGCCGATACGGACATGGAAGAGGCGGCGATCCGTTTCGCCAATGGTGATGATGTGGGCGCCGAGGCCGGTTTGCTGGCGGCCCTGAAGTCGGACAATATTCGTCCGGAGTCGGCCAACGGCTGGGCCGCAGCCTTGTTTGACCTGTACCGCGCGACCGGACAGCAGGACAGTTTCGATCGCGTCGCCATCGAGTACGCACAACGCTTCGGGCACTCGGCGCCGGCGTGGTTTTCCACGCCCGACTTATTGGGGCGCAAAACTGCCGCGGCGCCACTGGAGCAGCTTGCGCAGTCGGCGCAAGTGACGCAGGTCGTATGGGAGTGCCCGGCCGAGCTTGATTTTCAGGCCTTGCAAGCCATGCGTGCAAGCTTGTCGCGCTCGCCTGAGCCCTGGCATCTGAACTGGAGTCGGCTCAAGACCATCACGCCCGATGCGGGCGAAGCCCTGGCCGACTTGTTCAGCCAGTGGTGTGTGCAACCGGTGATTTTGCATTTTGACGGCGCCGATGTGCTTGAGAAAATCATCAGGTCGTTGACCCCCTCGGGCGACAAGGGGGTTCCCCTGTTCTGGTGGCGACTGCGCCTGGATGCGCTGCGCATCATGCGCTTGCAGGACGAGTTCGAATTGGCGGCGCTGGACTATTGTGTCAACTATGAAGTTTCACCGCCGCCCTGGCAGAACGCGCAATGCCAGTATGTTTCCGAGCGGATGAATCCAGCCAGTCGGGTCGAGGATGGCGACGAACTGATGCATGGCGTGGCGGTCTCCGACTTCCATCTTCAACCGGGTGAAGAGGGCACCGAGCTGATGGAATTTGACGCGCAATCGGCCGTCATCGAACTGGCCGGCGAGGTGCTGGGTGACGCGGCGGAGGCGCTGGACAAACTTCAGGACGGGCTCAAAGGCGCCAAGCGCCTGATAATTTCCTGCGACCGGCTGATACGGGTCGATTTTTCCGCCGCCGGAAGCATTCTTAACTGGGTTGCCGCGCGCGAGGCCGAAGGCTGTCATGTCCAGTTTCGCGATGTGCCGCGCTTGGTGGCGGCATTTTTCAACGTGATCGGCATCAACGAGCATGCGCGGGTCATATTGCGCACCAGTTGATTTTTACGGCGGCTAGCATGGAACAATTTCACGGTACCACCATCATCAGCGTGCGGCGCAAGACGCCCGATGGCTACTCAGTGGCGATCGGCGGTGACGGGCAAGTTACCTTGGGCAATATCGTTGTCAAGGGCACGGCCCGCAAAGTGCGCAAGCTCTATCACGGCAAGGTGCTGGCCGGGTTCGCCGGTGCCACGGCCGATGCTTTTACCCTGTTCGAGCGCTTTGAAGCCAAATTGGAAAAACACCAGGGGCATCTGGTGCGCTCCGCCATTGAACTCACCAAAGATTGGCGCACCGACCGGGTATTGCGGCGCCTGGAGGCCATGCTGGCGGTGGCCGACAGCGAAGCATCGCTCATCATCACCGGCAACGGCGACGTACTGGAGCCCGAGAACGGAATTGTGACGATTGGCTCGGGTGGCGCTTACGCACAGGCCGCGGCCATCGCCTTGCTGAACCACACGGACATGTCGGCGACCGATATCGTCAAGAAGTCGCTGGAAATTGCCGCCGACATCTGCATCTACACCAACATGAACCACACCATAGAAACCTTATGAACTCTTGCGGGACAGTCCGAAGCTACACGCAGTGAGCAAGCCCTGTCCCCAACTGATTAAGTCATGACACCCCAAGAAATTGTTGCTGAACTCGACAAGCACATTGTTGGCCAACAGCAGGCCAAGCGTGCGGTTGCCATTGCCTTGCGCAATCGCTGGCGGCGCCAGCAGGTGGAGCCGGGTTTGCGCGCGGAGATCACGCCCAAGAATATTCTGATGATAGGCCCGACGGGCGTTGGAAAAACAGAGATTGCGCGGCGCCTGGCGCGGCTGGCGGATGCCCCTTTCATCAAGGTCGAGGCCACCAAATTTACCGAGGTTGGCTACGTCGGCAAGGATGTGGATGCCATCATCCGGGACTTGGCTGATATTGCGGTCAAGCAAACCCGCGTCGTCGAGATGAAAAAAGTACGCGCACGCGCCCAGGACGCTGCCGAAGACCGGTTGCTGGACATCCTGATCCCACCGCCGCGTGGCGATTTCGGCGGCCCGCAAAGCGCCGAGACAAAGGGCAGCGCGCGCCAGACTTTTCGGAAAAAACTGCGCGAAGGGCAGCTGGCGGAGCGGGAAATTGAAATCGATCTGGCGCAGTCGGCGCCGCAACTCGAAATCATGGGCCCCGCCGGCATGGAAGAGATGACCGAGCAGTTGCGCGGCATGTTTGGCCAGTTGGGGCAACAAAAGCGCCAGTTGCGCAAACTGAGAATCAGCGAAGCCTCCAAGCTGCTGATCGAAGAGGAGGCGGCAAAGCTGGTCAACGAGGAAGAAATCAGGACGCAGGCCTTGCACCTGCTGGAGCAGAGCGGCATCGTGTTCATCGACGAGATCGACAAGGTTACTTCACGCGCCGAGGGCAGTGGTGCCGAGGTGTCGCGCCAGGGTGTGCAGCGCGATTTGCTGCCGCTGGTGGAGGGCACGACGGTATCCACCAAATACGGCATGGTCAAGACGGACCATATCCTGTTCATCGCTTCGGGTGCTTTTCACCTGAGCAAGCCAAGCGACCTGATCCCCGAATTGCAGGGGCGCTTTCCGATTCGCGTCGAGTTGCAGTCTTTGTCGGTGTTGGACTTTGTTGCGATTCTGACGCAAACGCATGCTTCGCTGGTCAAGCAATACCAGGCCTTGCTGGCGACTGAAAATGTGCACGTGGAGTTTCTCGATGAGGGCATTACTCGGCTGGCGCACATTGCGTTCGACGTCAATGAGCGGACCGAAAATATTGGCGCACGGCGCCTCTCCACGGTGATGGAGCGGCTGCTTGACGAGGTCAGTTTTGATGCCGCCAAACTGGCCGGCCAGACCGTCACGGTGGATGCCGCCTATGTCGACGCCCGGCTGGGCGAGTTGAGCCGGAACGAAGATCTTTCAAGGTACATCCTGTAACCTTGCGGGACAGACCAAGAAGTGCATAGCAATTTTGCTCTGTCCCCAACTGATTGTCAGATGTTGGACGTTCACCAACTCTTTCCCGAATCGATGGGGGTTTCGGGATATGTTCAAGCATCACTTTGACAACCAGCGCTAAGTTCTTAATTTAGAACGATTTTTCGTTTCGAATTTCTCAGAAGTCGGTCCTAAGTCCTTGATTTCATTGAAATAATTTGTTGCATGGCCATTTGCAGCGACTGTTTTTGCTGGTACAGTGCAAAAAAGTGCAATTAAGTGGTGAAAAGTGCCTTTGTACTTTCATTTTTTTGTATTTCTACCAACAAAGGTGCACTGTCGTGTTTCAAGGGGCCTCATCGTTAAGTCTGGATGCCAAGGGTCGGCTTTCCGTGCCGACCCGGTACCGTGACGTCTTGAGTGCCACGGCCAATGGCCAACTCACCATCACCAAGCATCCCCATGGCTGCTTGATGCTTTTCCCGCGCCCCGAGTGGGAAAAGTTTCGTGAGCGGATTGCGGCGCTGCCGATGTCGGCCCAGTGGTGGAAGCGGATTTTTCTGGGCAATGCCATGGATGTCGAAATAGATGGTACCGGCCGTGTGCTGGTGTCTCCCGAGTTGCGCCAGGCCGCAGGCATCGCGAAAGACACCATGCTGCTGGGCATGGGCAATCATTTTGAGTTGTGGGACAAGGCGACTTACGAAACCCAGGAAGCCGAAGCGATGGCCAGCAACATGCCCGACGTCGTCAAGGATTTCTCCTTCTGAAGGTTGACGGTGGAAACCTCATGGAAACACAGCACCGTTTTGTTGAACGAAGCAGTTGATGCTCTTCTCGACAATCCGGCTGCCCGCCCCGACGATCCGGCGGCGCCGGCACAGACCTATGTGGATGCCACTTTCGGCCGCGGTGGTCACACCCGCCTGATTCTCTCCAGGCTGGCGCCGCAAGGGCATTTGATCGCTTTCGACAAGGACCCGGAAGCCCTGGCCGAAGCCGCGAGCATCGAGGACTCCCGCTTTTCGATTCGGCACCAGGGCTTCTCGCATCTGGGTGAGCTGCCGCCGGCGAGCGTGGCAGGTGTGCTGCTTGATCTGGGCATCAGTTCGCCGCAAATCGACAACCCGGCGCGGGGTTTCAGCTTCAGGTTCGAGGGTCCACTGGACATGCGCATGGACACCACGCGCGGACAGAGCCTGGCGCAGTGGCTGGAGACTGCCGAGATTGACAAAATTGCGGAGGTGATACGTGACTACGGTGAAGAACGGTTTGCTGGCTCCATTGCAAAGGCGATTGTTGCTCGCCGACAGGAACGGGGCCCAATTTCAAGCACCACTGAATTGGCCCAACTCGTGGCTGACGCGGTCAAAACCCGCGAGCCGGGCCAGAACCCTGCAACGCGCACATTTCAGGCTTTTCGGATTTTCATCAACGCCGAGCTTGAAGAGTTGCAACAGGCGTTAGCCGCCAGTCTTCACGTTCTGGCACCCGGTGGTCGCCTGGTGGTGATCAGTTTTCACTCGCTGGAGGACCGTATCGTCAAGCAGTTCATCGCGCAGCACTCGCGTGATGAATACGACCGGCGCGCCCCTTTTGCGCCGCCCAAGGTGATGCGTTTGAAAGCCCTGGCGCGCATCAAACCCGGCGCCGCCGAGGTGGCAGCCAATCCGCGCGCGCGCAGCGCGGTGATGCGCGTGGCGCTGAGGACCGAGGCATGAGCGGCGCCGGGCCGTCCCAAGGCGCGAAGGACCCCTTGGGGGGCAGCGTAGTACACGCAGTGACAAGCGTGGGGGCGCAATCATGACCAGATTCAATCTGCTGCTGCTGCTGGCGCTGCTGGCCAGTGCCCTGTATCTGGTGAACGTGCAATACCAGTCGCGCCAGCTCTACTCGGATCTCGACAAAGCGCGGTCGCAGGCGCGTCAACTCGAAGCCGACAAAGAGCGCCTGCAGGTGGAAAAGCGCGCGCAGGCGACGCCGCTGCGGGTCGAGAAACTGGCCAAGGAGCAATTGCAGATGCGCTCGACAACGCCGGCCGTGACCTACTACGTGACTTACGGCGCCGCGTCGTCTGCCGTGCCTTCCGCCGCCACCGCCTCAGAGCCACGCGGCTCTGCTGCAACCGGGCGTATCCAATGAGTCGCAGCATCGCCTACACCTCCAGTCCCTTGCTGGCCAGCAGGACGCCGGTCTGGCGCAGCAAGTTCATTGTGGCCGCCATTGCCCTTGGCTTTGGCGCGCTGGCTGCGCGCGCTGCCTACATCCAGGTGATTGCCAATGACTTTTTTCAAAAACAGGGTGAAGTGCGTTTTGTGCGAACGCTTGAATTGCCGGCCAATCGCGGCCGCATTCTGGACCGCAATGGTTTGATCCTTGCGTCCAGCGTGCCGGCGCCCAGTATCTGGGCCATTCCCGAAGACATCGAGCGCGACCCGGCCCAGTTGCAGCAACTTGCCAAGTTGCTTGATATGCCGCTGGCGGAACTCAGCAAACGCCTGGAAAACGAGGACAAGACCTTTGTCTGGCTGAAACGGCAAGTCGACGATTCGGTGGCGCAAGAGATCATGGCCTTGAAGATCAAGGGCGTCTATCAGCGCAAGGAGTACCGGCGTCAATACCCGGAAGGCGAAGCCGCTGCCCACGTGGTGGGCTTCACCAATGTGGAGGACATTGGTCAGGAGGGTATTGAGCTCGCGTTCAACAAGGAACTCGCGGGCCACAATGGGTCGCGCCGCGTCATCAAGGACCGCATGGGGCGGGTGGTGGAGGATGTGGGCGAGCAGATTGCGCCGGTCGACGGACCGGATTTGCAACTCAGCGTCGACAGCAAGGTGCAATTCTTTGCCTATCAGAAGTTGCGCGATGCGGTGCAGCTATACCAGGCCAAGGCCGGCAGTGTGGTGGTGCTGGACGTCGTCACCGGTGAAGTCCTGGCGCTGGCCAATTACCCCAGCTACTCGCCCATGCGGCGGCAGAACCTGAGCGGCGCGCAGTTGCGCAACCGGGCGCTGACGGATACCTTTGAGCCCGGCTCGGTCATGAAGCCATTCACCATCGGGCTCGGTCTGGAGACCGGTCGCGTGACGCCGCAGACCCTGATTGACACCGGTGCCGGCAAGTTCACCATCACCGGCTCCACCATTTCCGATTCGCACCCCAACGGTGTGTTGACGGTGGAGGGCGTGATTCAGAAGTCCAGCAATATTGGCGCTGCCAAGATTGCGATGCAAATGCAACCGCGCGAAATGTGGGAGCTGTTCTCACAAGCGGGTTTTGGGCAAAAACCGCAGATCAGTTTTCCCGGTGCCGTGTCGGGCAAGTTGCGTCCCTACAAGACCTGGCGACCGATTGAGCAGGCCACCATGTCGTATGGCTACGGTCTGTCGGCCTCGCTGTTTCAGATGGCCAGGTCCTACACCGTGTTTTCAAACGACGGCCAGATCATTCCGCTCACCATGCTCAAGAGCAGCGAGCCGGCGCTTGGCGTTCAGGTGCTGTCGGCACGCACCGCCGGTCAGGTGCGCAAGATGCTGCAGATGGCGGCCGGGCCAGGTGGCACCGGGCAGAAAGCGCAGACCATAGGCTACTCGGTGGGGGGCAAATCCGGTACCGCCTACAAACAGGTGGGCAAGAGCTACGGCAGCGCCGGGAACCGCAAATACCGGGGCTGGTTCGTCGGCCTGGCACCGATCGAGAAGCCGCGTGTCATTGTGGCGGTGATGATCGATGAACCCAGCGCCGGCCAGTATTACGGCGGCGCGGTGGCGGCTCCGGTGTTCAGCGAAGTGGTGCAACAGACGCTGCGCATGATGGGAGTGGCGCCGGATGTGGCGGTCAAGCCGCAAATCGTGGCGCAAGCGGTGGAAGAAAGCTTTTGATGCTTGAATTTCATACGCCCATAGATGCCGCCAAGTGGTTGCGAAGTCGCGCCAGTGGCACCCTTCACAGCGACAGCCGCAAGCTGCGCCCGGGGGATGGCTTCATCGCCTGGCCGGGCGCGGCCAATGACGCTCGCAAGTACGTGACCGGCGCTCTGGGCCACGGCGCACAAGCGTGCCTGGTGGAGCAGTTGGGCGTCGAGCGCTACGCCTTCAGGGATCAAAGGGTTGCCGCTTACGCTGGCCTGAAAGCGGCCAGCGGCCTGATCGCCGCGGCCTATTTCGAACACCCGTCCGAGCAGCTCGATGTGCTGGCGGTGACCGGCACCAACGGCAAGACTTCCACCGTTTGGTGGTTGGCCCAGGCCTTGTCGAAGTTGAAGCTGGTTGCGCCCATTCCATGCGCCATGGTGGGTACTTTGGGCATAGGACGACCGCCCGCCATCGTGGCCACCGGTCTGACCACGCCGGACCCGGTGTTGCTGCAACAAGCGTTCAGGCGCTTTGCCGAGGAGGGAGTCAAGGCCTGTGCGATGGAAGTCTCTTCGATCGGGATTGAAGAGCAGCGCTTGGCCGGCACCCGTGTCCGGACTGCCATTTTTACCAATTTGACACAAGACCATCTGGACTATCACGGTTCGATGGCGGCTTACTGGCACAGCAAGGCACAGTTATTTGCGTGGCCGGGCCTGAAATCGGCGGTCATCAATATCGACGACCCTCAGGGCGCGGCGCTGGCGGGCACGCTGGCTGCTGGCGCACTCGATGTCTGGACGGTTTCGTGCATCGGTGCGGCCAGACTGCAGGCCTGCGACGTTTGCCACGACGCGCAGGGTCTGCAATTCACGGTGCAGGAGTCCGCGGCCGGCGCCATGGGTGGCGAGAGTTATCGACTGCAGACCCGGCTGATTGGGCTATACAACGTTTCGAACCTGCTGGGTGTAATGGCGGCCATGCGCTCGATCGGCGTGCCGCTGGCGGCCGTGGTCGACGCCTGCGCCGGCTTGACGCCGGTACCGGGGCGCATGGAAGTGGTGAGCGGCGCTGGGCTGTCTCAGGATGCGACCGGCGTTGGGTCAACGCACCAGCTGCCGCAGCAGCCACTGGCCGTGGTCGACTACGCCCATACGCCGGATGCCCTGGACAAGGCCTTGCTGGCCTTGCAGCCGGTAGCCCGGCAACGCGGCGGCCAGCTTTGGTGCGTGTTTGGCTGTGGTGGCGACCGCGATGCGACGAAGCGACCCTTGATGGGTGCCATCGCCGCCCGCCACGCGGACCATGTGGTGGTGACCAGCGACAACCCACGCAGCGAAAAACCGGAGGCCATCATCAGCCAGATCCTGCTCGGTCTGACCGGTCATGGCGCCGTCACGGTGGCGCCCGACCGCGCGCTGGCGATTGCCCAGACGCTGGCCCAGGCAGCCGCCAGCGATGTGTTGTTGATCGCCGGCAAAGGGCATGAAGACTACCAAGAGGTAGCGGGCCGGCGGCTGGCGTTTTCCGATCAGGAGCACGTGCGCCGTGCCTTGCACGCCTGGCTGGCACCCGCCATCCCACCGGGGACGCTCCGTGAACACGGCATGCTGACCTTGGAGCAGGCCCGGCAGTGGCTGGGCACTGCGCGCCTGGTGGGCCGCGGCGAGGTCTCTTTCCGGCGCGTGCACAGCGATACGCGTACCGTCGAGCCGGGCGATTTGTTTGTGGCGCTGCGCGGCGAGCGTTTTGACGCCAATGATTTTCTGCTTGAGGCCAAGGCCAAAGGTGCGGTGGCGGCCCTGTGCCAGGGCGACGCCGACGCGCGCTTGCGCGCCGCCGGCCTGCCGGGACTGGTGGTGGCGGATGCCAAGCTGGCCCTGGCGGCGCTGGCCACCAAGTGGCGCGCGCAATTCAAGCTGCCGCTGATTGCGGTGACCGGCAGCAACGGAAAAACCACGGTGACGCAGATGATTGCGGCGATCCTGAGTGCCTTCAAGCCAGAGGCCTTCCTGGCCACCCAGGGCAATCTGAACAATGACATTGGCGTGCCCCTGACGGTGCTGCGTTTGCGCCGTCATCACGAGCTGGCGGTGATTGAGTTGGGCATGAACCACCCGGGTGAAATCTCGGTTTTGGCAGCGATTGCGCAGCCGACCGTGGCTTTGGTGAATAACGCGCAGCGCGAGCATCTGGAATTCATGGCAACGGTGGCGGCGGTGGCACAGGAAAATGGTGCCGTCATCGATGCACTGCCCGACAGCGGCGTGGCGGTGTTCCCGAGCGACGACCGCTACAGCGCTGCCTGGGCGACCCGCGCCGGGCAACGTGCGGTGCAGCGATTCTGTATTTCGGACGACGAGCCGGGAAGCGGCGTCGAAGTCCGTTGCCGCGAGGCGATCTGGTTGGGCGATGCCTGGCAAGTGACGGTCGAGACAACGCATGGCCCGCTGCACTATGCCTTGCATATTGCCGGTCTGCACAACGTCAAGAATTCAACCGCCGCAATTGCCTGCGCGCTGGCTGCCGGCGTGCCGTTGGCGGCGATCGCCCAGGGCCTGGCCGCGTTTGAACCGGTCAAGGGGCGCTCCCGTGCACTGGTGCTTCAGTGGGGCGCGCATCCCATCACCCTGGTAGACGACAGTTACAACGCGAACCCGGACTCGGTCCGTGCCGCCATCGAAGTGCTGGCAGCGCTGCCGGGCCGGCGTCTGCTGGTGCTGGGCGACATGGGTGAAGTGGGCGATCAAGGCCCGCAGTTCCACGCCGAAGTCGGTGCCTTGGCTCGCAGCCTGGGTGTCGATCGCTTGTTTACTTTCGGCGATCTGTCTGTGGCCGCCTCGACCAGCTTCGGAGCCGGCCGCCATTTTGGCGATATGGATTCGCTCCGGACGGCGCTGCTGGCTGAACTTGCGCAGACTGACAGTGTGCTGGTCAAAGGGTCCCGCTTCATGAAGATGGAACGCTTGGTCGATGCCATCACAACCGAGGCCTCAAATGAAAAATGGAAAAGAGAAAACCATGCCGGTTAACGTCAATTTCAGGAGTTCGCAATGCTTTTGAGCCTGGCTCAGTGGTTGCAGTCGCTGTCGCCTGAATTCGGATTTTTCCGGGTCTTTCAGTACCTGACCTTGCGTGCCGTGATGGCCGCTTTGACGGCCCTGCTGATCGGCCTGGGGGCCGGGCCTTTTGTCATTCGCCGCCTGGCCGAACTCAAGATTGGGCAGCCGATTCGCGGCTATGGCATGGCATCGCATTTGAGCAAGAGCGGGACCCCCACCATGGGCGGCGTCCTGATTCTGTTGTGCATCGCTGTCTCCACGCTGCTGTGGGCTGATCTCAGCAACCGCTTCGTCTGGATCGTGTTGCTGGTCACGCTGGGCTTTGGCGCGATTGGCTGGACCGACGACTGGCGCAAGGTGGTGGACAAGAACCCCGAAGGCATGGCCTCGCGTGAAAAATACCTGTGGCAATCCGTGATTGGCCTGGTGGCTGCGCTGTACCTGGTTTTCAGTATCTCCGAGAACTCCAATTTGCGCGTGCTGGAACTCTTCTTCAAATGGGTGCAGTCGGGCTTCGATTTGAACCTGCCGCCCAAGGCCGGCCTGCTGTTGCCGTTCTTCAAGGAAGTCAGCTACCCGCTGGGCGTACTGGGCTTTGTCATCCTGACCTACTTGGTGATCGTCGGTTCCAGCAATGCCGTGAACCTGACCGATGGTCTGGATGGCCTGGCCATCATGCCGGTCGTGATGGTCGGCTCCAGCCTCGGGATTTTTGCCTACGTCACGGGCAGCGCGGTGTATTCCAAATATCTGTTCTTCCCGCACATCCCGGGTTCCGGCGAGTTGCTGATCTTCTGCTCGGCGATGGCCGGCGCCGGCTTGGCCTTTTTGTGGTTCAACACGCACCCGGCACAGGTGTTCATGGGCGATGTCGGCGCGCTGGCACTGGGCGCGGCCTTGGGCACCATTGCCGTGATCGTGCGCCAGGAAATTGTGCTGGCCATCATGGGTGGTATTTTTGTCGTGGAGGCCTTGTCGGTCATGTTGCAGGTGAGCTGGTTCAAATTCACCAAGAAGAAATATGGCGCAGGCCGGCGTATCCTGAAGATGGCGCCGCTGCACCACCATTTCGAGAAAAGTGGCTGGCAGGAGACGCAGGTGGTGGTTCGCTTCTGGATCATCACGATGCTGCTGTGCCTGGTCGGCCTGTCCACCTTGAAGCTGAGGTAGGAATGACGACTCCCGCGCCTGCCACTGCATTCGCCGCGCTGCCAGCCGAAGGGTTGGTGCCGGGCCGAGGGCAGTCCGCTGCTGGCACGACCTCCAGGCTCAGTGGGCAAGAGGTTCTGATCCTGGGCCTGGGTGCCTCCGGTCTGGCGATGGCGCGCTGGTGTGCCCGCGCCGGCGCCCGGGTGACGGTGGCGGACAGCCGCGCCGCGCCACCGCAGCTGGCCGCGCTTGAGCAGGAGTTGCCGGCTGCCCGCTTTGTGACCGGTGCCTTCGATGCGGCGCTGGTGGAGGGGACTGACCTGCAAGCCGTGTTCAAGAGCCCGGGACTGACGCCCCTGGAAGTCGCCGCTGTTACCGACGCCGCGCGTGCCAAAGGGATCAGGATGGGCGGCGAATTGGGGTTGTTTTCCGAGGCCTTGGCCGAGCTCCAGGCGACACGCGGCTACCAGCCCAAGGTGCTGGCCGTGACCGGCACCAATGGCAAGACCACGGTCACTTCCCTGGCCGCTCATTTGGTCGGCCGCAGCGGTAAAAGCGTGGCACTGGCGGGCAATATCGGACCGACCCTGCTGGACACCCTGGCGGCGCAACTCGATGCCGATGCCTTGCCCGAGGTCTGGGTGATCGAGTTGTCGAGTTTTCAGCTTGACACCGAACACAACTTCGAGCCGAGCGCCGCAGCGGTGCTCAATATCACGCAGGATCACCTGGACTGGCATGGTTCCCTGCTCGCCGCCGGGCCGCCCCAAGGCGAGAACGCCCCCTCGGGGGGCAGCGCCGCACACAAAGTGGCAAGCGTGGGGGCAGCGATGGCAGCTTATGGCAGCGCCAAGGCAAGGATTTTCGGCCGGCAGGGCCTGCTGGTGCTCAATCGCGACGATCCTCTGGTGATGGGTTTGCTGAGCGCCGCCGGACCAGTCCAGGAGGCCAAGCGTTCTGACTCAGTGCGGGCAAAACCACAGCGGCCGCAATCCAGGTCCTACGTCACGTTTGGCGCCGACCGGCCGACCCGTCCCGGCGACTTTGGCCTGGAACAGGTCAACGGCATGCTGTGGCTGGTGCGGGCCCTGGAAGCCGATGAGACCTTGAAAAAGCGCAAGGGCGATGAGCCTGAACTGCACATTCAACGCCTGATGCCAGCCGACGCCTTGCGCATTCGCGGGCGCCACAACGCGCTCAACGCGCTGGCGGCGCTGGCGCTGTGCCTGGCGGCAGACTGTGCGCTGGGTGCCATGCTGTATGGGCTGCGCGAATACCGGGGCGAGCCGCACCGGCTGGAATCGGTGGGCGTTTTCGATGACGTCGAGTTTTTTGACGATAGCAAGGGAACCAACGTCGGCGCCACCGTGGCCGCCCTGTCGGGCTTGGGGCCCGAGCGCAAGCTGGTCGTGATTCTGGGCGGCGTCGGCAAGGGGCAAGACTTTTCGCCGCTGGCGCCGGTGGTCTCCCGCTGGGCGCGCGCCGTGGTGTTGATCGGGCAGGACGCGCCACTGATCCGGGCCGCCTTGCAGGATACCGGTGTGCCGATGCTGGAGGCGGCCTCGATGGCGCAGGCAGTGGCGCAGGCCCGGGCGCAGGCCCGGGCGGGTGACGCGGTGTTGATGTCACCGGCCTGCGCCAGCTTTGACATGTTTGATAACTACCAGCACCGGGCCCGGATGTTTGCCCAGGCGGTCGGCGAGCTGGCCGGTGCCGTGATGGAGGGCGCCCCGTGAGTACGCGTTTGGGCGTCACCGGCAGCACGCCAACGCGCGTCGTTGGCTTTGACCAGCCGTTGCTCTGGGTCACCCTGGCGCTACTGGCCTGGGGGCTGGTGATGGTTTATTCGGCCTCGATCGCGATGCCGGAGAACCCGAGGTTCGCCAACTACACCCATACCTATTTCCTGACACGCCATGTACTGTGGCTGGCGATGTCCCTGGTGGCGGCGCTGCTGGCGTTTCAGGTGCCGGTGGCGACCTGGGAGAAGGCGGCGCCATGGCTGTTCGTGGCGTCTCTGGTGTTGCTGATAGCGGTATTGATTCCGCATGTCGGCAAGGTGGTTTACGGCGCGCGCCGCTGGATTTCCCTGGGGCCCTTCAGTTTCCAGCCATCCGAGCTGGCCAAATTCGCCGTTCTGCTTTATGCGGCCGACTACATGGTGCGCAAGATGGAGGTCAAGGAACGCTTCTTCCGCGCGGTGGCGCCCATGGGGGTGGCGGTGGCGGTGGTCGGCATGCTGTTGCTGGCCGAGCCCGATATGGGTGCCTTCATGGTGATTGCCGTGATTGCCATGGGGATTTTGTTTTTGGGCGGCGTCAATGCCCGCATGTTCCTGCTGATCGCCAGCGTGTTGCTGGTGGCGTTCGGGCTGATGATTGCGATGAGCGAGTGGCGGCGCGAGCGCATTTTTGCTTACCTTGACCCCTGGAGCGAGAAGAATGCCCTGGCCAAGGGTTATCAACTCACGCATTCCCTGATTGCCATCGGGCGCGGTGAAATCCTGGGTGTCGGGCTCGGCGGCAGCGTCGAAAAACTCCACTGGCTGCCCGAGGCCCACACCGATTTTCTGCTGGCTGTGATCGGCGAAGAGTTTGGACTGGTGGGGGTGGTCTGTGTGATCGGCCTGTTTCTCTGGTTGACGCGGCGCATGATGCAAATCGGGCGTCAGGCGATTGCGCTGGACCGGGTCTTCGCCGGGCTGGTGGCGCAAGGCGTCGGCATCTGGATGGGCTTTCAGGCCTTCATCAACATGGGCGTGAATCTGGGTGCCCTGCCCACCAAAGGTCTGACCCTGCCGTTGATGAGCTACGGTGGCTCGGCCATTCTGGTCAACCTGGTGGCGTTCGCGGTGGTGCTGCGGATTGACTTCGAGAACCGCTTGCTGATGCGCGGAGGTCGCGTATGAACATGAACCTCGCCGCCGGCGAAGCTACAAGCAGGGAGGTTCGCAAGACGGCCTTGGTCATGGCCGGCGGAACGGGGGGCCATATCTTTCCGGGTCTGGCGGTGGCGCAGGCCTTGCGTGAACGCGGCTGGCGTGTGCACTGGCTGGGCGGTGTGGGGACGGCGACGCAGCCCAGCATGGAAAGCCGCTTGGTGCCGCCGCAGGGCTTCTGCTTCGAGGCGATCGATTTCACGGGTGTGCGTGGCAAGGGGTGGCTGACGCTGGTCGGCTTGCCGTGGCGCTTGCTGCGCGCCTGCTGGCAAAGTCTGGTTGTGCTGCGCCGCGTCAAGCCCGATGTCGTGCTGGGGCTGGGCGGCTACATCACTTTCCCGGCCGCTCTGATGAGCAAAGTCCTGGGCAAACCACTCTTGCTGCATGAGCAAAATTCGGTCGCCGGGATGGTCAACAAGCTGCTCTCAGCCCTGGCGGATCGCGTCTTTACCGCTTTTCCGGGGGTCCTCAAACAAGGGAGTTGGGTTGGCAACCCCTTGCGTCCGGCATTCATCGGCGGCCCCGAGCCGGCCACCCGTTTTGCCAACCGCAGCGGCCCTTTGCGCTTGCTGGTACTGGGTGGCAGTCTGGGCGCCCGCGCTTTGAACGACATCGTGCCGCAGGCACTGGCGCTGATTCCTCGCCAGCAGCGTCCGCTGGTCATGCACCAGAGCGGCACCAGCCAGATCGAGGAACTGCGCGCCAATTACGCGCGGGCCGGGGTGCAGGCCGAACTGACGCCCTTCATAGAAGACACCGCGCAAGCCTTTGCCGATGCCGATCTGGTGCTTTGCCGAGCCGGTGCCAGCACGGTCACTGAAATTGCAGCGGTCGGGGCGGCTGCCTTGTTTGTGCCTTTTCCGTTTGCCGTGGACGATCACCAGACCGCCAACGCCCGCTTTCTGGTCGACCAGGGCGCCGGCTGGTTGCTGCCCCAGTCCGAACTGAGTCCACAGCGGTTGGCGGACCTGCTGCAAAAGATGGAGCGTGCTGCGCTATTGGCCTGCGCCGTGGCGGCCAAGAAACTTGAAAAAGTCGATGCCACCGTGAAGATCGTGGCGGCCTGCGAGGAACTGATCGCATGAAACACGCCATCCGTCACATCCACTTCGTAGGCATCGGCGGTGTTGGCATGTCGGGCATTGCCGAGGTGCTGTTCAATCTGGGCTATCGCGTCAGCGGCTCGGACCTGAGCGACAGCGCCACCCTGAATCACCTCGCCGGACTGGGCATCCAGACCTACCGCGGCCACGCCGCCGACAACATCGTTGGTGCTGACGTGGTGGTGGTTTCCAGCGCCGTGCCGGCCGACAACCCGGAAGTGCGCATGGCGCGCGAGAAGCGAATTCCGGTGGTGCAGCGCGCGCTGATGCTGGCCGAGCTGATGCGACTCAAGCAGGGCATCGCCATCGCCGGGACCCACGGCAAGACCACCACCACCAGCCTGGTTGCCGCCGTGTTGGCCGAGGCCGGACTGGACCCCACTTTTGTGATTGGAGGCCGTCTCAACAGCGCCGGGGCGAATGCCCGGCTCGGGCAGGGCGAGCACATCGTGGTCGAAGCCGACGAGTCGGACGCCTCATTCCTGAACCTGTTGCCGGTGCTGGCGGTGGTCACCAATATCGACACCGACCACATGGCGACCTACGGCCACGATTTCGCGCGTCTGAAGCAGGCGTTCGTCGATTTTCTGCACCGCATGCCTTTTTACGGGTCGGCCATTTTGTGCACCGACGACGCCGCTGTGCGGGAGATCGTGGCGCAGGTCAGCCGCCCCATCACCAGCTATGGTTTCAACGAGGATGCCCAGGTGCGGGCGGTCGACGTGCAGGCCGTGGCAGGGCAAATGCACTTCACGCTGCGACGCCGCAACGGCGTGGTGTTGCCGGACCTGGCGCTGGTGCTGAATCTGGCCGGCCGTCACAACGTGCTCAATGCCCTGGCGGCGATCACCGTGGCGGGAGAACTCGGCATCGGCGACAGCGTGGTGCAAAGAGCACTTGCCGGCTTCAAAGGCGTGGGCCGGCGCTTTCAGCGCTACGGCGAGCTGATGGCGCGCGGCGGTGGCGCTTTCACTTTGATTGACGACTATGGCCATCACCCGGTTGAAATGGCGGCGACGCTGGCCGCGGCACGTGGCGCCTTTCCGGGGCGTCGCCTGGTGCTGGTGTTCCAGCCGCATCGCTACACGCGTACCCGCGACTGTTTTGAAGATTTCGTCAAGGTCCTGGGCCAGGTTGATGTGCTTGTGCTGACCGAGGTCTACGCGGCCGGTGAACAGCCGATTGAGGCAGCCGACGGTCGCAGCCTGGCGGCCGCTGTGCGTTTGGCCGGCCGCGTCGAGCCGGTTTTCGTGGCAGACATTGGCGCGCTGCCGCAGGCCATTATCGACCTGGCGCGCCGCGCCGACGTGGTGCTGTGCATGGGCGCCGGCTCGATTGGCGCAGTGCCCGGCAAAGTACTTGAATTGCTATCCGTTTCAGGGCTGCCTACAAAGGAGACACAGGGACTATGAGTCATTCGGAGCCAAGTCTTGGAAAAGTCGCCGTGCTCATGGGAGGGGCCTCCGCCGAGCGCGAAATCTCCCTGATGTCGGGGCATGGCGTGCTGGAGGCTTTGCGTTCGCAAGGCGTCGATGCCCATCCCTTTGACCCGGCCGAGCGTGATCTGGCGGAACTCAAGCGCGACGGCTTTGCGCGTTGCTTCATCGCCTTGCACGGCCGTTTTGGCGAGGACGGCACGGTGCAGGGCGCACTGGAGTTGTTGCGCATCCCGTACACCGGATCCGGTGTCATGGCTTCGAGTATCGCCATGGACAAAGTCATGACCAAGCGCATCTGGTCGGCGGCCGGTCTGCCGACACCCCGCTATGTGGTGCTGAACACCGAGCAGCAGCAGCGCGAGCAGATCGTGGCGGTGCCGGACGAACTGGGCTTGCCGCTGATCGTCAAGCCGCCGCGCGAAGGTTCCTCCATCGGCGTCAGCAAGGTCAGGGGCTATTCGCAAATGCAGGACGCCGTGCGCCTGTCGGCGCGCTACGACCCGGAAGTACTGTGCGAGGAGTTCATCGAAGGCGAAGAGGTCACCTGCCCGGTGCTGGGCATCGGGGCCGGCGCGCACACGCTGCCGGTGGTGCGCATCAATGCACCGGAAGGGGCTTACGACTACCAGAACAAATACTTCACCGACGCTGTCTCCTACCAGTGCCCCAGCGGCTTGCCTGCCGACGAGGAGCGCGAGCTCTCCAGCATCGTGCTGGCAGCCTACCGGGCGCTCGGTTGCCGCGGCTGGGCGCGCGCCGATTTGATGATTCGGGCCAAGGATCGCAAGCCCTTCCTGCTGGAGATGAACACTTCGCCTGGCATGACCAGTCACTCGCTGGTGCCGATGTCGGCGCGGGCGGCAGGCATCAGTTATCCGGCGCTGTGCGTTGCGGTGTTGCGCTATGCCACGCTGGACTATCCGCAGACCGGCGCCGGCGGCCGGGTCAAGGGGGCGCCATGACGCAGACCCTGGCCACGCCGCTGGATGTGAAGCTCATGAACCTGACGGCGTCCGTCCTGTTCCTGGTGTTTGCCTTCCTGGCGCTGAGCGTGTTGCTGGGGTGGGCGGCGCAGCAGCCGCTGTTTGCCGTGCGCGCGATCGCGGTGACCGGCGATGTGACGCACAACAACGCGGTGACCCTGCGCGCCAATGTGGCGCCGCAGCTCAAGGGTACTTTTTTCACCTTGGATCTGGATCGCGCACGGCTGGCCTTCGAGGCCTTGCCCTGGGTGCGCAAAGCGGTGGTGCGGCGCGAGTTTCCGAATCGCCTGAAGGTGCTGCTGCAGGAACACAAGGCGGTGGCGTATTGGGGGCAGGAGGGTGAATCCAGACTGGTCAACAATTTTGGTGAAGTGTTTGAGGCCAATGAGGGCGAAGTCGAGCAAGAAGGCGTGCCGCGTCTGATTGGCCCCGATGGCCAGGGAGCCCAGGTACTGGCGATGTACCAGGCGCTGCAGCCGGTGTTTGAAGTCATGGACATGACACTTGAGCAGGTCGAGTTGACCGGACGCGGCGGCTGGCGGGCCCGGCTCGATAGCGGCGCCCTGCTGGAACTGGGCGCCGGCTCCATGGCCGAGGTGCTGGCGCGCACGCAGCGATTTCTCAAAACGCTGACCCAGGTGAGTTCGCATTACGGACGCGCACCGGACGCCCTGGAGACCGCGGATTTGCGACATGAAGACGGTTATGCCATCCGCTTGCGGGGCGTAACCACATGGGCCCAGACTGGACCGAAAAAGTAGCGACAACACAAGCAACAGGTGAACATATGGCAAAAGAATACAAGGATCTGGTGATAGCGCTGGACATCGGCACGGCCAAGGTGATGGTGGTGGTGGCCGAGGTGCTGCCCGGCGGCGAGCTCAAGCTGGCCGGTCTGGGTATTGCCCCCAGCAACGGCCTCAAGAGCGGCGTGGTGGTGAACATCGATGCCACCGTGCAAAGCATTCAGCAGGCTCTGAAGGAGGCTGAACTAATGGCCGACTGCAAGATTACCCGCGTCCATACCGGGATCACCGGCAGCCACATCCGGGGCATCAATTCAAGCGGCATGGTGGCCATCAAGGACCGCGAGGTCAGCGCCGCCGACGTGGCGCGGGTGGTGGAAACCGCCAAAGCCATCAATATCTCCACCGACCAGCGTTTGCTGCTGGTGGAGCCGCAGGAGTTCATCATCGATGGGCAGGATGTGAAAGAGCCGATCGGCATGAGCGGCATCCGTCTGGAGGCCAAGGTGCACATCGTCACCGGCGCCCAAAGTGCGGCCGAGAACATCATCAAATGCGTGCGGCGCTGCGGCTTGGAGGTCGAGCAATTGATGCTCAACCCGCTGGCCTCCAGCCTGTCGGTGCTGACCGAAGACGAGCGTGAGTTGGGCGTGGCCTTGGTGGACATTGGCGCTGGCACCACGGATGTGGCCATCTTCACCAACGGTGCCATCCGCCACACCTCGGTGATTCCGATCGCCGGCGACCTGATCACCAGCGATATTGCGATGGCGCTGCGCACCCCGACCAAGGATGCCGAAGACATCAAGGTCGAGAGCGGCTATGCCAAGCAATTGCTGGCCGACCCGGACTCCCAGGTCGAAGTTCCGGGCCTCGGTGACCGTGGCCCGCGCATGCTCAGCCGCCAGGCCCTGGCCGGCGTGATCGAGCCGCGCGTGGAAGAAATCTTCTCCCTGGTGCACCAGGTCATGCGTGAATCCGGCTTTGAAGAAATGCTCTCCAGCGGCATTGTGCTGACCGGTGGCAGCTGCATCATGCCCGGCATGGTGGAACTGGGTGAAGACATCTTCCTCAAGCCGGTGCGACGTGGCATTCCCAAATATTCTGGAGCCTTGTCCGACATGGTGGCCCAGCCGCGCGCCGCCACCGTCATGGGTCTGCTCGAAGACGCACGATTGGCGCGCCTGCGCGGCTTCAAGGTGGCACAGAAAAACGGCTCCATGAAAACCGCTTTCAGCCAGGTCAAGGACTGGTTTGTGGGGAATTTTTAAAGTATGAAACCCCCACGCTTGTCACTGCGTGTACTACGCTGGACATGCCACTGCCAGAGGCAGAGTCTCTTCGCCCTGTCCCGATGTGCGCAGGCACATCGGGAGCCGAAGGGCTCAGCCCCGAGGGGGCTGGCCTTGCTTGGGGCGGCCCGGCGCGGCGGCCGGTGCTTGTGTGAACCAAACCTTTGGCTGGCGCGCGGCAGTCCCCATTGGCGATGGCGATGTACCGATCCTCCGTCCTAATGCATTACCAAAAAACAATTTGAACCAATTTCGGCAACTGTCAACTATTTGAAACTTCAGGAGAAAAAAATGCCCATCGAAATGATTGAAGAAGTAGCGTTTAACCAAGGCACCCAGATCAAGGTCATCGGCGTCGGTGGCGGTGGCGGCAACGCCGTGGCGCACATGATTGGCTGCGACGTGCAGGGCGTGGAATTCATCTGCGCCAATACCGACGCGCAGGCACTCAGTCGCAGCGAAGCGCATAAGAGCATCCAACTCGGCAGCAGTGGCTTGGGCGCCGGCAGCATGCCCGACAAGGGCCGCGAGGCCGCCGAACTGGCGTTGGACGATATCCGCGCCGCCATCGACGGCGCCCACATGCTTTTCATTACCGCCGGCATGGGCGGCGGCACCGGTACCGGCGCCGCGCCGGTGATTGCCCGGGTCGCGCGCGAGATGGGCATCCTGACGGTCGGGGTGGTCACCAAGCCGTTTGATTTTGAAGGCGGCCGGCGCATGAGCAATGCCGACAGTGGTCTGACCGAACTGGAGGCCAATGTGGACTCGCTGATTGTGGTGCTCAACGAAAAGTTGCTTGAAGTGCTGGGCGACGATGTAACACAGGACGAGGCCTTTGCGCATGCCAACGACGTGCTCAAAAATGCCGTTGGCGGCATTGCCGAAATCATCAATGTGCCCGGTCATGTGAATGTCGACTTTGAAGACGTGCGCACCGTCATGGGTGAGCCCGGCAAAGCCATGATGGGTACCGCCATTGCAGCCGGCCCGGATCGGGCTCGCATCGCGGCCGAGCAGGCGGTTGCCTGCCCCTTGCTGGAAGGTATCGATCTCTCCGGTGCCAAGGGCGTGCTGGTGCTGATAACCGCTGCCAAGGGGTCACTGAAGCTCAGCGAGTCGAAGTTGGCCATGAACACGATCCGAGCCTACGCGTCGCCTGATGCGCATGTGATCTACGGCACCGCCTATGACGACAACCTGGGCGACCAGATCCGCGTCACCGTGGTGGCCACGGGCCTGTCGCGCCAGGGCCGGGGCAAGCCCGCCATTTCGGTCGTACCAAGTGTTGGGTTGCGGACCGGTACCGACAACATTCCTTTTCACGTTCCGACTCTGAACGCCGCGCTCAGCGGCGCACCGTCGTCTGCCATGGCTCCAACTGGCCAGGTTCAGCCGGATTACCAGTCGATGGCAACACCCAGCGTCTGGCGCACGCGCGACCGGACCCAGGCGGCGGCTAAAGTCGATGCGCTGGCCAGTGGCGGCATGGACGACTTCGAGATTCCGGCTTTTCTGAGAAAGCAGGCGGACTGATTTCTTGTCGCCATCCGGACTTCGATTCGTGTCATCCCGGACCAGATCCGGGGTCCATGGATTGCGGACCTGAGCCGGCAATGACAAAAGGATTGCCAACTTTGGCAGACGGTCTGCGAAGCCACTGCCAATTGGCAGGCAATTGCCGGTAAAAGTAAAATCGACCTGTGCTAAAGCAACGTACTCTCAAATCCCTGACCCACGCTGTCGGTGTCGGGCTGCACAGTGGCCAGCGGGTGGAACTGACGTTGCGGCCGGCGCAACCCGACACCGGTATCGTGTTCCGGCGCGTCGACCTGCCGGAACCGGTGGACATTGCGATCTCGGCGCTGGCGGTGACCGATACGCGTCTGGCCTCCACCATCTCCGCCCATGGTGCCAAGGTGGCCACGGTGGAGCATCTGATGTCGGCCTGCGCCGGGCTTGGCGTGGACAATCTGTATGTCGATATCAGCGCCGAAGAAGTGCCCATTCTGGACGGTTCGGCGGCCTCCTTTGTGTTCTTGCTGCAAAGTGCCGGCATCGAACTGCAAAACGCGCCGCGGCGCTTCATCCGTCTGACCAAACCGATCGAAGTGCGAGAGGGGCAGGGCGCCATGGAGAAGTGGGCGCGCCTGGACCCCTACCACGGCTACAAGCTCAGTTTCGAGATCGACTTTGACCACCCGGCGGTGGATGCCAGCGGCCAGCGCGTGCTGTTTGACATGAGCAGCGGCTCCTATTCCAAGGACATTGCTCGCGCCCGTACTTTTGGTTTTACCAAAGACGTCGAGATGATGCGCGCCAACGGCCTGGCTTTGGGCGGCGGTTTGGACAACGCGATTGTGATGGACGATTACAAGGTCTTGAATTCTGACGGGCTGCGCTACGACGACGAGTTCGTAAAACACAAAATACTCGATGCCATGGGCGACCTCTATCTGGTGGGCAAGCCACTGCTGGCCGCCTACAGCGCCTTTCGCTCGGGCCACGCGCTCAACAACAAACTGCTGCGCGAGTTGTTGTCACGCACCGACGCCTGGGAACTGGTGAGCTTTGAGGATGAAAAACTGGCCCCCAAGGGATTTGCGCAACTGGCCAGAGCCTGGTAGGGCCTGACGAATATGGCTTACACGCTCCGAACCTCGTGCCCTCAGTACCCGTCAAAGAGGCCGAACCGTCTCAGGGTAGCCCGGCGCATCAGCTAACTCCGAAACCCTGCATCATGCTGCTTTTTCGCTGGCTCATTCTTTTGCTGCTGCTGGCAGCCGTTGTATCGTTCGTCTTCTATATGGCCACCGGCCAACCCCGCTTCAGGCGCTACGGTCTGCTGACGCTGAAATGGGTTTTGCTTGCCGGATTTGGCTTTTTTGCAGTGCTGATTCTGGAGCGAATCGCCTGACTTAGAACTTGTCCGTCAATAATAGAGGCCCCCTATTATTGACGGACAAGTTCTTGGCGCGTGATGACAACTTTTTGGTACAGCCCGCCAAAATAGGTTTGCTTGTCAATCGTGCCGACTTCAATTTCTGTTGGCAGCCAGCTGGAAATTTCGCCGCGCCACAAGTCCATTGCAAACGGCTCCAGCGTGGTCAGGATCGGCACCATGAGGTAGCGAAACGGGTTTGACGCCACCGGCCGGTGGTAGTCGACGAAGATCAACTTGCCGCCGGGTTTGGTGATGCGCAAGGCTTCGGCAATCGTTTTGCGTCGTGCCTCCACCGGCTGCTCATGCAGCAGAAAAAATACCACCACCGCATCGCGGCTTGCATCGTCAAATTGCATGTCGGTGGAATCTTGTCGCAGCACCGTCACCTGGCTGGTGTCTTTCAGCTTGCTATGCAGATTCTTGATTTGGACTGGCGCCACATCAATCACATCCAGGCTACCCTGAGGCCCCAGGCGGTTCACCAGATGCTCGGTGAAGTTGCCGTAGACACAAGCCACTTGCAGTACCTTGCCGTCGATGACGTCGCCCAATTCCTGCAGGGCCGCGTCGCGTAGGCGGGCAAAGTTGCCCCACAAAATGAGATTCACCAGCCACTGTCGCTCGAACACCCGAACCGCATTGGGATGGACATAAGCCCACCAATAGGTCTTTTGCAAATACTCTGGAATGGGAACCGGTCGAAACGATGACTCGGGGCTAGCGAGGGCCGCAGATTGTTTGGGACTCAAGAAAAAACCTCAAAAACCGCGGGGTGACACTCACCCCGCTAAAGGATGGATGCCATGATACAACGCCCGCAAGTTCCGCCCAGTTGAGGGGGAACTTGCGGGCGTTTTAAGAGACTGCGGTCTGTCCCGCAAGCTAGCAGTGTTGGGGACAGAGCTTGTTAGATTCTCAGCAAGTACACGGCTGACAAAATGGTTCCGGCGCCAGCCACGATGTAAAACACGAAGGCGGCAATCGAATCCTGGCGCAGACCGAAGTCGTACACCGTGACCCGTAGCCGGTGCGCGGCGTGCCACAGAAACAGTGTGATGACCACCAGCAGGAACAGCTTGCCAAACCAGTGTGCGGCAAATGCGTGCAGCTTCGCATAGCTGAGCAGATCGGGCGCGTGGCCCAGGGAGGCCAGCAAAAACAGCAGTACCAGCACCGGTGCCAGAAAAGCGGCCAGCGTGCCCCCAGCCGCAAACAGGCTCCAGAAAATGGGTTTATTGGATTTGGCCATGGTTACAGGACTCCCGCAAAAAACAAGACCACCAGTGAGGCTATTGCCCACACCGCGTAGTGAGCGCCAACAATGTATTTGCCGTCCAGGAATTCCTCGCCGACCTGAACCGGCATGGCCTTGGGAGTTACGTTAAACCAGTTGGTGGCGTTGTACACGGCAAAAAACAGGATCACCGCCAGCCCGAGAAACCCCCATGGTCCTTTGAGGGCCGCCAGAAAGGACTCATAGGCCTCAGGTCCCCTGGACAATCGCTCCAGGGTGCACAGCATCAGCAGCGCAAAGGCGGCAATCGGAATGCAGGTGACCTCACGTGACATGTATCGCATGTAGCGCGGGTGCTTCAAATACCAGCCGGTCTTGGAGACCTGCCGAACAAAGGGTTTGCGGCTCATTTTGTGCCTCCCGGTAACAGATGTTCCTTAAACCAGTCGATGGTGCTGGCAACCTTCACCTGCTGCAGCGCGCTCGCCGGGTCAACGGCCTTGGGACACACTTCGGAGCAGGCACCGACAAATGAACACTCCCACACGCCTTCATTGGTGGCGATGACTTCCTGGCGCTCAGCGCGCCCGCCATCACGCGAATCCTGGTTATAGCGGTGTGCCAGTGTGATGGCAGCCGGGCCGATGAACTTGGGTTGCAAGGAGTATTCGGGACAGGCGGCGTAGCACAACATGCAGTTGATGCACATCGAGAACTGCCGGTACTTCATCAATTGCGCCGGCGTCTGCTTGTACTCGCCTTGTTCAATGGTCTTCTTTTCCTTGGGGATCAAATAAGGCTTGACGCGCTTGAGCTTGTCAATGAAGTCATCGGCCACCGTCACCAGGTCGCGTTCAATCGGGAAATTGGCCAGCGGCTCGACCCGAATCACGCCCTCATAGGAACGTAAAAAAGCGTGGCACGACAGCTTGGGCTCGCCGTTGACCATCATGCCGCAACTGCCGCATACAGCCATGTGGCAGGACCAGCGGAAGTTCAGGGTAGGGTCTATGCGTTCCTTGACGGCGTTGAGCGCGTCCAGCACCACCCACTCCTCGTTGCACTCCACCTCGTACTTCTGAAAGTGGGGCTCACTGTCCTTTTCCGGGTTGTAGCGCAGCACTTCCAGCTGAACCATGCGCTTCTTCAACTGTGTTGTCATTTGTGATCTCCCGAGTAGTCACGCACGCCTGGGGGCGACTTGGTAATCACCACGTCCAGGTAATCCAGACGCGGGGCTTTCAGACCCTGGTAATAGACCATGCTGTGACGCATGTACTGCTGGTCATCGCGCTGTACATAGTCAAGCCGCTGGTGCGCACCGCGTGATTCCTTACGTGCCAGCGCGCCCACCGTCAGTGCCTCGGCACAATCGAGCATCGAGCCGAGTTCCAGCACCTGGAACAAGTCGGTGTTGAACACATTGCTCTTGTCGTTGAGCACAACTTTCTGGTAACGCTGGCGCAGCTCGGCGATCTTGTTGACGGCTTCCTGCAAGCCGACTTCCTCCCGGTAAATACCGGCGTTCTTCTCCATCGTGTCCATCATCTCCTTGCGCAGGCCGGACATCGACTCGGTGCCATCGGTGCGCGAGAACAGTTCACGAATGCGCGCCTGGGACTCCTTCGCACGCGCCTCCAGAGCGGCTGTGTTGGGTTGCGGCAGACCCTTCATGTGCTCGATCGCCGACATGGCGGCGCTCTTGCCGAATACCAGCAGTTCGACCAGCGAGTTGGAGCCCAGACGGTTGGCACCGTTCAAGCTGACGCAAGCGCATTCACCGGCTGCAAATAGCCCCGGCAACTGCGTGGCGGCTTTGGTATTGGTGGAGATGCCACCCATCATGTAATGCACCACCGGGCGGATCGGAATAGCTTCCTTGGCGATGTCCACGCCCAGGTAGGCAATGCCCAGTTCGCGCACCAGCGGCAAGCGCTCGTCGATGTATTTCTCACCCAGATGGCGCATGTCCAGCAACACGCACTCGCCCCAGGGGGTGCTGACGGTATTGCCTTTTTGCAGTTCGTGCCAATAGGCCTGGCTGACGCGATCACGCGGACCCAACTCCATGGTTTTGAGTTGCGGCTTGCCCAGTGGCGTCTCCGGGCCCATGCCGTAGTCTTGCAGGTAGCGGCGACCATTCTTGTTGAGCAACACACCACCTTCGCCGCGACATGCTTCTGTCAGCAGACTGCCGGTATTGGGCAGGCCGGTCGGGTGGTACTGGACAAACTCCATGTCCTTGAGCGGTACGCCGGCGCGGTAGGCCAGGGCCATGCCGTCACCGGTTTTGATGGCACCGTTGGTGCTGAACGGGAACATGCGCCCGGCACCGCCGCCGGCGATGATGACCGACTTGGCGTGGAACTGCTTGATCATGCCACTGCGCATTTCCATGGCCGTGACGCCCTGGCAGCGGCCGTCTTCCACCAGCAGATCAAGCGCGTAGTACTCGTCAAAGCGCGTAATCGAGGGGAACTGCAAGGTGGTTTGAAACAGCGTATGCAGAATGTGAAAGCCCGACTTGTCGGCGGCAAACCAGGTGCGCTGCTTCTTCATGCCGCCAAACGGTCGCACCGCCACCGAGCCATCGGCTTCACGGTTCCAGGGGCAACCCCAATGTTCGAGTTGCATCAACTCCTTGGGTGCTTCCTTGACGAAATATTCGACGCAATCCTGGTCCGACAGCCAATCGCCACCGCCTACGGTATCGTCAAAGTGCAGGTCATAGCTGTCATCTTTCTTGATGACGCCAGCCGCGCCGCCTTCGGCGGCACAGGTGTGGCTGCGCATTGGATAGACCTTGGAGATCAGCGCAATGCGCAGTTTCGGGTCGGTCTGGGCCAGCGCAATGGCTGCGCGCAGACCGGCACCCCCGGCGCCAATGATGGCGACATCGGTATTGACTATTTCCATTTTTTCCTTTCCATCACCGCAGTGATTGCAATCCAATCGACGAAATATTGTCGCATTGGAGTTTAGCCGCCCTTAAAGAACCCGATCGCAACCAGCGTCAGCAAGGTCAGGCCGATCGTAATCAGGGTAAAGCCAAGAACTTTGGAGGCCGCCAATTTACCCGGCGACGGAGCATCCACCAGATACTTCTCCAGCTCACCGCTGTCCAACAGACGCTGGTATTCCACGCCGTGATCGTGCTTGAACTCTTCCAGCGAGAACGTGCCGGTAAACATCACCACCTCGAGCGGGAACTTGTCCGGACGGAAGTGATTGTTGAAGAAGTGCACGGTGAACAGGAACACCACCGCCAGGAACGCCTCTTCACCGTGGAAGATGGCCGCCACGTTGAAAATCCAGCCTGGCAGGAAGGCACCGAAGAAGCCTGGCAGCCACATCACGAGGCCACTGACCCCGATGATGGTGACGCCCCAGAACGGTGCCCAGTAGTCGAATTTTTCCCAATAGGTCCAGCGGTCAAATACCGGTCGCGGACCCTGACCAAAGAACCACTTGAACATGGCCAGCATGTCTTTGCCGTCCTGCAGGTTGGGAACCATCGAGTTCGGGCCAAAGACCTTGAAGGTCTTGCGGTTGCGCGCAATGTTCCAGCCCATATAGAGCAGATGCCAGAAGAAGACACCGGCAAAAACGACGGCCGCGACGCGGTGGATGATACCGGCGGAGTGCGGGCCCCCCAGTGCCCGCATGAGAGCCGGCGCCCAGGCCACGTCCGAGTAGAACAGCGGCATTCCGGTCAGTGTCAGCACCATCAGGCTCAGGGCGAACGTCAAGTGGGCAATGCGCCAGATCGGGGTGAAGCGTTGAACGTGTTTGCCCTTCATGTGCGCCGGCACCGAGTCGGGCTTGATGTGGGGCTGGCCAGCGCGTTCTTTGCGCTCCTTGTATTCACGGTAGAACCAGAGTGCGGTATGCAGCCAGAAGAAGCTGAAAGTACCCACCAGCAACTGGACCATGATTTGCCACGCAATCCAGATTTGGGGATAGCGACCAAAATCGTGAGCATTGCCGTGCGGCTGGAAGCTGGCAAAGCCGGCCGGCACCTCGGGCAGGCCTTTCTTGGCGTTGTGACAACTTTGGCAAGTCTTCATCCGATTGTTCGGATGGACCATGGACTTGGGATCGTTGACCTTCAGTATCTGGTGGCTACCGTGGCAGTTGTAGCACTTGGCCGTGTAGGCGTAGCCCAGTGTGCTGATCTGGCCGTGGAAGGTGTCTTTGTAGGAGTCCAGCTTTTCCACATGGCAATTGCCGCAATTGGAGGAAACGGTCAACTTGAAGGCGTCACCCGAGGTGTTGGTGATGGAGTGTGCCGTGTGGCAGTCGGAGCAGACGGCGGCTTGAGCGAGCAGTTTCTTGCTGTTTTCCTGACCATGCACCGAGCCCAGATAGGCTTCCAACTGCTCGGTGTGGCAGGCGCCACCGCAAACCGTTGGGATGGTCAAACGCCACTGTGTGCGTTGCGGGCTGTTCTTGGGCGGAACACTGAAGCTGTGCGTGTCGTGGCAGTTGTCGCAGGCCGCGTTCGGCTTGGTTTTGTCATCTGAATTGGGGCGTGCGTGAAACGACTTCTTGTACGCTTCAATGTTCTGCGCCACCACCCCCAGACGCGGCCTTTCGTTGGCCTTGCCATATTTCTGTGTCTGTTCCCAGAGTTCCAGATGGCAGCCGGCGCAATCCACCTTCTTCAACGCCTGTGCCGGGTCCTTGGCATGGGCATTGGCTTTTTCGGCATTGTCCGCAATGTCGGTGTGGCAGGCCACGCATTGCATATTGGCGTGCACGCTCTGGCCAAACTTATCGGCTGCCACACTGCGCAGTGCTCGTGCTTTGCCGTCGGCTCCGGGGACCTCCAGTTTGCCCTTCTTGCCGTCATGGCAAGTCAGGCAAGTGGCGTTGTCAAGTGAAGGGGGGGGCGTAGGGGTGGGGGTCGTGGCGGCGCTGGCCGGCAGGGCCAGAAAGACACTCGCCAAGGAAACAAAAATGGCCCACAGGACCGAGCGCTCAAGTCGCATGTAAAGAACCTCCGGAGATAAGTGAAGCGAGTGTAACTTCAGCCATCGGGAACCTGACGGAGAGTGAGGGAGCTATGACATAGATCAAACGACCGACTCATGTCATTTTGCGCACAGCCCCTAAAGTGGTTGCCGATCAGGCAATCGGGCAACACTGGCCATGCGGGACGGGGACAGTTTTACCGGTTCAGCAACGGCGTCACAATGCCGCCAATCACGGTCGCCGCGGTGTAGAGCACCACCATGGCGGGGACCGCCGCCACCGAGGCCTTGATCAAAAACCAGAAAATGGTCATGAACCTCATGTCCAGGTCGCTGACCGAGACCGACAGAGAGCGCTCTGAATCAACCGGCAGGGCACCGCAGTGGGGGCAACTCGCCGCCGTGTCGCTGACCTTGGCTTTGCATTCGTAGCAATCGATGAGCATGATGATTTCCTTTCGTTTCGATCAACTGGCCAAGGCGCTATTTTTTGGCCGGACCGGCAGCAAACAATTCCTGCGGCCCCGGGCCGCTCGGCTCGGTGTGGGCAATCGCAAAGTGGCAATCAATACAGGTCATGCCCTCGGTACGTAGTTTTTCATGCCGTGCCTTGGCTTTGTCGGTCTGTTTTTCCGCGTCCATCTTGGCCGTGGTGTGGCAATGACGACACTCGCGGGAGTCATTTTGCTTCATGTAAACCCAGACCTTGGCCGCCAGTTCGTAGCGCTTGGCCTCGAACTTCTCCTTGGTGTCAATCGACTTCGTTACAAAGTGGCCCCAGTAGTCGTTGAACAGGTTGAGCTTGGCCAGATAATTTGTAATGTAGCCATGCGGCACGTGGCAGTCGTTGCAGGTGGCACGCACGCCAGTGCGGTTCTTGTCATGGATAGTGTCCTTGTGCTCTTTCGCCAAGGGTCCCATTTCATGGCATGAAGTGGCACAGAACTTTTCGGAATTGGCATAGACCATGAACGACCCGGCCGAGAAAAACAGGGTCAGACCAATAACCAAGCCCAAAATCAGCACGCCAAGGTTGCCGGGGCGCGAACCCAGGGCCCGAATCTTTTCAATAACTTTCATCTGAACCTACTCCTCTGGTGCGCGCAACACGGCGGTTGCGCGGGGAAACTGTCGCAATAATGCGTGCTTTAGAAAATCGAGCTTCTGGATATGAAGGCTTTGTCGACTTCAAGCTCTTGCGGTCCAGGGCCTTCTGGTACCTTGTGAGCGATGCCGTAATGACAGTCAATGCAGGTCATATGTTCTTTCTTGGCCTTGATGTGGCGTGCTTTGGCCATTTCAGACTGTTTTTCGGGATCCATCTTCGTTTCGTCATGGCAATAGCGGCATTCGCGCGAGTCATTGCCTTTCATGTAGGTCCAGACCCGGGTCGCCATCATCGGGCGCTGGGCATCAAATTTTTCAGGCGTATCGACCGAGTGCGTGACGTGGTGGCTCCATAAGTCGTTCAGTGCGCCCATCTTGGCAATGTAGAGCGGAACCGGTGCGTGAGGAACGTGGCAGTCGGCGCAAGTGGCACGCACGCCAGTGCGGTTTTTGTCGTGAATCGTGTCGCGATATTCACGCGTGTTGTTATTGGCCATCTCATGGCAATTGTTGGCGCAAAATTGCTCGGTGCCGGTGTAAATCATGCTCGTACCGAACAGGCTCATGCCGACGATGCCAATGGCAAACCCCGCAAGCAACACTTTGATGGCCGAGTTGCCAGTGACCAACCTTCGCACCGTTGTGATTACTCTTTTAGGCATTTGCCGCTCCTCAATAAAAAACACGCATCAAGGCGCCAACCAGCCCAAGCAGTGGCGCAGCAATGCGTGTCAAATCGTCAAACTATTACAGCGCCAGAATCCACTGAACCGCGTTCTTGATCTCGGCCGCGTCCTTGCTCTTGATCGCCTTGTGCTCTTCCTTCTTGCCGTCGATCTCGATCATGGGGCTCAGGGTAACGTGCTTGATCAGCTTGTCTTCAGCATCGGCCTTGCCCTTGTATTTCTTGGCGACTTCCTTGTACGCTGGACCGTCCTTCTTCTTGTCCACGGCGTGGCATTTCATGCAATCGCTCTTTTTCAGCAGCGCTTGTGCCGCATCGGCGTCCACTGCCGCGTAGGCAAACGAGGCAGTCATCAGGCCGCAGGCCACTAGCAGGGTGGAAAGCATCTTCATTCTGGTAATCCTTCAAAGAAAAATAATGTGTGGCTGGGCGCCACCGTGTCAGCTTCACACCCCATCCGACACGGCGGACGATCGCGTAAATCTAGCGTGGCATCTTATCAGTGCTATTTGCGATCTCCAACCACTGAATCGCTAAATACTCCAAAACTTGATCTAAAGCAAACTCGGCGACTGAACTGGAGGGCTGCCCTTGCGCTACTTCTTTTTGCTGTAGAGCGCGGCATTCTTCGCTGCGTCCTTGTTGGGTTGCTTGGCGATGATCAGTTTTTTCAGGTTTTCATAGGCACCGTCGTCAATGAGCTTGCGCACCACCAGATCGGCCTTGCTGGAGTAGGGACGCCCGGCGATGATCTTGGCCGCTTCAGCGTCAGTGATGCCGGGCAGAGTCTTCAGCTCTTCGCTCTTGGCTGTGTTGATGTCGACCAGTTTGGTTTTGGCGGCTGCCTTGGGTTTGGCCGCGACCTTGCTCTTGCTTGCCAAGGCTTTGCTGGCAGCTTGCTGGGGCGCCGCCGCCTTGGTATCAGCGGCGATTGAAAAGTTGGCGCTCAGCAGCAAAACAGCGCTGGCCAGCGCCACGGAAATGGATCGGTAATTCATAAATTCCTTTTGTCAAAAAGATAACCCGGATACGTTGCCGTAGCCGGGTCAATTTTAGGTCAGGCCAGCGGGGCACACTCTGTGGTGCCCCGGCCTGGCCGGGGTCAGGAGGCGTGGATCACTGATGGACCGACGCGATGCTGGCGACCTTGCCAGGACCATGGCAAACCATGCAGGCCTCGACCTTGGTGAAACCGCTGGCGCGCGTGCCGGCAGCGGTGACGGTGGAAGCCAACCCGTAGATGGTGCCGCCGTTCAACTGCATATGCGCGACCGCGATCTTGGTGTCGTGGCAACCAAAGCAGGACGACGAGATCGGTGAAGTCACCAGGTTGTCGGCCGTGTAGTTGATCTGCCCCTTGCCCAAGGACGTGATCCAGGGTGAAAGACCGATGGAAGGAGCGCTGGTGGGATTGCTCATGTCGGACTTGGCATCCGTGGTCCAGAGCAGATTCGGCATCGCGGCAGCGTTGGCCGTGGCACTGAAGTCGTAGGCGCCGGCAACGTGGCATTGCTGGCAATCCTTCAGCACACCCGGATAAGTCACTTCCTGGAAGCCGTTCGGATTCTCAGCGGTAGCTTCATAGGTGAAGGCTTGTTCGCGTTTGGCCGACGAGTGGATCGAGTGCACCAGGTTCTTGATGCTGACCGACCAGCCACCGCCAAAATTATTGGCTGCTCCGGTGTGACCCGTGGCGGTGTTGGGTTGATGGCACATCGCGCAGCCTTCGCCGTTGTTACGGGCGCCGCTGTGGAACGATGGGCTGACACCCAATTGGCCGTGGCAGCTATTGCACTTGGCGTTGCTGACGATGGCGCGACGCGCCGTGTAACCGGTAACCGTCTTGATAGCAAACTGGGGCTCGCGCAGCCGGATGCCCTTCGGATAGGCGGCATGGTTCAACTGCACGAAGCCGTTGTAGTTGATGCCAAGTCCGGCCGTGGCCATGGTGGCGGCATCCGGGATGGTGGTGCCCAAGGTGGCGGTGTAATAGCCGCTGGCGTCAGGGCCGGTCTGAGAACTTCCTGCCTTGCCGTCACGGATGTCAATCACGTGGGCGCTGACAGAAGCGTTCCAGTCGCTGGACGCAGCCAAACCATCCTGTGGGATCGCGTAAGCCACATAGATGTCAGGTGTACCGTCAACGTTGTCGATCAGTTTGCCGGTGGCGTTCAGGGTAACCGGCAGCCCGTCTTTCAGAATCCGATAGACCACGGTGGCTTTCTTGGCACCCGCGGCACCGGCAACGCTGGCTTGCTTGAGTTCGAAATCAATCTTGTAAACGCCGGCAGGCAGACTCAACTGCGAGGCCAACGGGATCGACGGACCCTGTCCGGACGGGAAGCCTACTGTCGGCACGTTCAGCGCGGTGTTCAGTGGGTAACCGCCACGGCCATTCGCGCCAACCGGATCCACTGTCACGTGGTAGGTGGCGATTTTGGCTGCGGTGTGGCACAAAGCGCACTGCGGGTTGGTTGCGTCCTGTCCGGCAGCGTGGCCAGTCTTGGTGGTGCCGATGGCTTTTCCGGCTGCCAGGTCAGCGGCCTTGTCGGCCAGGGTGACGCCGGCGCCGGTGGTGAAGTTGATGCCGTCATGGCAGGAACCGCAAGCCAGCACGCTGGGGTTGCTCTTCCAGTTGTCGCCGTTGGCGGTCTTGTTGACGGCCGTGGCTGAACCATCGTGGCACTTGGCGCAGTTGGTGATCGGTTGCGGATAGGTCACATCGTTGTACTTCCCTTCACCTGCGGCATTGAAGAAATAGCCTTGCTTGACCAGTTCCTTGCCCATGTGGGTCTTGTGGATCATGTTGGGGAAGTTGCCCAAGGCACGGCCGTCAACGATAGCAGTCGTCGGACGTGTGGTGCCGGTCAGGACCAGACCACCGTTGGTGCTGGAGGCTTCCTGGCTGAAGGTGTACTTGATCTGGTCGGTGTGGCAGGTCATGCAGTACTTGGGATCCTTGCGGCTACCGTGAGCCAGCACTTTGCCGTCGTGACAACCAGAGCAGGAGTCGATCTTGACGATGTCACGCGTGCTGGTGACAGCGGCGCCATCGGGCCTGAAGTCATACACCACGTTGGCGGTGTTGACCATGTTGACACCAGGATAGGCCGCGTTGGTCACGGCATTGGGCGTATTGGAGCCGGTACCAGGAGCGGCACCACCAAGTTGGATGCCCAGACGGTGGGTTAGGGAGGCGTCATAGGTCAAGTCGCCCAGATCGGCTTTCTTGGCCAGACCATCGGCCGAGTCGGTCAGGCTGGCCACAATGGCGGCGGCCTGTTTCGGATCGCGGTAGAAGGTGTACTGGTAACTGCCATCGCCGTTATCGACCAGGGTACCCTGGGCGTCGGTGGTGGGGAAGGTGCCGCACCAGGTGGCAGCGGCGGCGGCGGTCTTGTTGCACGAGTCGGCGGCGCCAATGGTACCGGCGGCTTGCGCCACGGTGACCGGTTTGGTCACCAGATAGCTGACCCATTTGCTGGGCTCGGCGTTGTAGGTGGAAGTCACGCCATTGGAGGTTACCGTATAGGTCGATGCCGGCACTAGTTTGGCCAGGGTGAAGGCGATGTTGGTCAGGCCGGCGACGGTAGCGCTAGCGCTCTGGGACTTGTTGCCCAGGCCGACGACCGGGTTACCAGCGGCGTCCTTGACCGTGAATTTGACGACCGGAGCGCTGTTGATGGTGACGCTTTGTACCGTGACCTGGGGTGCCAATGCTTGCCAAGCGGCAGCAGCGGCAGGAGTTGCAGGCGTGGCATTGCTGCCGGCATTGACTGTGGCGACAGCATTGCTGCCGGCGGGGCCGGTGGGGCCCGTGGGACCGGTAGCACCGGTGGCACCGGTGGCGCCGGTGGCGCCGTCACTGCCACCACCGCAACCGGCCAGAGCGGCGACGGCGAGCAAGCTCGCTGCCGCCAACTTGGTCCAATGCGGCGATGGCCGCCTTTTAGTTGACTGATCAAAATACTTCACAGCAGACTCCTTAAGTCTTAAGTTAACTACACCAATTTCACTTTACACGCACTTTACAGGAAGAGATTCTCAGTGTAATCAGTGCTCGCTAGTTTGCTCCAGATCAAATCAGATGAATTCACTGCTGGGTCTCCAAGACACTTCTGATTCGGCTTGGTGAAGGCAAGCGCACCGGTCGGTGCGCCAAGTGTTGCGCGAAAACAAAAAAACCCGGAGGCGTTACCGCATCCGGGTTGGCTTGGTTGGACAGAACAGGCATTGCACCTGTCCTGCGCTCTACTTACTTAGTTGCCATGGGCAGCTTGTATGTCGGAAACCTTGCCTGGAGCGTGGCAGGTTACGCAGGTTTCAACTCCCCCCGAGACATTGCTGTCGATATGGGCCACCGCTATCACGCTGTCGTGGCAGGTGGAGCAAGCGCGCTTGGTCGGGGTTGTGTACCAGGCAGCACGATTCTCAAGCAAGGTCTTGCCGTCAGCTTTGGTGGCCGTGGCCTTGTGGCAAACCGCGCAGTTCTTGATGACACCCGGGTAAGCCACGTTGCTGTAATCATGCGCGGCACCATTGATGGTGTATGGCACACCTGCCTTAACGCTTGGCAGTTGATTACCCATGTGCAGCTTGTGGACGATCACTTGCAGGTCAACCAGTTTGCTGCCCACGCCATTGCCGGTACCGGAGGACGGGTCGTAGGTGTTCTGGTTGTGGCAGGTCACACAGTACTCAGTCGTAAAGCCCTTGTGAATCTTGCTACCGGCATGGCAGGTGGCGCAAGAATCCATCGACACAATATTGCGGGTTTGGGCCGTCTTGTTGCCGTCTGGCACCCAGTCATAGATGGCATTGAATTTGTTCGCAACAGCAGCAGCGACCGGTGTCGTGGTTGCAGCCTTGTTGAATTCGATGCCAATGCGATGGGTCAACGTCGGATCGTAGCTGACTACGTACGGCAGTGTCGGCATGCTTGCAGCTGAATATTGTCCCGTAATGGCGCTTGAGCCAGTAGCCGTTGACAAATTATGAACGTGATCTATGGTCCTGATGTCGCCAGGTGTGGCTGCATTCAACAGTTGGAACTTGTAAGTCCAGACCTTGGTGGTGGCATCCACAGTCAGGTTCGCGGCCAATGCAGTTTCGTTATAACCCTGAACGACTGGCGGGTTAGCCGCAACCGTGGTCCGGGCTTTGCCGGTGTAGCTCTGCCAGTGGGTGGAAGCACCGTTGACAGCCGGGTTCAACTTGGCAAGGCTGAATGCCAGGCCGGAGATGGCCGCCGGGTCAGTCACTGCAACGCCGTTGTCAGAGAGGGTGAAGTTAACCGTCACGCTACCGTCGGCTGCCACAGTGGCCTTGCTGATGGCCGCACTCATGGTGCGCTTGGTCGCATCAGAGTTGGTTGGCAACTTGCCAGTGTGATAGACCGCAATTTTTTCCGCGGTATGGCACAGGGCGCACTGCGGATTGGTCGCATCCTGTCCGGCAGCGTGGCCGGTTTGTGTGGTGCCAACTGCAACTTTGGCTGCAACATCCTTCAGTTTGTCCGCGATGGTGGAACCGGCGCCGGTGGCAAAGTTAATGCCGTCATGGCAAGAGCCGCAAGCCAGCACGCTGGGGTTGTTTTTCCAATTGTCGCCATTGGTGGTTTTCTTGGCTGCAACAGCGGCCGCGCCATCGTGGCAAGTGGTGCAATTGCGAATGTCTTGCGGTATCGCCAAGGTGTTGAACTGGACGCCGATTCCGCTGGTGGAATTGGGGATGAAGTTATAACCTTGCTTGACCAGTCGATTGCCCATGTGAACCTTGTGGATCATGTTGGGGAAGTCGGCCAATGATTTGCCATTCACGACCGAGGTGTTGGTGGTCTTGGTTCCGGTCAAGTAATAAGAGCCAACCGGTGTTGCTTCCGCATTGATGCTGTATTTGACTTGATCCGTGTGGCAGGTCACGCAATACCGTGGATCCTTGCGACTGCCGTGGGCCAGCACTTTTTTGTCATGGCACGAACCGCAGGTATCGATACTGACGACATCGCGCGTGTTGGTGACCGGCGCGCCATCGGGCCTGAAGTCATACACGATGTTGGCGGTGTTAACCATGTTGACGCCGGGAGTTGAGGTGACGGCATTGGGCGTGTTGGAGCCGGTACCTGGGGCTGCGCCGCCGATTTGAATCCCTAAACGATGGGTCAGGGTTGGGTCATAGCTGACGTCACCCAGATCTTTCTTGTCGGAGAGGGGCAGCGTGTCCGGTAAAGCCGCAACAATCGCAGCGGCTTGTTTCGGATCACGCATGAAAGTGTACTGGTAGCTACCGTCACCGTTGTCAACCAGTGTGCCTTGCGCATCGGTGGATGGCCATGTGCCATACCAAGGTACCGTTGGTGCAGCAGCCTTTTGTGCCACAGTGGGCGTTTTGTAGACGTTGTAACTGACCCACTTGCTGGGCTCGGAGTTGTAGGTGGTGGTGACGCCGCCAGAGGTCACCGTGTAGGTGGAGGCAGGCACCAGTTTGGCCAGGGTGAAGGCGACGTTGGTCAAGCCCTTGACGGTGGCGGTTGAACCTTGGGAATAATTGGCCAGACCGACGACCGGGTTACCGGCTGCGTCCTTGACCGTGAATTTGACGACCGGAGCGCTGTTGATGGTGACGCTTTGTACCGTGACCTGGGGTGCCAATGCTTGCCAAGCGGCGGCGGCGGCAGGAGTTGCAGGCGTGGCATTGCTGCCAGCATTGACCGTGGCGACAGCATTGCTGCCGGCGGGGCCACTGGGGCCGGTGGGGCCAGCGGGGCCGGTGGCACCGGTAGCGCCAGGGGCGCCGTCACTGCCGCCACCGCAACCGGCCAGAGCGGCGACGGCGAGCAAGCTCGCTGCCGCCAACTTGGTCCAGCGGGGGGATGGTCGATTCTTGTTTGACTGATCAAAACACTTCACTATTGCCTCCTTGGGCGTTAACGTTAAAGACACCAGTTTCACTTTACATACGCTTTACAGGGCCAGATTCTGCTTGCGCACGGGGGAGGCCAGTTTGATCTGGAGCAAACTCGACAAAGTTATCGCGATTTGTTTTGCCCAAAAGTTAACCCGGACACGTTGCCGTATCCAGGTTAACTGGGATGAACAGGTGGGGAGAAAGACCTCCCCACCTGGCTGCTTTACTTGTGAACCACGGCCGGGTCAAATTCCTTGCCCAGGCCATGGCAGACACCGCACGACTCGCCAGCCGTGTTTTGTGCGCTGCGTGCTACCAGGATCTGACCACCATTGGTGCCCATGTGGGCCTTGGCCGTGGCTTTGTCATGGCAGCTGACGCAGGCTGCGGTGAACGGAGTCGTCACCTTGTCCAGCGCATTAGGCTGCTTGAGAGCGGCCTTGGCATCCGCCGGGGTCCGGCTCACGCCGTTCAGGAACACCCCGTTGTCTGCTTCATGGCTCGAAACCAGGGTGTTGGCCGGCACGCCGCTGTAAGCGCCCGCTTTGTGGCAGGTGTCACAGTTGTTCAGGTTGCCCGGGAAGCCAATCTCGCTGCCGTCGATCAGATTGATCGCACTGGGAGTCCGGTCGCGTGCAATCTGGATCGGATTGGTACGGTCTTTACCGGCGTGAATCCCGTGAATCATGTCCTTGAAGTTGTTGGAAGTCTGCGGCAGCGCCAAGGCGGCGTTGGTCAAGGTCTTATTGAAGTTCCACAGCGCCAGGATCGCGTTGTCCGCGGCGGTGAACGGATAAGCCGAGATGGCGGCATCCGAGATCCCGCGTCCGCTGGTGACCAGGCCCGGGTTGTGGCAGACCACGCAGACGACGATGCCGTCAGATCCCAAGCCGATATTGCGGTTGCCGCCATGCCCTTCAAACCATTCGTGGCAGTTGCCGCACTTGGCCGGGTCAACCACGGAACGGCGTACTGCGTCACCCGTGACGGTCTTGACGACCGACAGGGCATGGCGCGCAGCCGCGGGTGATATCTGGGTAAAGTAGCCTTGCAGTGCCACTGTGCGCAGGGCCGCTCCGGCCGGGAAGACATTGGAGCCTACGATGGTTGCAGTGTAATAACCGCTGGCATCGGGACCGGCCAAGGTACCGGAGGTGAGGGCCTTGTTGGTGTCGAGCAAGTTGGCGATCGACACGCTGACCGGTTGCGCATTCGCCACGCCATTGCCGAGGTTGTTGTAGTCAACCGGCGTTGTGACGCCATCCTGGGACTTGGCGTAGGCCAGCAGGAAGCCTGGTGCGCCGGTGAAGCCCGCCAAAGGATTGGTCACACCAGCGGCCGGGGCCACGAAGGACGCGGCAACTCCATCCACGGTGATTTTGAAAACAACCGTGACGCTGGTAGCAGTTGCGGCAGCGGACTTGATTTCATATTTGAAATTCTTCAGCCCAGCTTGCACGGTCGGGTTGTTCGGCGATGCGTTTTGTGCCGCGTGATAGACAGCGATCTTGTCCGCGGTGTGGCACAAGGCGCACTGCGGGTTGGTCGCGTCCTGTCCGGCAGCGTGGCCGCTCTTGGTGGTGCCGATGGCAACTTTGGCTGCCACGTCCTTGGCCTTGTCAGCCAGGGTGACGCCAGTGCCGGTCGTGAAGTTGATACCGTCATGGCAAGAACCGCAAGCCAGCACGCTGGGATTGTTCTTCCAGTTATCACCATTGGCGGTCTTGTTGACTGCACTGGCGGAACCATCGTGGCACTTGGCGCAATTGGCCGGGTTCTGCGGGAAGGCAACATCATTGAACAGCATTGCACCGCCATTGGCATTGTAGTTATAGCCTTGCTTGACCAAGCCATTGCCCATGTGCAGCTTGTGCATGAAGTTGGGGAAGTTGCCGATGGCTCGACCATCCACGATGGCTGTTTCAGCCCGTTTTTGGGTCGTGGTTCCAGAAACTCCACCGGTCAAGATCAGGCCACCATTGGTGCTTGGTGCCTCCATGCTAAAGGAGTATTTGACTTGATCGGTGTGGCAGGTCATGCAGTACTTGGGATCCTTGCGGCTACCGTGAGCCAGCACTTTCCCATCATGACAACCAGCGCAGGAATCGATCTTGACGATGTCACGCGTGCTGGTGACAGCGGCGCCATCGGGCCTGAAGTCATACACCACGTTGGCGGTGTTGACCATGTTGACACCAGGATAGGCCGCGTTGGTCACGGCATTGGGCGTATTGGAGCCGGTACCAGGAGCGGCACCACCAAGTTGGATGCCCAGACGGTGGGTTAGGGAGGCGTCATAGGTCAAGTCGCCCAGATCGGCTTTCTTGGCCAGACCATCGGCCGAGTCGGTCAGGCTGGCCACAATGGCGGCGGCCTGTTTCGGATCGCGGTAGAAGGTGTACTGGTAACTGCCATCGCCGTTATCGACCAGGGTACCCTGGGCGTCGGTGGTGGGGAAGGTGCCGCACCAGGTGGCAGCGGCGGCGGCGGTCTTGTTGCACGAGTCGGCGGCGCCAATGGTGCCGGCGGCTTGTGCCACGGTGACCGGCTTCATCACGTTATAGCTAACCCACTTGCTGGGACTGGAGTTGTAAGTGGTGGTGACGCCGTTGGAGGTCACTGTGTAAGTCGATCCGGGCACCAGTTTGGCCAGCGTGAAGCCGATGTTGGTCAGGCCCTTGACAGTGGCGGTTGAGCTCTGGGAATAATTGGCGAGGCCCACCACCGGGTTACCGGCGGCGTCCTTGACCGTGAATTTGACGACCGGAGCGCTGTTGATGGTGACGCTTTGCACGGTGACTTGCGGTGCCAGTGTTTTCCAGGCAGCGGCGGCGGCGGCAGTGGCAGGCGTGGCATTGCTGCCGGCATTGACCGTGGCGACAGCATTGCTACCGGCGGGGCCACTGGAGCCGGTGGGGCCAGCGGGGCCGGTGGCACCGGTGGCACCGGTGGCGCCGTCACTGCCACCACCGCAACCGGCCAGAGCGGCGACGGCGAGCAAGCTCGCTGCCGCCAACTTGGTCCAATGCGGCGATGGCCGCCTATTCGTTGACTGATCAAAATACTTCACTGCAGACTCCTTAACACTTAAGTTAAATACACCAATTTCACTTTACAGACGCTTGACAGAGTCGGATTCTGTTCGTAAGGAAGTCCTAAGGGTTTGTTCTAGATCAACCTCGGCGTGCATTGGGCGGCCAATTCCCAGCAAGGTACAAGGATGAGGAAATGGAATGCGCCAGCCTCCATTTCGGAAGGGCCGTGGCCAGCTTGAGATCGTTGGGTTGGACTTCCTGGACCGTCGGTTTTCACTCATGACGGTGACGCCAGGCACGGAGTCGCGTGCCGGGTCGGGAAGAACCGAAAGGCTCAGGCCGAAGCCTGAGGACACCACCCGATAGTTAGTACCCGGGGCAGCGCGGGCAGGGCAGTCTGAAAAAGCGCTTGCCCCTCTAGAGAAGAGGGACCCTTTGCAGCGCTGAATTAGGGCAACTGGTAGACGTAAGTGACGCCGATCAGGCTGACCCTTTGCGTCTGCTTTTGCGACACGGTGCTGCCGTCGGAATAGGTGAACGGAACGCCGTTGAGGCTCCATGACCAATCGTTGACGATGTTGCGCTGGTGCACAAAATCGACGCGTACCGAGGAGCCTTTTTCAAGCGCGTATTTACCAAACAGTTTCAATGCGGTCTGGCTGTACACGATATCGGGCAAGCCGCCGGTGGCGGCCAGCAGGGCGACCGAGTCGCTACCGGCAAAACTGTCCAGGGTCTGGGCGTAGACGCTCTTGTCGCCAACGTAGGACAGGCTGCCACCAACGTTGAGTTTGCCGCTGGCCTTGCCATTGACGCCTACACTGGCACCCACATTGGTGTTGTCAAACGCCATCAGGTAGCCGGCCGCACGTGCCTGGTTCAGGCTTTGCAGGCTGCGCGACAAAGTGCCGTTCAAACCCCAGTTGTCGGACAAGGTATAGCCCCAATCGAGACTGAATTGGTTCATGCCGGTATCGCGCAGGCCATAGCTGCTGGGCGTGTCGAAGCGATCCGTACCGCGCTCGGCGCTGGCCTGCAAGGTCACGCTCTCGCTCGGTTGCCAGTCGGCAAACAGTTTGACCTTGTTGCGCTTGCGATCGGCCAGCGTCGGCATGAAGACGGCGGTTGGCGAAAAGCCGGTAACCGGGTCGGCCGGGTTGCTGACCTCGGTAACGCCCAGCCCACTGTTGTCCTTCAGCCAGTTCGATCCGTCGCGCCGACTGCTGGCGACGCTGACGGCACCACTGAAGTTCTCCGACATGCGGCGGCGCAATTCGGCGCGGACGCTGGTTTCGTCGGTTTTCTGGCGCAGGGCACTGATACCGGAGATGGCGCTGCTGGCGGTGAAGACGCCGCGGTCAATGCTTTCACGGTCGGCACCCAATGTGCCGCGGTAGTCGCTATTGAACTGCCAACTGGCCTGCAGCTTGCTATTGATTTTGCGGTTGGAAAGATCGCGGTTGGTGAAGGTTGCCGTGCCCTCGGTGTTGTAGAGGGCAATCGGGGTCTGGTCGTCTCTCTTCTCGTAGCGCAGATCGGCCAGCAAGGACAGTTGTCGAACCGGGCGCGAGCTCAGACTGAGCTTGCCCAGTGTTGTTTTCACTTCGCCGCCGAGATTGGTGACACCGGTGGGTGCGCCAGTCAATCCGGCGCCGGCAAAGTCGGAGGTCTGCGTGGCCATGGTACGCCCGAGCTTGAAGGTGCCTCGCGTTGTGCCGGTGAAGTCGTAACTCCCGCTCAGGTCGAACTGGTGCGCCTGATTGTCTGGCGCCAGGGCCAGCGGTTGGCTCAGGATGCCCTGCAAGCCGGTATTGAGGGGCAGCAGGGTGCCCAGCGGGTTGTACAAGCTGCCCGGGACGACCGGGTTCAGGGTGCTGTTGTTGTTGCGATAGAACGAGCCGTAGTAACCGAGGTTGAAGCGCAACTTTTCCGCTGCGTAGCTGAGTCGGGCTTCAATCTGGCTGTGGTTGGCATTGATCGGTTCCGGCAGCAGCAGTGTGGCCCAACCGGTGTTGCTGGCGGTGGTACCCAGGCAACCCGGTGCAATCACGGAGGGGCAGTTGATGCCAACGCCAAACAGGCGCGAGCCCTCCTTGTTCTCGCTCTTCAGGTCAAGCTCGAACTGCAAGGCCGGGCTGATTGTTTTGGCGAAGCCGATACCCAGGCCGGTCCGCTTGGTTTTCAATTCGAGGTCTGCTCCGGTGCCAGGGCCGGCGCTTAGCGCGACTACTTGCGGCGTCGTCGAACCGGCGCCCAGCAGGCCTGTGTTGACGGTGCTCGGGTCGTAGCGGACCAACTCACCGTAATTGGCGCTGAACTTCCAGTTGCCCGGGTTTTTCCAGACCAGACCCAGTTCACGTGTGTCACCCAGTAGGTTGGAAGCCTGGAACTCGACCCACCGGCCGTTCTCGAGGTCGCGTCGGCTGTAGTCGATGCCCAGCGTGCCAAAGACACTGCGGTCCGGACGCAAACCGTTGTACTGGCCGAACAAGGCGTGATCGGCACTGTCGCCGCTGAGGGCGCCGAGACCGAAGCTGATGCTGGTTAGCGCGCTGGCCTCGTCGCCTTCGGCTTGCGCCGACAGGGAAACGAAGGCGGCAGACAGCGCCAGGGCGAGCAGGCTGTGGTGAAAGCGAAAAGAAGAATCGGACTTGATCATGATTGCTCTCGGTACTTCAGCGCAGCATGAGCTGGGGTGTCGGGTTGCTGGTCGACGGATTATTGGAACCATGAACCTGCGTATGGCAGTTCAGGCAGCTACGGCCCTGCCACAGGTTGACGACGTTCTTGCCGCTGGAAGTGGCGCTGATCAGCGGCGCGGTTTGACCGGGTGCGGCAGCGCCGTAAACACCGGCTTGGCCACCGACGGCACCGACGCCGCCTGCCACGTGCGGCGTATGACATTGCTGGCAGAGCAGCGGTGGGCGCGCCTTGAGCATGGCGGCCACAGTGCTGCCGTGCACGTTGTGGCAGTTGGCGCAGTCCTCGGCCACCGGTTCATGCTGATGCACAAAGGGGCCGCGTTTTTCGGCGTGGCAGGTGTAACAGGTGGCATTGGTGCTGTCGCGCTTGACCAGCTTGGGGCCGGCCGAGCCGTGCACGTTGTGGCAATCGGAGCAACTCATCTTGCCTTCCGGAACCGGGTGGTGCGAGGCCCGGTTCATTTGCGAGCGCTGCTCCTTATGGCAGCTGTAGCAGACTTCGGTCTGGGTCGATTTGCTCAGCACCTTGTCACGATTGCCGTGGATCTTGTGGCATGTATTGCAGGCCACATCGGCACCTTCATGCTGGCTGCCGCTCCACAGCGCGCGCTTCGGGTCCTTGTTGTGGCAGCTCAGGCAAACCGCGCTGCGTTCGTTGGCGGGCAGCGCGAATTGGCGGATGAACAAGCGGTCGGGGTGAGGCCGTTCCTTGACGTTGGCCGGCTTCTTCGCATGGGTCGGACTGGGGCCGTGGCAGGTGATGCAGTCCGGCACCCGCTTGTCGGCTGAAAACCCGTGCGCCGACCGGCTCATGTCCGGCAGGTCTTCTTCGTCATGGCAGGTCACGCAGAGTTTCGCCCCGGTTTCACCGGCGCCCCAAGCGGGACCCAGCAGGCCGAACAGGCAGAGGCCGACGACGGCGATTAAACGATTGATTCGCATCCCAGATCCCTTCAAAATTGTCGCGGTCACTTCTGACCGTGGACGATGTCCACGCTCTTGGAGCCGCCGCTGGCGTGGCAATCGTCGCAGGTCTCGCGCGGCAGGCCGGCGATTTGCGCCTGGGTCTTGTCGCCAAAAGAGGCCCCGCCAAAACTGGCCACGTGATCGACCGCTTTGCTTGAGTCATGGCACGCCGTGCAACTGGCGGCCTTGGGCGAGATCACTTTCCAGAGGTTCGGGTCGGTGACACCGCTGTCCTTCTTGACGACAGCGCCGAGCGGACTCTGGTCCACCTTGTACGAGTTGTTGACGTGGCAGACATTGCAGTTGATACCGACGCCTGGCCAGGCCACTTCGGCGGCAAAGTTTTCGACACCCGCAGCAAAGACCAGGGTGCCATTGCAGGCGGCTTTGGCTATGTCGCTGGTGTTGGCGGGGTTGCAGAAAGCGCCGACCACCTTGTTGCCGTTGGTGAACGGATAGGTGCGTTTGGAGTTGCCGTGGATGCCGTGAATCATGCGCTTGAACTGGTAGGACTCGTTGAGTGCCAATCCATTGGTCATGACGGTGGTGGATACCCGGTTGGCATCGTGGCAAACGACACAGGCCTCGACCGTGGTGCGGGCGCCGCCGTGGAAGGCGTTGGCCAGCGTATTGGAGCCGGAAGCGGCACCCAAGGCGCTGTGGCAGACGTTGCATTTCTCGTTGGCGACGATGCTGCGGCGCGCCTGCAAGGTGCCGCTGAGTGCAAGCTCCGTGTAGGCGTGCTGCACGCCGGTATTCACATAGACCGTGGGCACAACCTGGGGCCGCGGATTGCTCCCGGACGCGACCGCCAGTTTGGGCTCCTTGATCTGGCCGATGCTGACGACACGGGCAGTGCCCTTGGCAACGGCCGTGGTGCTGTCATCGGGCACTGGAATATTCACCGTGTAGTGGTTGCTGCCGTCGTTGGTGCCGGTGTGGGCGTAGGCGTTGGCGCCGTTGCCACCGTTGTTGTAAGCCGAGAATTCGGTCACTGCATCGAACTGGCCAACCACATTCTGATAGGCAAGGTAGAAGCGCAGGTTGCCAAACTTGGTGTTATTGGGCGTGGCGGGTGTGGTGGTGGGTGGTACGCAGGCCCCTGCGGTTCCTGTATAGGTGCAGTCGGGCGTGACCAGGTTGTAGGCCGCATTGCCATTGGTCGGATCGGACAGGAAGTACTTGACCGACACGCTGCGGCCCTTGTGGTCGGCGGTGTCGTTGAAGGCGACGCTCTCGATGTTCATCTTGTACTTGGCGGCGTTGGCCTCGACCTGATTCCAGTGCACCGACTCGGCCGACAGGACGGAGCCGGCGCCATGGCAGCGGGCGCATTCCTGGTTCGACAAGGCCGAGGCGGGTGCTCCGGCCGCGACAAATTCACCGGCCACGACTTTGTGCAGGATCTCCCAGGCGGACCCGGTGTTGCTGGCGTGGCAGGTCAGGCAAGCCTCCTTGGACGGCTTGGTCTTCCAGTTATCGCCCTGTGGCGTATTCGGGTTGGCGCCCGAGTGGCACTTGGTGCAGTTGCGCAGGTCTTGCGGGAAGCCGACGTCGGCGTAGCTGTGCTTGCTGTTTTGATAGCCCCAGATCGTGTAGTCCTCACCGCCGGCCGCGAGCTTGCTGTAAAGCAGCTTGCCTGCGTGAATCTTGTGCACCATGGTGGCGAGGTTGAGCACATTGCCGCTGTTGGCGTCGGTGGTGCCGGGGTTGTGGCACATGACACAGAACTGGGTATCGACGCGGCCGCCGCCGTGCAGCGCCAGTTTTTCGTGGCAGCCATTGCAGGATGCGACATCGGTCATCTTGCGTGTTTTGGCCGGGTCGGTAACGAGGACCGACTTGCCGTTGGCGTCGAGCGTGAAATCGATGTAG
>NZ_JAQTMS010000031.1 GCF_028714215.1 Rhodoferax sp. | reverse complement strand
CGCATCGGTATTGATGAACACCTTGGTGCCGAGCAGCGTCACGCTGTTGGACCCGACGGCCGTCACACTGCCAACCAGCTCGGGCGAAATCAGGGCCGACCGGATATTGCCGTTGCCGTCGTAGGACAACTCGACTCTTTGACCGAGAGGGGCGCCGGTGGGCGCCAGCGCCATGGCGCTACCCTGCTCCTGTTCCGACCAATAGCTGGCGGCGCTGTCGTCGTGGCGCATGCCGTCCACGATCAAGCTGCCAAATCCGGTGGTGACCCCGAACCCGGTGCCGCCGGAACCGACACCGGCCACGGTACTGTCGCCACCGCCGCAAGCGGCCATCAGCAACGCCGTCAGGCCCAGCGCAAGCAGCGTCCGCAAGCGTGTCATAAAAGAAAAGTTGGCCATTGGTGGCTCCTTGAAAAACAAAAAAAGGTTCATCGACAGCCTAGGATTTGGCGTCCGGTCCGTGATAGAAATACATGCCGACACGCAGCCTTCGATCGGCACCCGGCTGGCCCTGGTCCCGGTCGCTCAAGGCGGTGGCCTCGGGCACGAACTCGTGGAACGCCTTGAGCCAGATCTGGCGTGCCAGCGCGCTCAAGGCGGCCACCGACTCGGGGCTTAGCTGGTCGGCAAAAATGCTCTGCTCCAGCATCTGGGTGCCGCTTTCGCTCAGGTTGTGCACCGCTGCCGCAAGGTGGTCGCCGACGTTGTCGGAAAACAGTTGCAGCATCTCGGCGCTACCCTGGCTGGGCACGAAGGCTTGCGCGCACAAGCTGATCCGGTCGGCACTGGCGCCGGGTTCGGCCTCGACCGGTCGCGCCACGCCCAAGCGGATCAATTCGCGCAGCAAGGTATGCGGGTGCACGTCGTTCGAGGCCGCCGCCGCCAGCGCCTCAAAAGTGCCGGCACCGCCGCTGCGCTCCAGCACCCGCGGCTGGCCGTGCTCGTCGCAATAGTCCGGGTCGTTGGCCCAACGGGTAAAGACCTCCATCACGGCGCCGAAGGTCTTGGCCGGCGGGCGTGGTTGCCCCACCGCACGCCACTCCCGCACATCCTTGCGGTGGATGCCGGTCAGGGTGCTGATGCTGGAATCGTTGACCCGCGTCGCACTGGCCTCCAGTACGCCGGTGGCCGCTTCCAGAAAGGTCTTCTTCAGCGCGTTGGCAAAGCGCGGGTAGGTCACGCCCTCGCGCAACAGCAAGGTCACCAACGGCGCCAGCAGGCGCAAGGCGGCGGCAAGGGAAAGATCAGCACGGGATTCGGACATGGCCTGGTCATCAATTCAATTAAATGGGAATATATCCCATATTAAATTGAGGCGCAAGCACTGTTTCGTCAAAAACCGACATTTCTCCGTTCGGAACCTGCTTTGAGGCCGCTCGTTGGCGCCCATTGCCACGGCCAGCCAGCCCTGGCGCGGCTGCCGCCAGAGCGCGGCGATTCAAGAGGTGGCAGGCGCCGGCACCAGCCGCTGGTCCCGGGCGATCTCGACCATGCAGCGCAGCGCCGCCGTCTCCGGCGTGTCCTGGCGCCGCAGCAACACCGTTGCCACGCGTGCGATGTCGTTGGGCAGGGCGTGGTAGCGCAATGCCCGGCGATCCTGACGGCGCTCGATCACCGTCCGCGGCAGCAGCGTGACGCCCATGCCGGCAGCCACGCAGGACAGGATGCCGTCCAGTGTGCCGAGTTCCAGCACCTGCTGCGGCACCAGCCCGGCCCGCTCCAGCCAGCGTTCGAAGGTCGAGCGGTAGAAGCAGCCGGTCTTGAACACCAGAATCGACTGCCCGGACATCGCGCGCTTGAGCGCCTTCAAGGTCTCAAAGCGACTGTTGCTGACCAGCACCAACTCCTCCTCGAAAACCTGTTCCTGCTGCAGTTCCGGCATCGGGTGAAAGCCGCCGACGAAGGCGGCGTCCAGCCGGCGTTCCAGGACGCCCCGGATCAGCTCGGCCGTGGTCCCGGTGACCAGCGACAACTGAACCTCGGGGTGGCGCTGCCGGTAAGTCATGAGTACCGCCGGCAGCCGGATCGCCGCCGTGGTTTCCATGGCGCCTAGCCTGAGCAGACCGCGTGGCGTGTCGGAGTCCGACAAGACCGTTCGGCTCTCGTCGGCCAGCTGCAGGATGCGCCGCGCGTAGCCCAGAAAAGTGCGCCCGGCGGCCGTCAACGCGACGCCGCCGCGGCTGCGCAGAAACAGCGCTTGTCCCAGCTCGGTCTCAAGCTCCCTGACTCTCATCGTGACATTCGACTGGACACAGTGCTGGGTCTCGGCGGCAGCGGTAAAGCTGCCCTGATCCGCCACCGCGCAAAAGATCCTGAGTTGACGCATTTCCATGGCTTGAACCTCTTTTTCCTTCCCATCACGGCCTGACGCGGCCCGGGAGGGCCCGTTCGTGAATCAGTTTTGATGATGCTAAACATCAATATAAATCAGTTTACAGGATGGGCGATGCGGGTTATCTTTGGCCCGTATGTCCGGCCCGCCGTGGCCATCTTTTGCATGGAGATTCCGGGATGCAGTTGCACGATACCGGTCTGAGGTTCTCGCCGCTGACACTTTTTCTGCACTGGGCAGTGGCCGCCGCGGTGCTGGCCCTGCTGGGGCTGGGCCTTGCCGCCGCCCGGCTGGAACCGGGTCCCGCCAAACTGGCGCTGCTGGGCTGGCACGGCAGCATCGGTCTAAGCGTCTTGCTGCTGTCGCTGTACCGCCTGTGGGCACGGCTGCGCTTCCACCATCCGCTGCCGGTCGGTGCGGTCAGTCCGATCGAACTGATCGTCAGCCGCTCGCTGGCAATCGCGCTGATCGCGGCCACGCTGGTCTTGCCGCTGCTGGGCTGGACCGCGCTGTCGGCGGCCGGGACCCAACTGCGGCTGTTCGGTGGAGTCGCGCTGACTCCGCTGGTCGACCCGGCACCAGGCTTGGCCGGCGTGGCGCGCCTTCTGCATAGTCTCGGCGCCTATGCCTTTGCCGCCGCTCTGGCGCTGCATGTCTACGGTGCGCTGCGGCACCATATCGTCAACAAGGACGACACGCTGCGCCGCATGCTGGGCAAGCAGGTCGAACTCTGAACCGGTGCTGAACCCATGAAGACAAGCCACGCGAACGCCGCCGACCGCTGCGGCATCAAGCTCCCGGTGTTTCAGGCCGGCATGGCCGGCATGGCCGGGCCGGCGCTGGCCGGCGCGGTCTCCAATGCAGGGGCTTTGGGCCACCTCGGTGGTTTGCGCCAGCCGCCGCTGCGCCTGCGGCAATGGATCCGCGAAACCAAAGCCCTGACCGACCGGCCGTTCGGCGTCAACCTGGTCCCGGTGTGGGGCGGGCCAGAGGTGTTCGAAGCCCAACTGCGGGTGGTACTGGAGGAACACCCTGGCGTGCTGTCGCTGTTTTATGGCGACTTCGGTGCCGTGATACCGCGCGCCAAGGCGGCCGGCCTGACCGTCATGGTCCAGGTCGGCACGGTCGCCGCGGCGCGGCGCGCGTTCGACCAGGGTGCCGACATGGTGATTGCACAGGGCGCGGAAGGCGGCGGTCACCTGCATCATGGCCGGATCGGCCTGCTGTCGCTATTGCCCGCGGTGGTGGCCGTGGCACAAGGGCGCCCGGTACTGGCGGCCGGCGGCATCACGGACCGCCATGACGTCAGGGCGCTGCTGGAACTGGGGGCCGCCGGAGTCTGGGTCGGCACCGCCTTCGTGGCGACGCATGAGTCCCTGGCGCACCCGGTCTACAAGCGCCGACTGCTGGAAGCCACGACCGACGACACCGAGTACCGCACCGGTTATTCGTTTGGCTGGCAGTTCGGCACGCCGCACCGGGTGATTCCGAACCGCGAGCGCTGGAACCTGTTGCGTTTCATCGGCGGCGGCGCGCGCCTGGTGGATGCCCCGCGGGTCGCCGAGAAGCTGTCACTGTTCGCCGGTCAGGGTGTCGGCCGCATCGACTCCATCGTGTCGGCAGCCGAACGCGTTGCCGAATTGGCCAGCGGGTTTGGCTGACGGGAACAGGGCTGCTGTTCGAGTTTTTGCGCGGCCGCCTCCGAGCGCAATGTCACCAAGCCCTCGGGGTCGCCGGAGAACCAGAACCACTGAGGGTCGGTGCCACCCTGGCGCAAGATGAACTGCCGGATCGTCAGCGAGACCAGCGCCACCACAAGCAGCAGCACGATCAGGCCGATGGCCATAGTCCATACGAGGATCAATGGCGCACCGGGCGCCATTTGTTTGCCAAGGAAGCCGGCTATCCCGGCCAGCAGCAGGGCTGCCAGCACCAGCTTGGCGATGGTGACGAAGACTTGTTTTCTGATTGGCATGGCCACACTCCCGTTTTTATCTTTTGCGTCATGCACGCGGCAAGGTGCTGACGGCAAGACTTTACCCTATTGCTTGCGGCGCTGAATAGCCCTGGCCATGAGGCGTTCCGCGGCACCACCTTGACGCTATAGTTCGGTGCCCCGATTTCATGTTTCAATGGACCCCATGCGCTGGACCCTCCGCTTGACCGAGACACCGGAAACACCCCGGTCTGCCGCCCTGCGCGCCAGCACGCTGCTGGCGCTGCTGTGCGCCGCCCCTGCCGGCCTGGCCAGCACGCCGGCCGCCAGCGAACGCGCGCTGCACACGGCCGAATGCGTTGCCGCGCTGGACGTCAAATCCCTTGACCTGGCCAGACAGGTGAAGGCCGGACAGCCCGAATTGCAGGCCCCGCTGACGGCCACGCTGGAAGCCGGGGCGGCTTTCATCGGACACGCCTACCTGCAGGGCGATCGCGACGAGGCGCGCTCGCAGGCCCTGCTGAATGCCGCGCTGGAAACGCAAAAACTGCTGCCCGAGGCCGAGTTGGCGGCGCGTCAAGCCAGTTGCGCGCAGGAAGGCGCACGCCTGCTGTCGCAAGCCGACGTGATCGGCCGCTTCGTCGTATCGCGGTTGGTGCAGCGGCGGCTGCAGAAGTTACTGGGCGATTGACCAGCCGCCACCCAGCGCCTTGACCAGAAACACGGTGGTCACCAGCCGCTGCCCCAGCAACTGGACCGTTTGGCGCTCGCTGGCCAGCAGCGCCTGCTGTGCCACGACCACGTCCAGATAGGCCGAGGCGCCGCCCTCATAACGTGCCGTCGTCATATCCAACACCCGGCGCGCCGCCAGCAAGGCGGCGTCGGCCTGCTGCGCCGCGCGCTCCAGCGCCGCCAAGCCGGTGATGCCGTCCTGCACCTCCTGCATCGCCGTCAACACCACGCGCCGGTAGTTGGCCACGCTGGCGGCATGGCCGGCGCTGGCGAATTCCAGGTTGGCGCGGGTGCGGCCGCCGTCGAATAGCGTTTGCGCGGCCGACACGCCCAGCGACCACAGCAGGCTGGGCGCATCCAGCAGCGTGGCCAGTTCCCGACTGTCAAGGCCCAGCGCCGACCCCAGCGTGATGCTGGGATAGAAAGCGGCATTGGCGACGCCGATCTGGGCGTTGGCGGCGGCCATGGCGCGCTCGCTGGCGGCAATGTCGGGGCGGCGCTGCAACAGATCGGAGGGCAGGCCTAGCGGCACCGCCGGCGGCACCAGTTCACGGCGCTCCGGCGCCAAGCTGAACTGCGCCGCGGCAGCCCCGGTCAGCGTCGCCAGCGCATGCTCGAACTGGCCGCGCTGGCGGCGCAGCAACTCAAGCTGCACCAGCGTCGTTTCCAGCAAGGCTTGCTGCTGCGCCAGATCCAGTCCGGAAGCGGCGCCCAGGTCATGGCGCGCGCGCACCAGTTCCAGGGCGCGCCGCTGCAATGCGATGGCACGCGCCAGCACATCCAGCTCGGCGTCGATTTCGCGCAGGTTGAAATAGTTGGCCGCCAGATCGGACGTCAACAGCAGGCGGGTGTTCTCAAGATCGGCGGCGGCTTGCTCGGCCGAGGCCTTGGCACCGGCTATCGTCTGCTGCACGCGCCCCGCCAGATCGAGCTCGTAGCCCACCGTCAGCGACACGCTGAGCTCGTTCTGCACGGTGGAAAAATTGGGGCTGGCGTAGTTGCTCAGCGGCCGATTGGCGGAAATCTTCTGACGCGCCGCGCGCTCGCTCAAACCCAGTTGCGGCAGTGCACTGGCCGCCGTCGCCGCCAGCGCGGCGCGCGCCTGCGCCAGTCGCGCCTGCGCCAGGGCCAGCGTCGGACTGCCGGCCAGCGCCTTTTGTTCCAGCGCGTCGAGTTCCGGGTTGTCGAAAACCTGCCACCAGGCACCCTTGCTGGCCGCGTCGGCCGGCCGACCGGCGCGCCAGGGCGCCTCCAGCTTCCAGCCGGGCGGCAGCTCCAGCGCCGGCGGCTGGTACTCGGGGACGGCGGCGCAGCCCAACAGGACCGAGAGACCGACGGCAGGGAAGATACGGCGCACGATCACAAGCCGTCCTTGCCCGGACTCAGCACCACGGTCTGGCCGTCGGCCAGCCAATCGGGCGGATTGAGTACCAGGCGATCGGTCTCGGCGATGCCGTCCAGCACCTCGAAATCGACACCGTAGTTGCGCCCGACGGTGACCCGGCGCAGCGTCACGCGGCCGTTGGCGTCGACCACCGCCACCATGGTGCCCGCGGCGCGAAACAGCAAGGTGTTGGTCGGCGCCAGCAGCGACTGGCTGGCGGCCAGCGACAGCTCGACCTTGACGTAGGACCCGGGCAGCAGAACGCCGTCATGGTTGGGCAGCGCCACTTCGAGCTGCATGGTGCGGGTGGCGCTGTCGATGGCTGCCGCGGTGCGTACCAGTTGTCCCGGAAAACGCCGTCCGCGCAACTCGGTCTGCGTCACCAGCACCGGCTGGCCGGGCTTGACCAACTGGGCGTAGGCCTGCGGCACATTGACGTAGACGCGCAGCGGATCGGTCTGCGACAGCATGAACAGCGCTCGCGTGCTGTCGATCAGATCGCCGACGTCCACATTGCGCCGCGTGATCACGCCGGCGAACGGCGCCAGCACGCGCTTGAAATCCTCCAGTTGGCGCAGCCGCTGCACGTTCGCCTCGGCCGCCGCCAGGAACGCTTTCGACTGCGCGACGGCACTGCGCCGCTCATCCAGATCCTGCTGCGACACCACATCCTTCTTGCGCAAGTCCTCCCAGCGCGCCAGCGTGCTGCTGGCCAGTTGCAGGCTGGCCGCGGCCTGATCGCGCGCCGCCAACGCCTGGCTCAACTGCTGGTCGATCTCGGGCGTCTCGATCTCGGCCAGCAGTTCGCCCTTCTCGACCTTGCTGCCGATGTCCCGGGTCCAGCGTTTCAGGTAGCCGCTGGCACGGGCGGCGATCGGCGACTGCACAAAGCCTTGCAGGGTACCCGGCAAGGCCAGTGTCTGACCGGCGGCGGCGCGCCGGGCCTGCGTGGTCTTGACGTACTGGCGCGCCTGCTCGGTGCTGCTGGCGCCCAGCGCTTGCGCGTTGGCGATCCGGCTCAGCACCGTGCGCGCCGCACCGGCAGACAGCAGCAGCAGCAGGATCAGGGCGGTGAACTGGGTCCGGCGCACGATTTGGCGGCGCTTGAGCAGTTCCACCGGCGCTTCATCGGCGTCGAACGCGATCGGGTGCAAACCCAGGGCCGAATGGCGTTGCTCGGTCATGCTTCAGGTCTCCAGGTTTTTGTGGGCCAAGCGCTGGTGCACGGCGGCAAACACCACCGGCACAAAAAACAGCGTGGCGATGGTGGCAAACAGCAGGCCGCCGATCACCGAGCGCCCCAGCGGTGCGTTCTGCTCGGCGCCCTCGCCCAGCCCCAGCGCCATCGGAATCATGCCAATGATCATGGCCAGCGCCGTCATCAGCACCGGGCGGATGCGGGTGGCACCGGCTTCCAGCGCCGCCGCCAGCGGCGGCACCTGAGCCGCCATGCGCTGGCGCGCGAACGAGATCAGCAGGATGCTGTTGGCGGTCGCCACGCCCATGGTCATGATGGCCCCGGTGAGGGCCGGCACGCTCAGCGTGGTGCCGCTGATGAACAGCATCCAGGCAATGCCGGCCAAGGCCGCCGGCAGCGCCGCAATGATGATCAGCGCGTCGATCCAGGACTGGAAGTTGATGACGATCAGCAGGTACACCAGCACGATCGCCATCGCCAGCCCGACACCCAGTCCGACAAACGACGCCTGCATGGTTTCGATCTGGCCGCGCAGCACCAGCTGGCTGCCGCGCGGCAAGCGGGGGCGCAGCTGCTCGATCAGGGTTTCGATGCGCGCCGCCACGCTGGCCAGATCGGTGCCCTGAACGCTGACGTAAACATCGATGGCCGGCAGGATGTTGTAGCGTGAAGCGACCGCCAGCATCCGCCCTGGCGTCACCTCCACCAGATTGCCCAGCAACTGGGTGCTGCCGCTGCCCGGCCCGCTGGCACCGCTGCCGACCGGCATGTTGAGCAGCGCGTCCAGCGAATCGACCTGGTATTGCGGGGTCTGCACCGCAATGTTGTAGACCACGCCGTTTTGCGGATTGAGCCAGAACGCCGGCGCCGTCTGCGAACTGCCGGAGAGCGAGATCAAGACGTTTTGCCCGACGTTGGCGGCCGTCAGGCCGACCTGCTGCAAGCGGCTGCGGTCCATCTGCAGGTTCAGCGCCGGGGCATCGAGCCGCTGGTGCACATGGGCGTCCACGGCACCGGGAATCTGGCGGATCTGCTGGGTCAGCTCGGCCGCCAGCAGCGCATTGGCCGCCAGGTCGGCGCCGGTGAACTGGACGTCGATCGCCGCCGGCAAGCCGAAATTGAGAATCTGCGTGACGATGTCGGCCGGCTGGAAAAAGAATTCGATGCCGGGAAAACGCTGCGGCAGTTCCAGGCGCAGGCGCGCAACGAAGGCCTCGGTCGGCGCGTGACCTGGGCGCAGGGACAGCAGAATCTCGCCGTCCAGCGTGCCTATGGTGCCGGCATTGCTGTACGACAGGTTGATGCCGCTGTTGGGCACGCCCAGGTTGTCGAGCACGGTCTCCAGTTGCTCGCGCGGGATGATCTCGCGGATGACCGCCTCCACCGCATCGGCCAGACGCGCCGTCTCCTCGATGCGGGTGCCGGTCGGTGCCCGCAGGTGCAGACGGATCTGACCGGCATCGACGCTGGGGAAGAAATCGCGCCCCAGCACCGGGTACAACAAGCAGGAGCCCAGACAGAACGCCATGAACAGCAGGGCAAAACCGCGCCGCTGCGACAGCAGGGCCGACAGCGCCAGCGTGTAGGCACGCCGGACCCGCTCGAAGCGGCGGTCGAAGGCGCGGTACAGGCGTTGCAGCAGGCTGTCGCCGCTCGGTGCGCCTTGCTGCTTGGCCATCAGCAGCAACACCAGGGTCGGTACCAGGGTGCGCGACAACAGGTAGGAGGCGACCATCGCCAGCACCACCGCCTCGGCCATGGGCACAAACAGAAAGCGCGCCACGCCGGAGAGGAAAAACAGCGGCACGAAGACGATGCAGATGCACAGCGTCGAGACGAAGGCGGCCACGCCGATCTCGCCGGCGCCGGTCTCGATCGCCTCGGCAATGGGCTTGCCCATGTGCAGATGGCGCTCGATGTTCTCTATCGTCACGATCGCCTGGTCGACCAGAATGCCCACCGACAGCGCCAGGCCGCCCAGGGTCATCAGGTTGAGCGTCTCGCCCAGCATCTTCAGCACCAGGATCGAGGCCAGGATCGACAGCGGAATGGTCAGCGCAATGATCAAGGTGCTGCGCCAGTTGCCCAGGAACAGCAACACCATGGCGGCGGTGAGCGCCGCCGCAATCAAGGCCTCCAGCACCACGCCCTTGACCGCCGCCTTGACGAACACCGACTGGTCGAACAGCGCCGTCACCTTGACGTCGGGCGGCAGCACCTGGGCCACGCGCGGCAGCAAGGCTTTCAGGTTGGCGACGATGTCGAGGGTGGAAGCGCCGCCGTTCTTCAGCACCGACAACAGCACGCCGCGCTCCCCGTTCTGGCGCACGATGTTGGTTTGCGGCTGAAAGCCGTCGCGCACCTGCGCCACATCGCGCAAATAAGTGGTGGCGCTACCGCTGGTGCGTACCGGCAGGTCGCCCAGGCCGGCAATGGCGTCGGGCGAGCCGTTCATCTTGACGGTGTACTCGGTGCCGCCGAACTTGGCGGTGCCGGACGGCAGAATCAGGTTTTGCAGGTTGATCGCGTTGACCACGTCGACCGGTGCCAGGCCGCGCGCCTGCAGGGCCGCGGTGTCGAGATCGACCGAAATCAAGCGGTTCTTGCCGCCGTAGGGATAGGGCACCGCGGCGCCCGGAATGGTGATGAGCTGCGGCCGCAGCACGTTGACGGCGTTGTCGAACACGGCCTGCTCCGGCAAGGTCGGGCTGGACAGCGCCAACTGGACCACCGGAATGCTGGAAGCGGAGTACTTGATCACCAGCGGCGGCGTGATGCCGGGCGGCAACTGGCGCACCTGCGTCTGCATCGCCGCCACCACCTGGGCAATGGCGGTCTGGATGTTGGCGGTCGGCTGAAAAAACACCTTGATGATGGAGACGCTGGCCAGCGACTGCGATTCGATGTGCTCGATGTCGCTGACCGTCGTGGTCAGGCCGCGTTCGCTCTGGCCGGCGATGCGCTGCCCCATTTCCTGCGCCGACAGGCCACCATAGTTCCAGATGATGCTGACCACCGGAATGTTGATTTCCGGAAAGATGTCGGTCGCCATGTTCAGCAGCGCAATGGGCGTTGCCAACACGATCAGCAGCGCCATCACGATAAAAGTGTAAGGGCGACGCAGCGCCAGCTGGACCATGGACATCGGCAACAGTTCTCCTCGTTATGCGGCAAATCATAGCAAGCGGGAACCGGCCCGAGTCGACAGCCACTCATTCTGGCCCGGATGCGGTTGCGCGCAGGCTTGGCGGAGTTCATTGCCTCCAGCACGCCGGTGGCTGTCACACGCCACGGTCAAACGGCAGGCCATGTCACTCCCACGCAGGGCCAACCGGACGCAGGCATGGCAGTGGTGAAAAAGGCCGGCAAGACCCTGATTGGCACTGCCGCGATGGCAATTACTGCTTCTACTTGCCTGTGCGGTACGGATAGCTTGCCCAATATCGACGGAGGACGCCGATTTCTTTGGCACCGGCGTGGCGACCTGGACAACCGACCCAGTCAAACCAGCGAGTGAAGTCCACCCGTCAGCGCCACCGAAACCACTCCATCACCTCCATAATGTTGCGTACACTACACTTACATGTTGCGTTTACTACATTTATATGGCATATTTCGAGCAACCCATGAAACGCACCTCCATCACGCCCAACTCCACCGAGGAATGAATATGGCTCACGCAGTGACGAACGCATGCATCAAGCGCGAACACACGAATTGTTGTTTGAGCTTGCCCCATGGACCGCTTTCATGAAAGCAAGGTTTGGACCTCCTGCCAATCGATCCAGGTGAATGCAATGACGGCGTGCTTTGAAATCTGGAATGTTCTGTCAGCACATCCAGGCAGACATCGCCACGCCTGAACAATTCAAACCTTTTTTGGAACTCAACGAATGCCGGTCCAAGCAATGGGCAACCATCTCTAAGCGCATTGCGTCCTTGCCAAAGGCGGAGCCATCGAAAGCCGGAGCCCGCAAGTTGGCAAAGCCAAAGCTGGATCGCCGAACAACCCAACAAAATTTCAGGTAGTCACTCGCCATGAGCGCTTTCAACGAAGAACGTGTCTTGTCGGTCCACCATTGGACTGAACGACTATTTACTTTTTCAACGACCCGAGAGAAATCTTTGCGGTTCAGCAACGGCCACTTCACAATGATTGGGCTCAGGGTCAATGATAAGCCGCTGCTGCGTGCCTACAGTATCGTTAGCCCAAACCACGAAGAACATCTTGAGTTTCTCAGTATCAAGGTGGCTGACGGCCCCCTGACATCGCGACTTCAGCATGTCAAGGTCGGGGATACGATCATCGTTGGCAGAAAACCAACTGGCACGTTGCTTATTGACTATTTGCTTCCAGGCAAGCGACTCTATATGCTTTCGACGGGGACCGGCCTGGCCCCTTTCATGAGCATTATTCGCGATCCGGCAACCTATGAAAAGTTCGAACAAATCGTTCTGGTTCATGGCGTACGTCAGGTTGACGAACTCGCATACCACGATTTGGTCGTTAACCATTTACCGAAGGACGAATTTCTCGGTGATCTGATCTCCAATCAACTTTTTTACTATCCCACAGTGACTCGTGAATGCTATCGAAATATGGGCCGGATCACTGACTTGATTGAAAACGGCAAGATGTTTGCCGACCTGAAATTGCCTGCATTGGACCCCTCGCAAGACCGCGTCATGCTTTGCGGAAGTCCGGCCATGCTCAGAGATTTGAAGCAAATGCTTGAGAGCACAGGCTTCCTGGAGGGAAGCACCGCCAAGCCGGGTGACTTCGTCATTGAGCGTGCTTTTGTCGAGTCATAGACAGCACACCCTCAACTGAAGCGCCGACGTCATCCAGCCCATCGCCGATACCAGGCAGCCATGTAGTAAACACGACAAATACATGTAGTGATTGCAACATTTATGGAAGTACAATGGCAAAAACAGGAGCGTTTCAGTTATGCGCAAGTATCTACAAATTAATCTCGCGGATCGATCGATCAAATGCGAAGAACTTCACGGCGAGGCCATTATTCGTTCCGGCCGCTACCTGATCGCCAAGACATTGCTTGAAATGGGTGCTGCCAGCGTCGATCCGATGTCGCCACGGAACCCCTTGATTTTTTCTGCCGGCCCGTTTGCGGGCACGAATTTCTCCAATGCGAACCGGCTCAGCGTGGGATGCAAGAGCCCACTGACGGGTGGCATCAAGGAAGCCAATGCCGGCGGTACCTTTGGCTTCGCACTGGGTCAACTTGAAATCGCGGGCTTCACCTTGCAGAACGCATCGCCCGACTGGATCGTCATCCGCATCACCAAGGATGGACAGATTGCGTTCGATAGCGCCGAACCGTATAGGGGCAGGGGCAACAACGAAGTCGCCCGCATGCTGATCGAAAAGTACGGCAAGAAGATAAGCTTTGCGATCTGCGGCCCGGTCGGCGAACACCTTGGACTGATGGCCGGCATTTCGTTTGCGGATACCGACGCACGTCCCTCAAGGCTGGCTGCACGGGGTGGCGTTGGCGCCGTGATGGGCAGCAAGAAAGTCAAGGCCATCGTTATCGATACGCACAAGATGCCAACTTTCCACGACCGTCAGAAGGTGATGGGCGCGGTCCGCGAATACGGCGCCAAACTCGGCAAAGAGTCGGCGATCGACAATTTCAAACGCTTGGGTACCGCCATGGTGGCCGATCTGACCAACTATATCGGCGGCCTGCCGGTGCGAAACTTCAGCGTCGGACGCCTGGTTGAAGAAAAAGACGGTCCACTCAAACTGGGTGGCGCCTACATTCGCGAGCGCAACCTGACACGCGGAGGCAAGACCGCGCACGATTGCATGCCTGGCTGCCTGATTCAGTGCAGCAACGTCTACTTTGACGACCAGGGCCAGGAAATGGTGTCGCCGCTGGAATACGAAACGCTGGGTCTGATGGGTAGCAATTGCGGATTGCAGGACCCGGACGACGTGGCGCGCCTGAATGCCGTGGCCAACGACTTGGGCATAGACACCATAGAACTCGGCGCCACGCTGGGGGTGCTGATGGAGGCCGGACAAGGCGCCTTTGGCGATGTCGCTTTCATGGCGGCAGCGCTGGAGGATATTCGTATCGGCAACCAGCGCGGCCGCCTGCTGGCTCAGGGCACCGCCCAGGTCGGCAAGCATTACGGCGTCACGCGCGTGCCGGTTATCAAACGCCAAGCCATCAGCGCCTACGACCCACGCGTAATCGAAGTGACTGGCATATCCATGATGCTCACCGCGCAGGGTGCGGATCACACCGCCGGCAACCTGCCGGCCTTCGATTGCAAAGGCAAAAGCACCGAAGATCTGGTAGCGGTCAGCCTGGGTGCACAGGTGGCAGCGGCAGCCGCGGATTCCCTGGGTTTCTGCATCTTCGGACGCTCCGTGACCGACACCAATCCGCAACTGATCGTTAACGCACTGAACGACGCGCACGGCACGCAGCTCGATGAATCGTTCCCCAAAACGATGGGGCTCGAGGTGTTGAAACTGGAATGGAAGTTCAACCAGCTGGCCGGCTTTACCGACCAGGACGACGAACTCCCGGCCTTCTTTTACGCCGAGGCGCTGGCGCCCACCGGCAATCTGGCGCGCCATCGCGGCAAAGCAGTCAACCAGAGTTTGGATCAACTCATTGTCCGCAACTGAGTGAAGCGTCATGGAGTCGAATTGTTCGCTTTGCCTGGTTATCGCCGCTGAACCAATATTCACCCTCTTGATCAGCGTCTGTGAGAAACAGCCATGACTCATGTAGTAACCGAAGCCTGTATTAAATGCAAGTACACCGATTGCGTCGACGTCTGCCCGGTCGACTGCTTTCGCGAAGGCCCCAATTTCTTGACCATCGATCCGGCTGAATGCATCGACTGCGCGGTTTGTATTCCCGAATGCCCGGCGAACGCCATCTATGCCGAGGAAGATGTGCCAGCGGATCAACGGCACATGACCCTGCTCAACGCCGAATTGGCCAAGCTACCGAGTTGGAAAGGCATCAGCAAGCGCAAGGCCCCCTTGCCGGACGCCGACCATTGGAAGGACCAAAGTGGCAAGTTGTCGGATCTCATTCGTTGAGCTTCGCACTCCCTTGGATCCAGCATGATTCATCCTTGAAGATTTCGAACGAATAATCTTGACCCGAGCGAGCCGAAGCCAGAATCTCTATCACATCACCATGACTGCCAAATCCAACCGTCTCCCTTTATCAGCTTCCCGCAGCGCTCCAGCGAATCAAACCGGCGCTCGAGAAAGCGGAGCCAACAGAACACGCAACAACATTCTTCGTGCTGCCACCAAAGTCTTTGCCCGTTACGGTTACGAGGGCGCTAGCGTGGAGAAGATTTCGAAGACCGCAAAATCATTCGACCGAATGATCTACTACTACTTTGGAAGCAAGGAAGGCTTGTTTATCGAAGTTTTGGAGGATATGTACCGGCGCATGAACGACGCCGAAATGGAATTGCGGCTAGACATCGAACAGCCGGTTGAATCCCTCACGGAAATCATTCGCTTCGTGGCTTCCTATTACCACAAGAACCCTGAATTCATCACACTGCTGAATACCGAAAACCTTCATCGAGGCAAACATATCTCGAAATCGGCGCGCGCCAGGGACTACTCGTCGCCAGCCATAGACATCATTCGTCAGCTACTGGAAAGCGGCGCGCGAAAAGGTGTCTTCAGAACCGATGTCTCGGCACGCAATGTCTACCTGCTGATTGCAGCCATGGGCTACTTCTATATCGCCAACGGCTACACGCTATCAACCTTTCTCGGCGAAGACCTGAAGACGCCAGAAGCCCTGGCAGAGTGGCAGACCTTCATCATCAGCGCGGTGATGCGCACTGTCATGCGCAACCGCTGACTTTTTCCGCTGTGCGCAGCCGTAGCAACTGACGTTTTCATCAACCTTTAAAAGGAAAACCATGGCAACCCAAGGAGCAACCGAAAAATCAGGCAAAGTAGTCATCCGGAACATTGGCTTGCTGTTGTCTGGCGACATCGACTTGCCCGTTCTCGACGCGGACACGATTGTCGTGAACGACGGCCTGATCGTGGCCGTTGGCAAAGCCAAGGACTGCAACCTTGAGCACGCTCAGACCATGATTGATGCACAGCAGACCTGCGTCGCTCCGGGCTTGATTGACAGCCACGTTCATCCGGTGTTCGGCGACTGGACGCCGCGCCAGAACCAGAGCGGCTGGATCGATTCCACGATGCACGGCGGCGTCACCAGCATGATCTCCGCGGGTGAAGTCCACTTGCCCGGGCGACCCAAGGATATCGTTGGCCTGAAAGCGCTGGCCATTACCGCACAGCGCGCGTTCGACAATTTCCGCCCCGGCGGCGTCAAGGTCCTGGCCGGTGCACCGATCATTGAAAAAGGCATGGTCGAACAAGACTTCAAAGATCTGGCCGACGCTGGCGTCAGTTTGCTCGGTGAAGTGGGTCTGGGTTCCGTCAAGGCTGGCTACGAGGCTGCGGAAATGGTCCGCTGGGCCCGTAAGTACGGCATCCAGAGCACCATTCATACCGGTGGCCCCTCCATTCCGGGATCGGGTCTGATCGACAAGGACGTGGTGCTTGAGGCCGATGCGGATGTCATCGGTCACATCAACGGTGGTCATACTGCCTTGTCCGAGGCCCATGTTTGCGAACTGTGCGAAAAGTCGTCGCGGGCCATCGAGATCGTGCACAACGGCAATGAAAAAGTGGCTATCGCAGCGGCGCAGGCCGCGTTGCAACTCAAGTGTCCGCACCGTATCATCCTTGGCACCGATGGGCCGGCCGGCTCGGGTGTTCAACCGCTGGGCATGCTGCGCATGGTGGCCTTGCTGTCCAGCCTGGGCGGCATTCCGGCCGAGATCGTGTTCTGCTTCGCCACCGGCAACACAGCGCGCCTGCGCAATCTGAACTGTGGCCTGATCGAAGTCGGTCGGGCTGCCGACTTTGTGTTTTTGGACAAAGCACAGCATACGGCGGGGCGCGACATCCTTGACAGCATTCAGCGTGGCGACATCCCGGGCGTTGGGATGGTCATGATCGACGGCATTGTGCGTTGTGGTCGCAGCCGCAACACGCCACCGGCAACGGCGATTCCCGTCGTGCTCGGCGTCGCCTGAAAACCGACCAGCATGGGAGACCGAAAATTGACTAGCAGCACAGGTGTTTATCTGCGCCCAAAGACGCTTGATGAGGCCTTGACCGCATTGGCCACAACGCCTTTGACGGTGCTGGCGGGGGGCACTGATTTCTATGCTGCGCGCAGCGGGCAGATCATCACGGAGGCCCTTCTCGACATCACTGCCATTGCGTCATTGCGAACCCTGGTCGATGAAGGCTTGCATTGGCGCATTGGTGCCACCGTCACATGGAGCCAAGTGGTTCGGGCCAAGCTGCCGGCGCAATTTCGCGGGCTGCAGTCGGCGGCACGGGATATTGGCGGCATGCAGGTGCAAAACAGCGGCACCGTGGCCGGCAATATCTGCAATGCATCGCCCGCTGCCGATGGCGTCCCAGCCCTGATGGCACTTGATGCGCAAATCGAAATTTCGTCGTTGGCGGGTACGCGCAGCGTGCCGCTGACCGGGTTTGTGCTGGGTCCGCGCAAGACCGCCCTGCTCCCTGGCGAGCTCGTGACGGGCATCCTGGTTCCCAAGCGTGGCGCGGCCAGGTCCAGTTTCATCAAGCTTGGACACCGGCGCTACCTGGTGATTTCAATCGCCATGGTGTCGGCTGTCATCGAGGTCGACGCGGCCGGCGTGATTACCTATGCCGGGATCGCGGTGGGGTCCTGTTCGGCGGTGGCCCAGCGCCTGAGGACGCTGGAACATAGACTGATCGGCCGGCAGGCCTGGCCCGGCCTGTCGGGATTGGTCGAGGCGTCTGACCTCGCTTCGCTGACACCGATCGACGACGTGCGCGGCAGCGGAGTCTACCGACGTGACGCGGCCTTGACGCTGGTTAAACGAGCCATTGAAGAGGCCCTCCATGAATGACCCACTACAAATGACGACGCCAGCTCAGGTGCCGCAGACCCTCCGTTTGAATTTGAACGGCAAGACGGTTGACGTTTTGACTGCACCCAGCAAACGCTTGTCGGATGTGTTGCGCGATGACCTTGGTTTGACCGGGACCAAAATCGGCTGCCATGCGGGTGATTGCGGCGCCTGCACCGTTTTGCTCGACGGCGAACAGGTTTGCGCCTGCATCACTCCGGTTGGCCAGTGCGTGGACCGGGTCGTCACCACGGTCGAGGGACTGGCCTGTGACGGCCAGCTCAATCGCCTACAGCAGGCCTTTCTTGCACATGGTGCAGCACAGTGCGGGATTTGCACGCCGGGCATGCTGATGGCTGCCAGCGACGTGCTGCGTCGTTATCCTGATCCCACCGAGCAGCAGGTGCAGGATGGCCTGGGCGGTGTCCTGTGCCGCTGCACCGGTTATCGGAAGATCATCGAAGCGGTGCTGGCGGTGGCGCGGGGCGAATTCATTTTGCCGCAACCGCCGGCTGGTCAGGCCGTAGGCGCGCGCCTGCCCAGGCTCGACGGCGTTGCCAAGATCACCGGTGCCGAGAAGTTCGGCGCCGACCACTACCCGCCGGATTGCCTATGGCTGCGCACGGTGCGCTCACCGCATGCACGGGCCACATTCACGCTCGGCGACCTGGATTCCTTCAAGCGCCGGCACCCGCAAGTCGTTGCGGTCTTCAGCGCCAAAGATGTGCCTGAGAACAGTTTTTCGGTGTTTCCGGAGCCGAAGGATCAACCGGTTCTGGCGGAACACCATGTACGCATGCGCGGCGAGGCGGTCCTGCTGATCGTCGGCGCCATGGAGGCGGTGCAGGCCATTGCCGAGTCGGATATCCCGATCACCTGGCAGCCAGAGGCGCCGCTTGACACCAGTGAAAAAGCATTGGCAGCGACCGGTGATCTGCTGCACGATTTCGCGCCTGAAAACGTGTTGTGCCGTGGCCGCGTGGTCAAGGGCGATGTGGCGACCAGTCTTCGCGAGTCGGCCTTCATGGCGGAAGATGAGTACCGCACTGGCTACGTTGAACACGCCTACATCGAACCGGAGGCAGGTTATGCCGAAGTGTTCAATCAGCTGGGCGAGCAGCGCCTACGCGTCTTTGTCTGCACCCAGACACCGGTGATGGATCGGGATGAGGTGGCACATGTGCTGAAACTACCCAAGCATGTGGTGCACATCGTGCCCTCTGCCATCGGCGGCGGATTTGGCGGCAAGCTTGACGTCTCTGTCCAGCCCCTGTTGGCGCTGGCAGCCTGGCTTCTGAAGCGGCCGGTGCGCACGGTCTACAGCCGGGCCGAATCCATGCAGTCGACGACCAAGCGCCATCCGTCACGTATCCGCGCCCGCTTTGCTTGCGACGCGCAGGGCCAACTGACTGCGCTCGATTTTCATGGTGATTTCAACACCGGCGCCTACGCCAGTTGGGGTTCTACCGTCGCCAATCGGGTCCCGGTGCATGCGACCGGGCCCTACTACGTTCCGAACTTGCGGGCACTGACGCGGGCGGTGTACACCAACAACGCCATCTCCGGCGCCTTCCGCGGGTTTGGCGTACCGCAGGCCCATATCGTGACCGAGGCCTTGCTCGACGAATTGGCCGAAAAAGTCGGTATCGACCAGCTCGAATTCAGGCTCAAGAACGCGATCCGTGCGGGTCAACCAACCGCCACAGGACAGGTGTTGCAGGCCAGTGTCGGCATGGTGCAATGCCTGGAAGCATTGCGCCCGGCGTGGCACGGCGCGCAAGCGATGGTCAAGGATTTCAACCGTCAGGCCGAGGCCGGCGCTGGCGTGTTGCGACGCGGCGTTGGCATTGCCAGCATGTGGTACGGCATCGGCAACACGGTGATCGCCAATCCGTCGACCATGACCGGCGCGCTGCGCCGCAATGGCCGGCTGTTTCTGTACAACGGCGCGCAGGAAATCGGCCAGGGCAGCGGCACCGTGATGCCGCAGATTTTTGCCGACGCGGTCGGGCTGCCGGTGGCGCTGGTCGACCAGGTCATGGGCGACACGGATCTGACCGAGGATGCCGGCAAGTCGTCGGCCTCGCGCCAGACCTTCGTCTCGGGCAATGCCGCCAAGTTCGCAGGCGAGGACATTCGCCAGCAGCTGCTACAGTTGCTGGGGCTCGGGCCGAATGCCATGCTGAGCGTCGCGGGAACGGTTGTTAGCGGCACCGAGGGGGGTGCTGAAAGACACTTGGATCTGGGCACCCTGCCAGCCAACCAGTACGGCGACCTCATCTCTGGCCGCGGCTACTTCAACCCACCGACGGTGCCGCTCGATGCCAACGGCCAGGGCGTGCCCTATGCCTGCTACGGTTTTGCCGCCCAGATTGCAGAGGTTGAGGTGGATATCGAAACCGGCACGGTCAAGGTTTTGCACATCCACGCAGCGCATGATGTGGGCCGCGCCATCAACCCGACGCAGGTTGAAGGACAGATTCACGGTGGCGTGGCACAAGGACTTGGTCTGGCCATGATGGAAGAATACATCAGCGGTCGCACCGACAATCTGCACGACTACATGATCCCCACGGTGGGCGACGTTCCGCCTATCACGGTTCATATCATCGAAGACAAGGAGCCACTCGGACCCTATGGTGCCAAAGGAGTGGGTGAGCCGGCGCTGGTGGCCACTGCGCCAGCCATTCTGAATGCGATTTACGACGCCATCGGAGTGCGTGTGCGGCAAATTCCGGCGACGCCGGATCGTGTGCGCCGCGCCCTCCTGACGCGATGACGGGTAAATACCGATAGCGTGTCTGTTTTGCTATGCTACATTTTCAAAAATGTAGCATACACAACATATTAATTAAGGTAACACTACATTAATAATCATGGCCGAACATACTAGAACTGATGGCTTGCCAGGCATGGAGGCCTCGACGCCTGCGCAGGCAGCGCAGCCGCTGCGGCCACGCGGCGAGCGGCTGATCAGCGACAAAATCGAGTGCAATGCGTGCCCGGTGCTGTGCCAGATCTCGAACGGCCGCAGTGGTGCCTGCGACCGCTATGCCAACCGCTGCGGCACCCTGGTACGCGTCGATCCGGTGCTGATGCTGCGTCGTCGCCTGGCTGACGGCGAGGCGGCCGTGGTCCCGCTGGGCGGACGCATCGGGGCTGATGGCGTGATGGCGCCAACGCCAACCGACAGCACGGAGATTGCGCTCGCTGACGATGTGTTCATTACCGGTGTCGGCGCATCGACCACCTATCCCGATTACAAGCCAGCCCCCTTCATCGTCTCATCCCAGGCCGCAGGTGTTGATTTGGTCACAGTGGTTACGGAAGGGATCTTCAGCTACTGCAGTTTCAAGGTAAAGATCGATACCGACCGCTACCTGGGCCCGGAACAGGCCAACGTGCGTTGCAAGGGCGAAGTCGTCGGCCATGTGACGACGGCCGAATACGGTTCGCAGATGCTTTCGCTTGGCGGTGTCCATCACTTGACCGGCGGCAGCAAGAAAGAGGGGCGCGTCACCGCCGAAATGATGGCCGCGTTGGGCAACAAGCAAGCAGTCGAGTTCATGATCGACGGCGGCTCGCAGATTCTGATTCAGGCCGGCCGTGCGCCGGTTGTCAACGGTGTCGAGGAAAAACGCATGCGACTGGGCTGCGGCTCGGCCACGGTCGGGATTTTTGCCGAGCAACTGGCGGGTATCGTGGACGAAGTGGTGGTGGTCGACGATCACATCACCGGCGTACTGACCGAGCACCAGTCAGGTCATTGTCTGGACATGCGTGCCTCCGGGATCAAGATGCAAGGACGAAAATCGACGCCCGGACGTTATTTTCAGGTCGCCAATCCGGGAACTGGATGGGGTGGCACCGACCTCACCGATCCGCTGTCCATCATCGAAGGTTGGGATGCGAACAAAGCCTGGCCCGGTTTGCGCCTGCTGATGACGTCGACCACCGGCGAGCACGCGAGCTGGTACGTGCTGGACCAACAACTGCGCCCGGTCGAGCAGGAGATGCCGGCCGAGGTGCGCCGTGTCGTCGAGCGCATTGGTGAAAATTGTGAACCGTCTCTCTCGACGGTCCTCTTTCTCGCCGGTGCCGGTGGCAGTCTGCGCGCCGGCGTGACCCAGAACCCGATTCTGCTGACCCGTGCCATCAAGAACGCGCTGGTCAATGTGACCTGCGGCGGGGCACCCGCCTACGTCTGGCCTGGCGGCGGCATCACGGTGATGGTCGATGTCATGCGCATGCCCGATCACAGCTTCGGAACCGTGCCGACACCGGCGATCATCGCGCCGATTGAGTTTTGCATGAAGCTTGACGACTACCGCGCGCTGGGAGGCCATATGGACTATGTGCGCAGCTTGAAAGAAGCCCTTGAGCGGGGCGCCTGGCACGATGAAGGTGCACCTACGGCACGGCAGTGGGCGCCGCAGCCGATCGGTAATCCCTGGCCGCTGGGGCAAGCGCCCATGCTGGGCTGAAATGCGCTCGTCATGAACGCGCAGCGGACACAACTCCCGGACGGCCGCTGGCATTTTCAGCACGGTCCGATCGACATCATCATCGGAGCCAGTGGCACTGCGGACGCAATGGCCATGGCGCACGCGGATGCCTGGCAACGCTTCACCGGTATCCTCGATGAACTGGTGCAAGAACTTCCCGTGCTGCGGCGTCCGGTCGGCGACGAGTGCCCCATGCATGGCGCCATCGCCCGGCGCATGTGGCAAGCCTGTCGGCCTTTCAATGCCGCTTTCATCACCCCCATGGCAGCCGTGGCGGGCGCCGTGGCGCAGGAGCTTGTCAGTTGTTACGAAAGGGACGGCGTGTCGCGCGCCTGGATCAACAACGGGGGCGACATCGCCCTGCACCTGGCGCCTGGCCAATCGTTGCGAATCGGTCTGTATGCGGATTTGGCCAACCTGGATCTGCAGGAACTTCAAAGCGGCATTGGTACCGACGGTCAGTTTGAAGTTTTCAGTGCCATGCCAGTTCGCGGCATCGCCACCAGCGGTTGGCGTGGCCGCAGTTTTTCACTGGGCATCGCCGACAGCGTGACTGTGCTGGCGCGCACGGCTGCGCAGGCCGACGCAGCGGCAACCGTGATTGCCAATGCCGTCAACCTGATTGACGCGCGGATCCAACGTCGGCCGGCTTGCGAACTGACCGACGACACCGACCTCGGCGCCCTGCCAGTGACGGTGGCTGTGGCGCGACTCGAACCCGAGCTGGTGCGCCAAGCCTTGTCCGCGGGGCTGACGCGTGCCCAGGAATTGCGTGGCGCCGGCTTGATCTGGTCTGCCGCACTGGTGTGCCAAAACCAGCTTGCGACCACCGGCGGCGCGTGGCTGCCGACGGCAGCAAGTCGACTCCTGCACAAGCAGCCTGGCATGGTATTTGCGTGAAATCAATGGAGTCAAAACAATGATTGAAATTCGACGAGTCTTTACCCACGTGGAGCAAATTCAGCACGAATTTGGTCCGGTTGCCGCTACACCTCTGCTGCGCGGGGCCATTGCCGCAGTGCTGACCAACCCCTTTGCGGGCCGCTACGAACCTGACATCTTGCCGATGATGGAAGCACTGCAACCGGTTGGCGTCGAAATGGCGCAGCGCCTGCGCTCGGCGATGAACGTGCCGGTAGAACGTATCGAGGGTTACGGAAAAGGTGCCATTGTGGGTGCCGCCGGTGAGCTGGAACACGGTGCGCTGTGGCATGTGCCGGGCGGTTACGCGATGCGCGAACTGCTGGGTTGGAAAGGCGACCCCAAGGCCTATGCCAAGGGGCAGGGAGAGCTGAAAACGGGGCAACCGGGAAATGCCTTGGCGATCGTGCCCTCGACCAAAAAAGTGGCTGGACCCGGCGCTGCCCTGGATGTGCCGCTCACGCACATCAATGCCAGTTACGTGCGCAGCCATTTTGACGCCATCGAAGTGCGGGTTCCGGGCTCGCCCAAGTCGGATGAAATTGTTTTCATTCTGGCGATGAGTACCGGAGCGCGTGTCCATGCACGGGTCGGTGGCCTTGCCGCCAGTGCCATCAGCCTGTGGGACGGACTGCGTTGAGGTCTCAAACAGCCGTCGCTCCAACATTGAAGGAAATACCATGAACGCAAAAATTCGAAAAGTGATTGTCCAAGTCGATGAAACCCGCATCGAGATGGGCCGGCCGATCGATCCGCCGACACGCAGGGCGCTGGCCATGGCGGTGATTGAAAACCCTTTTGCCGGGCGCTATTCGGAAAACCTCGACGAGTTGATCGCAATCGGTGATGAGCTCGGTGGCCTGTTGGGGCAAAAGTGCGTGCAGGCCCTGGGCATCCTGCCAAGCCAGGCGCAAAGCTACGGCAAGGGCGCCATTGTTGGCGAGGCCGGTGAGCTCGAACATGCGGCGGCCATCCTGCACCCCAAGCTCGGGGCGCCGCTGCGCAAGGCGGTCGAAAAAGGCGCCGCCCTGGTGCCTTCGGCCAAGAAGATGGGCGGGCTCGGCACGGCGCTCGATGTGCCTTTGGGTCACAAGGATGCGGCTTTTGTGCGCAGCCACTTTGACGCCATGGAGGCGCGGGTCAGCGATGCACCCCGAGCCAGCGAGATCGTGGTGGCGGTCGTCGTTACGGCCAGCGGGCGACCGCTGGCACGCATCGGCGGATTGCAAGCGAGTGAGATAGTGGGTCAGGACGGACTGCGCTAGGGCCCGTTGACACTATTTTTGCGAGATAAAAATAGGGTGAACAGGCCCTAACCTGATTCGCCCGCGGTAGTTTTACTTTTTTAATTGAGGAGACTTTTGATATGAAGATGCTAAGAACGATGCTGCACACGACCAGTTTTGCGGCCACCCTGGTTCTTTTGACGTCGGCGCATGCCCAGGGCGTCGTGAAGATCGGCGAGGTCAACAGCTACAAGGCGCAGCCCGCTTTCCTTGAACCCTACAAGAAGGGCATGGAGCTCGCCATCGCCGAGGCCAACGCAGCGGGCGGTGTCAATGGCAAGCAGATCGAACTGGTCACGCGTGACGACAACGCCAATCCAGGCGATGCCGTGCGCGTCGCCGAAGAGCTGATCTCCCGCGAAAAGGTTGACGTTCTGATGGGTACCTTCCTGTCCAACACCGGCTTGGCAGTTGCCGACTTCGCCAAACAGAAGAAGTTCTTCTTCCTGGCCGGCGAACCCCTGACCGACAAGATCATCTGGGGCGGCGGCAACAAGTACACCTACCGCCTGCGCCCGGGCACCTACATGCAGGCCGCCATGCTGGTGCCGGAGGCCGTCAAGTTGAAGAAGAAGCGCTGGGCCGTTGTCTATCCCAATTACGAGTACGGCCAGTCGGCGGTCGCCGCGTTCAAGCAGTTGCTGAAAGCGGCGCAGCCGGATGTGGAGTTCGTCGCCGAGCAGGCGCCGCCGCTGGGCAAGCTCGACGCAGGCAGCGTGGTGCAGGCGCTGGCTGATGCCAAACCGGACGCGATCTTCAACGTGCTCTTCGGTGCCGATCTGTCGAAGTTCGTTCGCGAGGGCAATACGCGCGGGCTGTTCCAGGGTCGCGCGGTGGTCAGCGTGCTGACCGGCGAGCCCGAGTACCTGGATCCGCTCAAGGACGAGGCGCCCAACGGCTGGATCGTCACCGGCTATCCCTGGTACGGTATTCAGACACCCGAGCACAAGGCGTTCCTGGACGCCTATCAGGGCAAGTACAAGGACTATCCGCGCCTGGGGTCGGTGGTGGGCTACACCGCCGTCAAATCGATTGTGGCGGGCTTGAAGAAAGCCAAGAGCAGTGAAACAGAAAAACTGGTGGCGGCCTTCAAGGGTCTGCAGGTCGATAGTCCTTTCGGCAAGATCAGCTACCGTGCGCAAGACAACCAGTCCACCATGGGGGCCTATGTGGGTAAAACCAAGAATGATGGCGGCAAGGGCGTGATGGTCGACTACACCTACCTCGACGGTGCCAGGTACCTGCCATCCGATGCCGACGTCGCCAAATTGCGCGCGCCGGACTGATCAAGCCGCTTTGTCGGGGTAACTTTCTCGCGTTTGGACCGGCTCTGGTCCGGTCCAAACGCGCCAGGTCAGGCCCATGGTATTGAAGGGATGGAATGAATTTTTCAGGCTTTTTGGCCCAATTGCTCAACGGGCTGGCGGGTGCTTCGTCTCTGTTCTTGGTGGCAGCCGGCCTGTCGCTGATCTTTGGCGTCACGCGCATCGTGAATTTTGCGCACGGTTCGTTCTTCATGGTTGGCATCTACGTGGCCTACACGCTGGTGAGTCACCTTGGCACCGGACTCGGGTTTTGGCCGGCTCTGCTGCTGGCGGCCGTTGCCGTGGGTGTGCTGGGCGCGCTGATTGAAATGCTGCTGCTGCGGCGCATCTACAAGGCACCTGAACTGTTCCAGTTGCTGGCCACTTTTGCGCTGGTGCTGGTCATCAAGGATGCCGTACTCTGGTTCTGGGGTCCTGATGAACTGCTGGGACCCCGGGCGCCCGGACTCTCGGGTGCGGTACAAATCCTGGGGCGTTCCTTTCCGTCCTATGACCTGTTTCTGATCGTGGTCGGACCGGTCGTGCTGGGCCTGCTCTGGTTGCTGCTGACCCGCACACGCTGGGGTACGCTGGTTCGGGCCGCGACCCAGGACCGGGAAATGGTCAGTGCGCTGGGGGTGAATCAGGCCTGGCTGTTCACGGCCGTATTTGCGCTCGGCGCATTGCTGGCCGGCCTGGGTGGTGCCCTGCAACTACCACGCGAGCCGGCCAGCATGGAGATGGACCTGAACACCATCGGCGCGGCCTTTGTCGTGGTGGTGGTGGGCGGCATGGGTTCCATTCCCGGTGCCTATGCAGCGGCCCTGCTGATTGCTGAAATCAAGGCCGTCTGCATCTGGCTGGGCGTGGTGGAAATCGCGGGAGTCAGCCTGTCGTTTTCAAAACTGACCCTGGTGGTCGAATTTCTGGTGATGGCCACAGTGCTGGTGGCCCGCCCCTGGGGCCTGATGGGGCGCCCCCAGGCCCCCAGCCGCTACGTGGGGCTCCCGGAGGAGCCGCTGCGCCGCGCCAGCAAGACTTACGTCATTGCCGCCGCCTTGCTGGGTCTGGCCTTGGTCGCGCTGCCGACCGTCACCGCCGGTTCACCCTACACCATCGTGTTGATGATCGATCTGCTGGTGGCCGCCCTGTTTGCGGCCAGCCTGAACTTCATCATGGGCCCTGCCGGAATGCATTCGTTCGGGCATGCCGCCTATTTCGGTCTGGGTGCTTACGGGGCAGCGCTGCTGGTGCGCAGCACCGGCATGCCAATGGAGCTTTCCCTGTTGCTGGCGCCGCTCGTGTCAGCGCTTGGCGCCCTGATCTTCGGCTGGTTCGCAGTGCGCCTGTCGGGCGTCTACCTGGCCATGCTGACACTGGCGTTCGCCCAGATCACCTGGGCCATCACTTACCAATGGGATAGCTTCACCGGCGGCAGCAACGGCCTGACCGGTGTCTGGCCGGCCCAGTGGTTGGCCGACAGGCAGAACTACTACTACCTTACCTTGTTCATGGTCGTCGCGGGCGTCCTGCTGCTGCGTCGCATCCTGTTCTCGCCCTTTGGCTACGCTTTGCGCGCCGGACGCGATTCCGTGTTGCGTTCCGATGCAATCGGCATCGATGTCAAGCGGATGCAGTGGCTGGCCTTCATGATTGCCGGTACCTTTGCCGGACTGGCCGGCGCGCTCTATGCCTTTTCCAAGGGCAGCATATCGCCCGAGACCCTGTCCGTTGGAAAATCCGTGGATGGTCTGGTGATGGTCCTGCTGGGTGGCATCCAGACGCTGGCCGGGCCGGTTGTCGGTGCCGTCACCTTCACCTGGCTGCATGACACGGTGGCCCGCAATACCGATTACTGGCGCGCCATGCTGGGTGCCATCATCATCATTCTGGTGCTGTTGTTCCCGCAGGGAATTGCCGGTTTCGTCAAGCAATTAGCCGATCGCCACCGGGAAAAACAGGAGACCGGCGTATGACAGCCATCGCCACAACATCATCAGTGCCGCTGTTGCGGGTCGCCGGCCTTGGCAAATCGTTTGGCGGTGTGAGGGCCGTGGACGGCATCCATTTCGACCTGGCCGCAGGAGAGTTGCTGGCACTGATTGGCCCCAATGGCGCCGGCAAATCGACCACCTTCAACATGGTGAACGGGCAGTTGCGTGCCGACAGCGGCTCGATCCAGCTCAACGGGCTGGAACTGGTGGGGCGCAAGCCGCGCGAGATCTGGCGGCGCGGCGTTGGCCGCACCTTCCAGATTGCGGAGACCTTTGCCTCGCTGACGGTGGTTGAAAACGTGCAGATGGCGCTGCTGTCGCAGGACGGGAAGCTATTCTCGATGTGGCGACGTGCCAGCGACTACCGGCGCGATGACGCCTTGGCCGTGCTGGAGCAGGTCGGCATGAAAGCGCAGGCGGAGCGCTCGTGCAACGTACTGGCCTACGGCGACGTCAAGCGCGTGGAGCTCGCGATCGCCATGGCGAATGACCCGGCGCTGCTGTTGATGGACGAACCGACCGCGGGAATGGCCCCGAAGGAGCGCAACGAACTGATGGCGCTGACCAAACAGCTGGTCATTGACCGCAACATCGCGGTACTGTTCACGGAGCACAGCATGGACGTGGTGTTCGCCTATGCCGACCGCATGATCGTGCTGGCACGGGGCCGCCTCATCGCCGAGGGCGCACCGCTTGAAATCCGTGATCACCCCAAGGTGCAGGAGGTCTACTTCGGCAGCGGCAAAACCTTCGAGAGATTGACCGCAGAAGTGGCTGGGGAGAACGCATGATGGCCGCTACCGGTACCACATTGCTCGAGGCCCGTGGTCTGGCCGCCTGGTATGGCGCGGCGCAAATCCTTTATGACGTGGACCTCAAGGTCCAGCGCGGTGAGGTCGTGGCACTGATGGGGCGCAATGGCGCCGGCAAATCGACCACGCTCAAGGCCCTTATCGGCATGCTGTCCAAGCGGCGCGGCACGGTGACGTTTCTGGGCCAGGATATTTCCCGCAGTGAACCGCATCAGGCGGCGCGCCTGGGTTTGGGGTATGTGCCGGAAGACCGTCGCATCTTTACCGATCTGACGGTGATGGAAAACCTGGCGGTTGGCCGACAGCGCGCGCGCCAGTGGGCGGACGGCAGCGCGGCGCCATTGTGGACGTGCGAGCGCCTGTTCGAGTTGTTTCCGAACCTGGGTGAGATGTGCAACCGGATGGGTGGCCGCATGAGCGGCGGCGAGCAGCAGATGCTGACGATCGCACGCACCTTGATGGGAAACCCCTATCTGGTTCTGCTGGATGAACCCTCCGAGGGCGTGGCCCCGGTGATTGTGGAGCAGATGGCCCACATGATCCTGGCACTCAAGGCGCAAGGCGTGAGCATTCTGCTGTCCGAGCAGAACATGCACTTTGCCGAGTTGGTCTCTGATCGGGCCTATGTCCTCGAGAAGGGACAGATTCGTTATCAGGCGAGCATGAAGGAGCTTTCACACAATGAAGAGGTGCGACGCGCTTATCTGAGTGTATGAGGGGTTCATTCATGGTCCAGTCCTATGGCACACAGGTTCTGTGGCCGGATCATTGCGTGCAGGGCACTGACGATGCCGCCCTGCACAAGGGCCTCAAGCTGCCGACCGCCCAGATCATTGTGCGCAAGGGCTATCACAAGAGCCTGGGTAGCTACTGCGCTTTGGAGGAAACCGACCACAAGACGACAACCGGGTTGGCCGGTTACCTGAAGCAGCGCGGTATCAAAACCGTGTTCGTGACTGGTCTGGAAGCAGACGAGCGCCAAGGGTGTCAAACGAATCCAGTCGGGCGATTTCGAACTGGGCTAGTACTCGGACAAAAAATGGCAGCCCATGGAAAGCCTTGACCTCAAAGTTCTCGCCGATGCGCTGCACTGGCGCCGCGCCAATCATGCCGCTACCCTGGTCACCGTTGTGGAAACCTGGGGCAGCGCACCACGCCCGCCGGGTGCGTTGCTGGCGGTGCGGGATGACGGGCTGGTAAGCGGCTCGGTATCGGGCGGTTGCGTTGAGGACGATCTGATCGCACGCACCAGGGCTAGACTCCAGTCGGTCAACGGTGCTGCGCCCGTGCTGGAGCGACCGACCATGATCAGCTACGGCGTCAGCAAGGACGAAGCCGCCCATTTCGGCATCCCCTGCGGCGGCACCTTGCGACTGCTGCAGGAGCCCTTGCTGGACAGCAACTGGATCGAACAACTGCTGACGCGCACCGCCGCGCACGAATTGGTGGCACGAACGCTGACCCTGAGCAGCGGCGCCGTGTTGCTGGCCGGCGCGTTGCGGGGACAGGGCCTTGTGTTTGACGGCTTGACGTTGACCACCGTGTTCGGTCCCAAATGGCGTTTGCTGCTGATTGGTGCAGGACAATTGTCGCAGACGGTTGCGCAAATTGCGGTGCTGCTCGATTTCGAAGTGCTGGTATGCGACCCGCGTGAAGAATACGCAGCCACCCTGGCTGCTGGCGTGCCGGTTGCGCGCCATGTCGAAGGCATGCCCGACGATGTCGTGCGCCAAATGGTGCCCGACGCCCACACTGCCATCGTTGCCCTCACGCACGACCCCAAACTGGACGACATGGCGCTGATCGAGGCGCTGCGATCCCAGGCCTTCTACGTCGGGGCCCTCGGATCGCGGCGCAACCAGCAGCTCCGAAAGGAGCGACTGATCGAACACTTTGATCTGACTGTCGAAGAAATGGGACGATTGCACGGTCCGGTCGGTTTGGCCATCGGCGCCAAGATGCCAGCAGAAATTGCCGTTTCCATTGTGGCCGAGATCGTTCAGGCCAGGAACTCGACGCCCTCTGCCGTATCGACCGCCGACGGCCGAAGCGGCCAGTTCCTCAGAGGTTGAGCATCTGCATGGATGCCGGCGCGTAGCGCTGCCCGGTGGCGACTCCGGCGGGCATCACACGGTCCAGGCGCGCGAGAATTTCGTTTGAAAGCACCAGATCGCAGGCCGCGATGTTTTGCTCAAGCAAAGCGATGCGCTTGGTGCCAGGGATGGGAACAATGTCAGTGCCTTGTGCCATGACCCAGGCCAGGGCCAACTGGGCCGCCGTGCAGCCCAGACCGGCAGCGATGGCCTGAACTTCTTCCACCAGGGCAAGATTCTTCCGGAAATTCTCTCCCTGAAAGCGCGGCGCATGACGGCGGTAGTCGTCCGGCGCAAAGTCGTCGGGCGTCTTGAAGGCACCGGTCAGAAAACCGCGGCCCAGGGGACTGTAGGCGACAAAACCGATACCCAGAGCACGAACCGTGGATAGCAGTTCCTCCTCGGGCTCACGGCTCCAGAGTGAATATTCGGTTTGCAAGGCCGTGACGGGATGCACGGCATGGGCCCGTCGAATCGTGTCGGGGGCGGCTTCGGACAAGCCGATATAGCGCACCTTGCCGGCCTGCACCAGTTCAGCCATGGCTCCGACCGTGTCTTCGATAGCCACATTGGGGTCGACGCGGTGCTGGTAATAGAGGTCGATGACCTCCACGCCCAGGCGCTTGAGGCTGGCATCGCAGCAGGCACGTACATAGTCGGGCCGTCCATTGACGCCCCTGAAGGATCCGTCTTCGCCCCGCATGTTGCCGAATTTGGTCGCCAGGATGAGGCCCTGGCGGCGGCCGGCGATGGCTTTGCCGACCAATTCCTCATTTTTGCCGACGCCATACATATCGGCGGTGTCGAGGAAATTGACGCCCAGATCCAGCGCGCGGTGGATGGTGGCGATGGATGCCGTGTCGTCGCGCCCGCTGTAAAACTCGGACATGCCCATGCAGCCAAGTCCCTGCATTGAAACCTGAAGGGCGGATTGACCCAGTCGGCGTGTTTGCATCGTGCTTCTCCTTTGAATTCACCATTTTGGCTGGAGTCGGGCTTCCTTGCTGTGATGCAACCAGTAGCCGGACATCGGGTCGACGTTTATAAGCACCAGAAACCATTGAAAACAGGACAAAATTGAAACCGTTACATTAAATCCGGGTAATATAGTTAAAGTATGTTTTATCCGGGTATAATTTGCACTCCTTCAATGTCCGAAGAAAGACCCCAGTGGACCCATCAGCTCCCCCCTATATCGCGTTCGATGGCAATCAGAAAATAGCGGCTGGCCCGCTCCCGGTGGTGGCGCTCAAGGTCAAGGAAACCTCCGACGCGCACCCGCTGGCCCGAATACTGGTATTCAATGCGGTGACCAGCGAACTGATCGATTTTGACTGTCGCGGCACCCCGGCACAGATGTTGCGCCGGCTCAATGTGCCGGCCAAGGAGGCGGCACCGTCCACCGATGAAACGCCGCGTGCCGCACCCGCCGGGCCGGGCCGGCCGCGGCTGGGCGTGGTGGCGCGCGAGGTGACTTTGTTGCCGCGCCATTGGGAATGGCTGAGCAGCCAGCCCGGCGGCGCCTCGGTCGCCTTGCGCAAGCTGGTGGAACAGGCCAAGCGGGCCAATTCCTCAAGCGACAGCGTGCGCCAGGCGCAAACCGCAGCCTACCGGTTCATGTCCGCCATGGCCGGCAATCTGGATGGTTTTGAAGAGGCGGCACGCGCGCTTTTTGCCGCCGACCGCGGCAAGTTCGACGCGCTGCTGGCGTCCTGGCCAAGCGACGTGCAGACGCACCTGCAGCAGTTGGCCGGACCGGCTTTTCAAGTCGCTGCCGACGGGTCGGTTCAGGACACTCGCCATGCTTAAGACCCTGCGCTCGCGTGACGCCGCGATGCCCTTCATCATGCTGACCGTGCTGCTCGACATGGTGGCCATCGGCCTGATCATTCCGGTGCTGCCGGCGCTGGTTGGCAGCTTCTCCGCCTCCAAATCCGATCAGGCTTACTGGTACGGCGTCATCGCCTTTTCCTTCGGCTTCTCCAATTTCCTGATGTCGCCGGTACTCGGTGCCCTGTCCGACCATTTCGGCCGCCGGCCGGTGTTGCTGCTGGGCTTTCTGGGTTTGGGCGTCAGCTTTTTCGGCACCGCGTTCGCCACCGCCTTGTGGGTCTTGATCGCCGTGCGGGTGGCGGCCGGTGCCATGCAGGCCAATGCCGCCATCGCCAACGCTTACGTGGCCGACATCACGCCGCCCGAGCAGCGGACCAAACGCTTCGGCTTGCTGGGCGCCATGATGGGGCTGGGTTTCATCGTCGGCCCGGTCATGGGCGGGCTGCTGGGCGCCATCAATTTACAGCTCCCGTTTCTCGTCGCCGGGGTTCTGGCCATGGTCAATTTGCTGTACGGCTATTTTGTGCTGCCGGAGTCCTTGCCCATCGCGCAGCGCAAAGCGTTCAGCTGGCGCTCGGCCAACCCGGTGGCTTCCTTGCGCAAGCTGGCGCAACTCAGGGGGGTGGGTCCGCTGGTCGGCGTGGTCGCCTTCAGCGGTCTGGCGCAGTTCGTGCTGTACACCAGCTGGGTGCTCTACAGCAGCTTCAAGTTTGGCTGGGGCCCGCTGGAGAATGGCTGGTCGCTGGCCATGGTGGGCCTGGTGTCGGTGGCCGTGCAGGGGTTCCTGCTGGGACGTCTGCTGAAGCGCTTTTCCCCGCAGCGCCTGGCCATCCTGGGCCTGATCTCGTCGGCGTTGGCCTGCGCCCTGTGGGGTGCCGCGACCGAGGGCTGGATGATGTACGTCGTCATCGGCGTGAATATCTTTGGCGTGACGGTGGCCGCTTCGGTGCAGAGCCTGATTTCATCAGCGGCGGACAGCCGCAGCCAGGGCCAGACGCTGGGTGCGGTGAGTTCGCTCAACAGCTTGATGGCGGTGCTGGCGCCGATGCTGGCAGCGCCCTTGCTGGCCCTGGTTTCGCACTACCCCCGGGGCGATTGGCGCATTGGCGCGCCATTCTATTTTTGCTCGGCACTGCAGCTGGCATCGCTGTGTCTGGCGATCGTTCACTTTCGCCGCCAGCGCAACAGCTCCCATGCGAGCCGGCGTGAAGCAGGAACACTGGAACCGCACTGACCCCGGCCACCTTGATGTTTCGACCGGCCCGAGGTCGGTGCGCTAAAGTCGCGCTCATCATGGCCATGGAAACAGAAATTGGAAAACATCCCTATGCACCTGCCCACCAGCGCCGCTGTCGCTTCTTTTGACCGGAGCCTGGCTTGACCAGCCGCGGCGACGCCCTACCCGCCAGCGCCTACCAATGGCTGGGCAGCGGCGCCTACCGCGCCAGCGTGCTGACGCGCGGCCCCTGGCATCCGGAGCACCAGCACGCCGGCCCGCCGATCGCCCTGGTATGCCGCGCCGTCGAGCAGGCCGCGGCCAAGCATGGCTTGACCCACATCGCGCGGTTGACCGCCAACCTGCTGCGTCCGGTGCCCATTGGCGAGGTCGCGATCGAGGTCGCCACCGACTACGCTGGACGCAACGCCGGTCATTTTTCGGCGCGGCTGATGGCCGCGGGAAAAGAAGTTGCGCGCTTCACCGCGCTGGCCCAGCGCGAGAACGATGTACCCATTCCGGACGGCTTGCCGGGCCATCCGTTGCCGCTGGCGCCCCAAGGTCCGCTGGAATCGGAAAGCTGCGTATTCCCATTTGCCGGCAAGCACACCGGTTACGCCGACCTGGTCGAGACCCGGCTGGCGCGCGGCCGCATGTTCGACGGCCCCTGCGCGGTCTGGTTCCGCCTGCGCCACCCGCTGCTGGATGACGAGTCGCCAAGCGACTACCAGCGCGTTGCCGTGGCTGCCGATTCGGGCAACGGGATCAGCGCGATTCTGGACTTTGAGCGCTACAGTTTTGTCAATTCGGACCTGACCCTCCATCTGCTGCGCAAGCCCCGGGGTGAATGGATCTGCCTGGATGCCCGCACCCACCTCGGCCCCAGCGGCGGCGGGCTGGCCGAATCGGCGCTCTATGACGTTCATGGCCTGGTCGGCCGGGCCATGCAAAGCCTGTCGGTCAGCCGCCGCGGCTGAACCGGTCTTGAACGGTGGACCCTCATTCGCCATGGAGCTGCCGGTGACCGGCTCAATGACCGAACGTTTTGCGCTCGCGCCAGGACCGCAGCGCATCGTCTGCCTGACCGAAGAGACCACCGAGTGGCTGTACCTGCTGGGGCAGCAACACCGCATCGTCGGCATTTCGGGTTACACGGTGCGGCCGCGCCGTGCGCGGGACGAAAAACCGCGGGTCAGCGCTTTCACCAGCGCCAACATCGACAAGATTCTGGCCTTGCATCCCGACTGTGTTTTTGGTTTTTCCGATCTGCAGGCCGACATTGCCGCGGCGCTGATTCGCCATGGCGTTCAGGTCACGGTGTTCAACCAGCGCAGCGTGGACGAGATTTTTTCCATGCTGTACCAGGTGGCGGCCATGCTGGGGCAGGAGCGGCTGGGTCTTGAAAGGATTCAAGACATGCAGCGCCAACTGGTGGCGCTAGCCGACGCCGCCAGTGGCCTGGCACGCCGTCCGAAAATCTACTTTGAGGAATGGGACGAGCCGCCCATCAGCGCCATTCGCTGGGTCTCCGAACTGATCGGAATGGCCGGCGGCGATGACTGCTTTCCGGAATTGGCAATTCAATCCTTGGGCAAGAACCGGATCATTGCCGACCCGGCGGAGATCGTGCGACGCAATCCCGACATCATCATCGGCTCCTGGTGCGGCAAGAAATTCCGGCCCGAAAAAGTGGCGGCACGACCGGGCTGGGACAAAATCAACGCGGTGCAAAACCGGCAGTTGTTTGAAATCAAATCCGCCGACATCCTGCAACCCGGCCCGGCCGCCCTGACCGACGGCGTGAACCAGTTGCATCGCATCATCATGGATTGGGGTCGCCGGCAGGGCGAAACCCCGCAGCGTGTGGCAGCCGGCTACTGATTCTTCTTGGCGATTTCGTTGCCCAGGTAGCCACCGCCCACGGCGCCGGCAATGGTGGCCAGGGCTTTGCCGTTGCCGCCACCCATCTGATTGCCCAGCAGGCCGCCGACCACCGCGCCGACACCGATTCCGATGGGGCTGTTTTGCGCAACCGGCGCTGCAGCCGCCTGCGGATGGGCCGGCGCCGAGGCCTGTTGCCGGGCCGGCTTGGCGGCAGCAGCTGTGTAGGTATGCGTTGCCGGTTCTCGCGGCATGGTTTCACTGCCACTGTTTTTGCTTGTAGCAGCCGACGCCGCCGGCAGCGAGGCAACAGCGCCGGTCTGTTGTGCACCGTCCGCGGGGGAACCGTGCGAACTCGGCAGCACGCCGGTAATGGCGGCAATGCCCACCAGGCTGACCAGCGTGACGGATACCGCGGCGGTGGCCAGCAAGGGATGGATACGGTTGGAAGTTTGGGTCATGCTCATAAAGAATTCCTTCAAGTAATACACCAATTGGCGCGCCTGCGAATTAAACGTTCGAACCAGGCAATGGGCTGTACTCAGACTGTTTCGTTTGTAAAGACAGGTAACGACGACGCTGAAGAGCGGGGGGCGATCGCCCTGCTCGCCGGGGTATGAAAAGCCTTGCGTTAGACTGACCGGCAACATCCCCGACCGGAGAAACCAATGCCCGCCAAAATCAACCACATCGATTTGCCCAGCATGACGCCGGGCTCACACAAGCAGATCCGCTGGCTGCGCTTCGGCAAAGCCGGTGCCCGCCCCAAGGTCTATCTGCAAGCGGCCATCCACGCCAATGAAATGCCCGGCACCATGGCCTTGCACCACCTGATGCCGCAGTTGCTGGCGGCCGAACGCAAAGGCCTGATCCAGGGCGAAATCATCGTCGTGCCGACGGTCAACCCGATTGGCCAGTCGCAACTGGTCGGCAATGCGCATGCCGGTCGCTACAACCTGCTGAGCTACGAGAACTTCAACCGCAACTGGCTGGACTTGAGCGACGCCGTCGCCGAGCGCGTCGGCCAACGACTGGGCGCCGACGCCGAGGCCAACGTCAAGCGCGTTCGCAAGGCGGCGCGCGAGCTGCTGGCCGAGATGAAGCCGGTCAATGAATTGCAGACGCTGCGCGTCGAAATCATGAAGCTGAGCGTCGATGCCGACTACGTGCTGGATTTGCACTGCGACATCCACGCGGCCTTGCACCTGTTCACCTCGGAATGCGACTGGCCCAACGGCGCCATTCGGGAACTGGCCGCCGACCTGGGCGCCCAGGCCAGCCTGTGCAATCAGCCTTATGCCAAGAGCCTGACCTTCTCCGGTGTGCATGCGTCCTTGTGGGGCCGCTTGCGCGAGCGCTTTACCCAAGCCGCCCTACCGCAAGCCTGCATGTCGGTCACGGTGGAGATGCGCAGCCAGTTCGACGTCAGCGACGCGCTGGGCCGCAGCGACGCCAACAACCTGTACCGCTGGCTGGTGCGGCGCGGCGTCATCAAGGGCCGCGCACAACCGCTGCCACGCCTGCTGTCGCCGGCCATGCCCATGAGCGGCATGGATGTGGGCTACAGCCAGGGCACCGGCTTTCTGGTCTTCCATGTGAAACCCGGCGCCCAGGTCAAAAAGGGGCAGGTCATTTGCGACGTCATCGACCCCGCCAATCCGCACGGCCCCAAGGCGCGCACCAGCTACCAGAGCCAGACCAACGGGGTCTTGTTTTCCTGCCGGCTGGACGGCTATTTGTCCTGGCCGGGCCAGGTGATGTACCGCATCGCCGGCGCCCAGCCCCTGCCGCACCGACTGGGCATGTCCGGCCTGGACGATTGACGGAGCAGTTGAGCCTGCGCGTGTTTGAAGGTGGTGCAGACCTGCGCGCCTTGACGCGCATGCGTTGCCGCTACGCAAACGCTAAATACCGTGGCTTTGAAGCGTGACCACACCTCTTGGCGTGTGCAGGGTCGCGGTGATGTTGGCCGGGCCGGTCTCAACCTTGATGCCCGTGAGGCCGATGGCCTCGTAAGCCGCTTGCAACTTGGCGGCCACCGGATGCGTGACGGCAATGCCCTGCAAGCTAACGCCTGATCGCGGCAAGCTGTTTCTGGGGTGCAGGCGCAGCGGTTCGGCTTCATCCGGTTTGCCCCATTGAATCAGGCTTGGAAGAGCACCGTCGAACAGGCGCTGGCCATCGTCGCGCACCGTGATCTGCCACTGCAGCAAGCCTTTGCGCGAATGACGGCTGGCTTGCACCGCTGGCCCGCGATCAATGCCTTGCGCTTTCAATGCGGCGCGAGCGGCCTGAATGTCGCTGGTGTTGGCTACAAAATGCACAAAGCGCGGCTCGCTGGCGACGGCCGCTTGCAGCGCCGCATCGTCCATGTCAAACCACCGCCTGGACGGCGCATTGGCGGGCCTTTTGGCTTCTCGGTTGATGGCGATGATTTCAAAATAGGCCAGCGGGTTGGCCGGCGTGGCGATCTTGAACAAGCGGTTGTGGGTGCCGTACAGCGCGTGGTCACCGCCGGGGCCGGGCGTAATGCCCAAGGTGGCCTCGCACCACTGCACGCCAAGCTCCAGAGTCTGTGCCACGACGACCAGGTGATCGATTTGAGTTCTCATGGTCTGACGATAACATCCATCAGCACCATCGCCGCACCTCGCTATGTGTGGGAAGGTAATTGAAATCAAGGCGGTCGGTGCCGTGGTCCAGTTCAATCGCAATGCCGACGGGACTGTGCTCAGTGCCACCTTGAGACAGAACGGTCAGGTGCTGGAGGGGAAAAAGGAATAGGTCGGAATGCGACCAGCGCCTTTCAACTGGGGCAGGTGCTCCGTGGCGTGCCCAGGCCGACCCGAACCGATCTTGCGGTTCGGGTCGGCCCTGGTGCAGCGTCAATGGCCGTTGCCCGCGGGCCGCTTATGGGCCCCGCATTCTTTTTACTTCGTGTTCACCTGGAGCGAATAAGCGCCACTGGTGATCGTCTGGGTACCGACGGTGAATTTCCCGTCGTGCGACGCCTGCCCATGGTAGGAAGCATTTCCGGCGATGGATACTACCCCCGTCGCACTGATCGATCCGGTGTACGCTGTGCCGGGCGCAGTAACCACGGGATTGCTGGAGACCCAGTCACTAAAGGTCAAGACGCCGCCGCTGGCTATCGTGATGGTGTCATGAACCCAGAACGGCGCGGGCGCGACCCCCCCGGCCAGCATATGCGCAACTGACGATTCCGCAGGCAGGGGGCCGGCCGTGTAAGTCTGCCCGGTAATCTGGACAATCATCAACCGATACTGAACATTGCCGCCGCCATTGTCGTTGGTGTAGGTGCCCACGATCGTCTTCTTGTCGTCGGACATGAATCCAGCGTAGCTGGCCATTCCCGAGCTCATGGTGACAAGCCCATCGCTGGCCACTGAAATGGTTCCCTGCGCCCCTGCTGGCGTTACAGGCCCGGATGGATCGGTCTCACTGCTTATGGTGATTGCTCCGGCCGCATCAATGGTCCCTGCCCCATACGACCATTTGTACTGCGAGCCAACGCTCAACTGATGGAAGACGAATGACTTGTTCTGCAAGTCAGCGCTGCTATAGACAGTCCCCGGCACCACTTTCTGGACAACCCGCAACTGGCTGCTGCCGTCAGATCCGGTACCGGCAACGAAATTCTTGCTGGATGTCATCGTCATATGAACCTGGCTTCCGGCGTTGACACCAGATTCAGCTATGACGCCGCTGCCACTGATGGTCCACTGCATGGAACCGGCGGCCGGCGGCGTGCTGTTTCCGGTGCTTTCAAGGAACGAAGAAACAGTCATCAGACCGGAGGAATCGAGTGTTCCGGTAGCACGCACCCAACCGTCCATGCTGCCAGTCCTGAGCATATTGATGCGCCAGGTTCCGGTAAGGTCGGATTGGCTAAAGGCGGCCGGGCTCGCTGTGGCGACAAAATTCGTGCCTGAAATATTTGCTCCGCTGACGTTGGCCGTGGCGCTGGTCGGGCTGAAGGTGTAACCGGACATGGAGGGTGTCACCGTATAGTTGCCGTTCACAAGGCCCGAGAAGGTGTAATTGCCGCTGACGTTGGTGGTGGCAGTCGCGGAACCGGCACCGCTCAAGGTGATGGCCACACCCGACAGCACGCTCCCACTTACCGCGCCGGTGATGCTGTAAGTCGACGCAGCATTGGCTGTCGCCACAAAATTCTTGCCAGCGATATTGGCTCCGCTGACGGTTACGGCCGAGCTGGCGGGGTTGAATGTATAACCGGTCTTGGACGGCGTCACGGTATAGCTTCCATCGTATAGACCCGTGACGCTGTAGTTCCCGCTCGCGTCCGTGGTGGCGCTGGCTGTCGCCGCGCCGGTCACTGTGACCGTCACGCCCGACAGGGTGTCGCCAGTGACCGTGCCGGAGATGGCGTGGCTTGTTCCAAGGGCAGTGGCCGTGAAATTCATCCCGGTCACATTGGCACCGTTCACGATGGCGGTCAGGCCACTCGGACTGAACGTGTACCCGGTCTTGGCCGCTGTGACCGCATAGCTGCCGTTCGCGATGCCTGTGAAACTGTAATTTCCGCTCGCATCGGAGGTGGTGCTGGCGCCACCCGTCAGGGTGATGGTCGCCCCTGCCATGGCCGCACCGGAGGTTGTGACAGTGCCTGTAATTCCGTAGCTATCGGGGGTAGAACTCCCGCCGCCACCACAGGCGGCAAGTGCAATGCCGAAAAGCATTGCGATGAGGACTCTGACAATCTTCATGATTATTCCCTTTCGCCTAAAAGGCCAGCACATACAGAGGACGATGCAGGCCAGGTCGCCTGCACCCGTGCATCAAATACCGATAAATGAAGTTGGCGATTGATAACTATCAATGGCGTTGCGCGTGAACCGCAATTCCGGGTAAAAGGTCGAACCGGTTGCAAATGCGACGGACCAAGGCATCGTTGATTTACCGGCGCTGTTGGACAGCACAGGGTTCCCCCTGGGCAGCGCGGCCGACGATGCTTCCGGGATCGCCGGGGAAACGGGAAATCACGAAGCCCGCCATGGTCCTGTCGAGTCGTGCTGTACCTTGGGTTGCCAGCCTCACAAAAACCTCTCCATACGCCACTCGGCGTATTTCCCGATCCCCTGTGCTTCCCTAAAGTCACCCCGTCGCTGCGCAAATACCTGTCTCAAACAAATAGGCACGGCGTAGCGAAATGGTTTCCTTATTCACTACCGGAGAAGCACTCAATGCAACGTCGTTTTACTCTCAAGGCGCTTACCGCCGCCGTCGCCCTGGCGGGCCTCTCTGCCCTGCCAGCCCATGCCGCCGACACCATCAAGGTCGGCGTCTTGCACAGCCTGTCGGGCACCATGGCCATCTCGGAAACCGTGTTGAAAGACACCGTGCTGATGGCCATCGACGAGATCAACGCCAAGGGCGGCGTGCTGGGCAAGAAGCTGGAACCCGTGGTGGTTGACCCGGCTTCCAACTGGCCTTTGTTTGCCGAAAAAACCAAGCAGTTGCTGGGACAGGACAAGGTCGCGGTCATCTTCGGCTGCTGGACCTCGGTGTCGCGCAAATCGGCGCTGCCGGTGCTGGAGGAAATGAACGGCCTGCTGTTCTACCCGGTGCAATACGAGGGTGAAGAGCTGTCCAAGAACGTGTTCTACACCGGTGCCGCGCCGAACCAGCAAGCCATCCCCGCGGTCGACTATTTGATGAGCAAGGAAGGCGGCGGCGCCAAGCGCTGGGTGCTGCTGGGCACCGACTACGTGTACCCCCGCACCACCAACAAGATTTTGCGCGCCTACCTCAAATCCAAGGGTGTGAAAGAGACCGACATCGACGAGAAGTACACGCCGTTTGGCCACTCCGATTACCAGACCATCGTCGCCGACATCAAGAAGTTCTCGGCCGGTGGCAAGACCGCCGTGGTGTCGACCATCAACGGCGACTCCAACGTGCCGTTCTACAAGGAACTGGGCAACGCCGGCTTGAAGGCCAAGGACGTGCCGGTCGTCGCCTTCAGCGTGGGTGAGGAAGAGCTGCGCGGCGTCGACACGAAACCGCTGGTGGGCCACCTGGCCGCCTGGAACTACTTCATGTCGATCAAGAACCCGACCAACACCGAGTTCATCAAGAAGTGGACCGCCTACGCCAAGGCCAAGAACCTGCCCGGCGCCGACAAGCCTTTGACCAACGACCCGATGGAAGCCACTTACATCGGCATCAATATGTGGAAGCAGGCGGTCGAGAAAGCCAAGTCGACCGATGTCGACAAGGTCATCGCCGCCATGGCGGGACAGACCTTCAAGGCGCCCAGCGGCATCGTCAGCAAGATGGACGAGAAAAACCACCACCTGCACAAGTCGGTGTTCATCGGCGAAGTCAAGGCCGACGGCCAGTTCAACGTAGTCTGGAAGACCCCCGGCCCGGTGAAGGCCAAGCCCTGGTCGCCCTACATCGAAGGCAATGCTTCCAAGCCTGACGAACCGGTGAAGAAGTAGGAAATCAAGTTGCGCCCTTGACTGTTATCGCGGGACTTTCAGATGTTGTCATTGCGGGCTTGACCCGCAATCCATGGATCCCGGATCAGGTCCGGGATGACAGCCTGGGAGACCGGGACGACAGTGACGGGCCGCAATGACAACCAGAGAGACCGGAATGGCAGCCGTGGGGTGTCATTCCGGGTTTTCGTGCAAACAACCTATCCCATTCAGAGACTCTGTCAATGCATAGACGATTGATCCGATTGACAGTATTCGCGACATTTTTCATCGCTTCTCACGGCCATGCCCTGACGGCGGACCAGGCCAAAGCCATCGCAATCGGTGAATCCGACGCCCGCGTCGAGGCCTTGAGCCAGGCCGTTGCCACGGCGGACGACAAGACCGCGGCCTTTTTGCAGGCGCTGTCCGATGACGCCGTCAAAGTAGCGGGTGACAAGGTGTTTGTCGTCAAGGACGGCAAGGGTTTTGACCCGGTGAGCGGCGCCGAGGCGGCCATGCCGGACACCGCCGAAGACGTGATCAACAACAACCGCATGCGCGGAGAGCTCGATTCCGCGCTGGCCGCGCTCAAGCTGTTTTCCAAGGATGAGAAGACCCGCAGTGCCGCCATCAAGCAATTGCAGAGCGATGCCGATGAAAGCAAGCTGCCGCTGATCGAGAAAGCTTTTGCTGTCGAGCAAAACGCGCAGATCAAGGAGCAACTGGGCCTCGTGCGCGCCGCCGCCTTGCTGAACAGTTCTGACAAAACCAAACGTCTGGAAGCCGCCAAACTGCTGGGTAGCAGCACGCAGGCCAACACCAAGACCGTGCTGCTGGTGCAACTAAGCAAAGAGACCGAGCCGGACGTCAAGTCCGCGCTGCAAAACACGCTGCGCCAGGTGGAGGCCGCGCTGGCCTGGGGCGACCGCTTGGGCGCCATCTTCAGCGGCATCAGCCTGGGCAGCATCCTGCTGCTGGTGGCGCTGGGCCTGGCCATCACCTACGGCTTGATGGGTGTCATCAACATGGCGCACGGCGAGCTGATGATGATCGGCGCCTACGCCACCTACGTGGTGCAGGGCCTGTTCCAGAAATACCTGCCGGCGGCTTTTGACTGGTATCTGCTGGCCGCCGTGCCGGTGGCCTTCATGGCCTCGGCGTTGATGGGCGCGGCGCTGGAGCGCGGCGTGATCCGCTTTCTGTACGGCCGCCCGCTGGAAACCTTGCTGGCCACCTGGGGCATCAGCCTGATGCTGATGCAGCTGGTGCGCACCCTGTTCGGCGCGCAAAACGTGGGCGTCGAGAACCCGTCCTGGATGAGCGGTGGCGTGCAGGTGCTGGGCAATCTGTCGCTGCCCTACAACCGGCTGGTGATCGTCGGTTTTGCCGTGTTCGTGTTGGCGGCGGTGGCGTGGCTGATCGGCCGGACCCGCCTGGGTCTGTTCGTGCGCGGCGTCACGCAAAACCGGCCCATTGCCGCGTGCATGGGCGTCAACACGGCCCGCATCGACACCTACGCGTTTGCGCTCGGTTCCGGCATTGCCGGGCTGGCCGGTTGCGCGCTAAGCCAGGTCGGCAACGTCGGGCCGGACCTGGGGCAGGGCTATATCGTGGACTCGTTCATGGTAGTGGTGCTGGGCGGCGTCGGCCAGTTGGCAGGCACCGTCTATGCCGCCATGGGGTTGGGCGTGCTGAACAAGTTTTTGGAGGGCTGGGCCGGCGCCGTGCTGGCCAAGATCGCGGTGCTGGTGTTCATCATCGTCTTCATTCAAAAACGTCCGCAGGGCATTTTTGCGATGCGGGGCCGGAGTGCCGAAGCATGAATGACGCAGGTGGAATTTTCAGGGGAGGGACAGGCCGCAATTTTTCATCTGTCATCCCGGACTCGATCCGGGATCCATCGTGTGGCATCGGAGCAGGCGCGTGGATTGCGGATCAAGTCCGCAATGACAACCGTGGGGCTGTGTCGCACGGTATCTGGGAACGGTTGGTAACCTCATGCTAAAAGTCAGAATTCAAGCAGTCAGGCCGCTGCTCTCTCGCTCTGGCTGGACTGCCTTCATCCTCGCCTTGCTGCTGGTCTGCGCCGTGGCACCGGTGCTGAACCTCGCGCTGCCGAAAGACAGCCTGTTCCACCTCAGCGACTACGCGGTGGCGTTGGTGGGCAAGATCATGTGCTACGCCATCTGCGCGCTGGCGATGGACTTGATCTGGGGTTACACGGGCATTCTGAGCCTGGGGCACGGTGTGTTTTTTGCGCTGGGTGGCTACGCCATGGGCATGTACCTGATGCGCCAGATCGGCACGGACGGCAACTATAAAAGCCAGCTACCCGACTTCATGGTGTTTCTGGACTGGAAGACGCTGCCCTGGCACTGGAGCTTCAGCGACAGCTTTGCCGCCACCCTGTTGCTGGTGCTGGCGGTGCCGGGTCTGGTGGCCTTTGTGTTCGGCTACTTTGCCTTCCGTTCACGCATCAAGGGCGTCTACTTTTCCATCATCACGCAGGCCATGACTTTTGCGACCATGCTGCTGTTCTTCCGCAACGAGACCGGCTTTGGCGGCAACAACGGCTTCACCGATTTCAAGCGCATTCTGAACATCCCGATTGCCACGCCCCACATGCGCATGACACTGTTTGTGCTGACCGGCGTGACGCTGCTGGGCTTTTTTCTGCTGGCGCGCTGGCTGATCAGCAGCAAATTCGGCCGGGTCTTGCAGGCGGTGCGCGACGCCGAGACGCGCGTCATGTTCAGTGGCTACTCGCCCGTTGGCTACAAGCTCACCATCTGGACCATCTCGGCCATGATGTGCGGCGTGGCCGGCGCCCTGTATGTGCCGCAAGTGGGCATCATCAACCCGAGCGAGATGAGTCCGGCCAACTCGATAGAGATTGCGATCTGGGCCGCCGTCGGTGGCCGCGCCACGCTGATAGGGCCTATCATCGGCGCCTTCATCGTCAACGGCGCCAAGAGTTGGTTGACGGTGGCCTACCCCGAGTTCTGGCTGTACGTCCTGGGCGCGCTGTTCATTGGCGTGACGCTGTTTCTGCCTGACGGCGTGGTTGGCCTGGTGAAGAAGTTGCGGAGACAAAAACCATGACGCCAGATCTGATGGAGCAAGGCGCTCGCCGCATCGAAGCGCTGGCGCAAAAGAAGCAGCAAGGCCATACCGAATCCGGTGGCCGCGCGGCCGGCTTCGCGCGCATCGCGACGCCGGGTGAAGTGGATGTGACGCATGGCCGCATCCTCTACCTGGAGGACGTCAGCGTCAGCTTCGACGGCTTCAAGGCCATCAACAAGCTCTCGCTGGACATTGCACCGGGCGAGCTGCGCTGCGTCATCGGACCCAACGGCGCCGGCAAGACCACGCTGATGGACATCATCACCGGCAAGACCCGACCGGACGAAGGCACGGTTTTTTTTGGCAGCACCATCAACCTGCTGCGTTACAGCGAGCCGGAAATTGCGCAACTGGGCATAGGCCGCAAGTTCCAGAAGCCCACCGTGTTCGAGCATCTCACCGTGTTCGAGAACCTGGAACTGGCCCTGAAGACCGACAAGGCAGTCACGGCCTCCCTCTTCTTCCGGCTCGATTCAGCCCAGAGCGACCGCCTGCTGGAGGTGCTGCACACCATTCACCTGGCCCGCAGCATCTCCCGCCTGGCCGGCAATTTGAGCCACGGACAAAAGCAGTGGCTGGAGATCGGCATGCTCTTGATGCAAGACCCCAAACTGTTGCTGCTCGATGAGCCGGTAGCCGGCATGACCGACGAAGAAACCGAACGCACCGCAGAGCTGTTCCTGTCGCTCAAGGGCAAGCACTCGCTGATGGTGGTGGAGCACGACATGAGCTTCATCAACACCATCTCGGACATCGTCACCGTGCTGTGCGAGGGCTCGGTGCTGGCGCAAGGCACCTTGGCGCAGGTGCAGGCGGACGAGAGAGTGATTGAGGTGTATCTTGGACGCTAACTCTTTGTCCTCGCCCAGGACGGGGGGCCGGGATGTGCGCCCGGCTGCGCGCGGCTTGCCGGGTCTCGCCCCGGCGGGCGACTCACTTTCTCTTGCTTCGCCAAGAGAAAGTAAGCAAAGAGAAGGCGACCCCGCTGTCTGCGTCCCGCAGCAAAGCTGCGGGCAACCTGCGGTGCTCGCTGCAGGTGGGGTCCCGCTCGAACTCGCTACGCTCAAACAATCGCGGGCCCTGATCCACCTGCAGCTGCGCTCCTCGGCGCATACAGAAGGGGCTTGGGGAACGACGCTCGTGGCGCTGCGCGCCACATTGCACCGCAATTCCGATGCCCGGCTTTGCCGGGCGAGGGGTTTGGTTCCCACCGCCGTGATGCGTCGGCGAGTAGCGCAGGGCTGGGCGGATCAGGGCTCGCGATTGTTTGAGGCGAAGCCGAGTTCGAGCGAGACCCCGACCAGACCGAGCAACGCAGCGTACCGGCACGCAGTGCCGGGCGACGAATTCGGCTCGCCTTTTCTTTGCTTACTTTCATTTGGCGAAGCAAAAGAAAGTGAGTCGCCCGCCGGGGCGAGACCCGGCTTGCATGTGAAGCAAAAGTCGATGAAGAAAGTAAGTGGTGGATGTAGTCCACCTGCCGCGGCAACACCCGGCCCCGTCCGGGGAGGACCAACCGAATGCTGACCGTCACCAACATCAACCAGTACTACGGTGGTTCCCACATCCTGCGCGACGTCAGCCTGCAGGCCACGCCGGGCCGGGTCAGCGTGATCCTGGGCCGCAACGGTGTCGGCAAGACCACGCTGCTAAAAAGCCTGATGGGTCTGGTGGCCATCAAGACCGGCAGCATCGAGTTCGACGGCAAACCGATTCACAACGCCACGCCCTATGAGCGCTCGCGCGCCGGCATCGGCTTTGTGCCGCAGGGGCGCGAAATCTTCGCACGCCTCACGGTGGAAGAAAACCTGCGCATGGGGCTGGCCTATAAAAGTGCCAACACCCCGATACCACCCGAGCTGTTCGAGTTGTTCCCGGTGCTGAAACAGATGCGGCAGCGTCGCGGTGGCGATCTGTCGGGGGGGCAGCAGCAGCAACTGGCGATCGCCAGGGCGCTGGCGGCCGGCCCCAAACTGCTGCTGCTGGACGAACCGACGGAAGGCATTCAGCCCAGCATCATCAAGGACATCGGCCGCGTCATCCGCCTGCTGGCCGGTCGCGGCGACATGGCCATCGTGCTGGTCGAGCAGTACTACGACTTTGCGCGCGATCTGGCCGACGACTACCTGGTGATGGAGCGCGGCGCCGTGCTGGCGCGTGGCAAGGGCGCGGACATGGAAGCCGACGGCGTGCGACAACTGGTCGCGATTTAGAACCGCTGCGCCAGCGTCGCACCGGCCTGCGCTGGCTGGTACCGAGTGTGGGTCAACGCACAGACCGGTTTCCCGGCAATTTCAACAATCGGTCGCCAGCAACCGATTTGCTGACATGCCGAATTTTGACTACCCATTCTTCACCCAGCGCGACGCAAAAAGAGGACCAGTTCCATGAACTCCACCGTGAAAACGCTTCGCCTCCTGGGAACGCTGGGCGCCATCATGGTGGCGAATGACCCTTTGCTGGCCCAGGAGAAAGCAAAGAGCCCGGCCGATGGTTACGATATTCACATCGTCGCACCGCATAGACACGAAGACGGCAGCGTGCATGGCCCCTATCACCACTATTGCAAGGCGATCAAGCCCGAAGTCATGCAGTGCCTGATTTTTACGTCGACCGATCCCAATGCCGAACTGGTCGAGATCGAGTACTTTATCGACAAGAAGCTGGTGCGCAGCAACGTGACGTTGGAGCAATGGAACAAGTACTACCATGACCACACTGCGGAAATTGCCACCGGAAACGTGCAAGTGCTCGATCTCCCGCGCCAGAAGGCGAAGGAGATTGCTGCGGCCGCGGCCAAAACCGACGGCATTATTTTTCACCTGTGGCCGCAGGGCGCCAAAGTACCCAACGGCGATGTGACCTTCCCGACGGCCATCAGCCACAAGCGTATGGAGAAGCTCGAAATCCCGCGGTGAGAACTGGCGGGCGCGGATGGCCGGAGATTTGAAATGCGGAGATCACCATGACCCACGATCCGTTCTGTGCAGTGCGGGAATTCCAACTGGCCAGTGGAACGCAATCGCGTTTCTATGCGCTGGCCGCGCTGGAGGCGGCCGGGCTGGGCCGGGTCTCGCGTCTGCCGGTGTCGATTCGCATCGTGCTTGAATCGCTGCTGCGCAACTGCGATGGGCACCGGGTTACGCAAGAACATGTGCGTCAGCTCGCCGGCTGGCTGCCGACGGCGCCGCGCACTGCCGAAATTCCCTTCGTCGTCGCGCGCATCGTGCTACAGGACTTCACCGGCGTGCCCTTGTTGTGTGATCTGGCCGCCATGCGCAGCGTGGCGCAGCGCTTTGGCCGGGACCCGAAAGTGATTGAACCGCTGGTCCCGGTCGATCTGGTGGTCGACCATTCGGTGCAGGTCGATCACTACCGGGTCGCCAACGCGCTGGACCTGAACATGCGTCTGGAATTCCGGCGCAACGCCGAGCGCTACCGCTTCATCAAGTGGGGGATGCAGGCTTTCGATACCTTGCGCGTGGTGCCTCCGGGCATCGGCATCGTGCATCAGGTGAACCTCGAATACCTGGCCCGCGGCGTAGTTCAGAAAGACGGTGTCAGCTACCCGGACACGCTGGTCGGGACCGACTCGCACACCACCATGATCAACGCCCTGGGCGTGGTCGGCTGGGGGGTCGGCGGCATTGAGGCGGAAGCCGGCATGCTGGGGCAGCCCTTGTACCTGCTGACGCCGGACGTCGTCGGTGTGCACCTGCAAGGCCGCCTGCCAGAGGGTGCGACGGCGACCGACCTGGTGCTGCACGTCACCGAGCGCCTGCGCCGGGCCCAGGTGGTGGGCAAGTTCGTCGAGTTCTTCGGCGAGGGCGCGGCAACGCTGAGCGTCCCGGATCGGGCAACGATTTCCAATATGGCGCCCGAATATGGCGCCACGATGGGCTTCTTCCCGGTCGACGCGCAGACTGTCAACTATCTGGCTGCCACCGGCCGCAGCAAAGACGAAATCGATGCTTTCCAGTCCTATTTCAAGGCGCAGGGGTTGTTCGGCATGCCGCGCTCCGGTGACATCGACTACAGCACGGTGATCGAGTTCGATCTGGCCACGGTTCAGGCGTGCGTGGCCGGTCCCAAGCGGCCGCAGGACCGCATCAACCTGGACCAGTTGGAGCAGACCTTTACCCAGCTGTTCTGCGGACCGGTGGCGCAGAACGGCTATGGCCGCACGCCGCAGGAACTGGCGCGGCGCTACCCTCTGACCACATCGGCGCCGCATGCCGCAGCCGCCGCTCCGGGTGCCGCAACCAGCGTCAACCGCAACGAGGCCGAGATGGCGGACCATGATCGTGCCGGCGCCGTGCCGGCGCAGGTGGATGTGCCGGACACGCAGGACATTGGCCACGGCGACGTGCTGATCGCCGCCATCACTTCCTGCACCAACACCTCCAACCCGGGCGTCATGCTGGCGGCGGGTCTGTTGGCGCGCAAGGCGGTGGCACTCGGGCTGTCGGTCGGGCCACGGGTCAAGACCTCGCTGGCACCGGGTTCGTGCGTGGTGACGGATTACCTCGCCAAGGCCGGACTGCTGACTGACCTGCAAGCGCTTGGCTTTGGCGTCGTCGCCTACGGTTGCACCACTTGCATCGGCAACGCCGGGCCGCTCGCCGGAGCGCTGGAAGCGGCCGTTGTCGCGCACGATCTGGTGTGTGCCGCCGTGCTGTCGGGAAACCGCAACTTCGAGGCGCGCATTCATCCTGCGCTGAAAGCCAACTTTCTGATGAGCCCACCGCTGGTGGTCGCGTTTGCCCTGGCCGGGCGCATCGACATCGACTTGACAAGCACGCCGCTGGGCCGTGGCCGCGACGGGCAATCCGTCATGCTGAAAGACATTTGGCCCAGCGGCCAGGAGATCGCGCAGGCGCTGGCACTGGCCACCGATGCGCAGTCCTATCGTGCGCTGTACCGTGATTTCGTTCACGGCAATCCGCTGTGGAACGAGATTGCGACCGAACGCAGCCAGATCTATGGCTGGGCGCCCTCGACCTACATTGCCGAACCCCCGTTCTTTGACGACTTTGCGCTCAAGCCGGTCGGCCTGGCCGACATACTTGCCGCCCGGGCACTGGCGATCTTCGGTGACTCCGTCACGACCGACCACATCAGTCCCGCCGGCGCCATCATGCCCGGTTCGCCAGCCGCCCAGTACCTGCTGGCCCAGGGCGTTGCCGTGCCCGACTTCAATAGCTACGGTTCGCGCCGCGGCAATCACCAGGTGATGCTGCGCGGCACCTTCGCCAACGTGCGCATCCGTAACCTGATGTTCCCGGCCAACGACGACGGCTCGCGGCTGGAGGGCGGGGTCACCCGCTTCCAGCCCGGCGGCCAGGCCATGTCGATCTACGACGCTGCCATGCAGTACCAGGCCGGCGGCACGCCAACGCTGGTGTTTGCGGGTCAGGAATATGGCACCGGTTCCAGCCGCGACTGGGCCGCCAAGGGAACGCGTCTGCTGGGGGTTCGCGCGGTTGTGGCGAAGAGCTTCGAGCGCATTCACCGCTCCAACCTGGTCGGCATGGGCGTGCTGCCATTGCAGTTCCAGGAGCAGGACGGGATCGAATCCCTGGGCATCGTTGGCGACGAGGAATTCCACATCCTCGGCCTGCAAGGCCAACTGCGGCCGCGTCAGGACGTCATGCTGTCGGTGCGTCGGCGCGACGGGTCGCGGCAGCAGGTGACACTCAAGTTACGGGTCGACACGCCGATCGAAGTGGACTACCTGCACCACGGCGGCATCCTGCCCTACGTCTTGCGTACGCTGCTGAACGACAGCGCGACCTAGCGGGACTTCTGAAGCTTTGACTTCAGATCGTCGGCCTTTTCCCGGTCGCCGCAGAGTTCCCGCCGCATGGCGGACAAGGTCAGAGATTGGTTCGCTGGCGCACAGACCCTTCCGGCCTGGGTGCGTATCTTGCCAAGCTTGACAACCGATCCACCTACCCGAGAAAACCCATGCTGAAATCCAGAGAAGGCCAAAAAGTTCCCAACGTCACATTCCCGATCCGGGCCCACGGTGAATGGCAGAAAGTCGACAGCGACAGCTTGTTCAAGGGCAAGACGGTGGTGCTGTTCGCGCTGCCGGGCGCCTTCACACCGACCTGCTCCAGCACCCACCTGCCACGTTTCAACGAGCTCTCCGGCGTCTTCAAGGCCAATGGCGTCGACAGCGTGATCTGCCTGTCGGTCAACGACCCCTTTGTGATGGAAACCTGGAAAGAAGAGCAGCACGCCGAAGGCATCTACTTCCTGCCCGACGGCAACGGTAAATTCACCGAAGGCATGGGCTTGCTGGTGGACAAATCGGACATCGGCCTGGGCCAGCGCAGCTGGCGCTACTCGATGCTGGTGAAGGATGGCGTGATTGAAAAAATGTTCATCGAGCCGCAAGAGCCGGGCGATCCGTTCAAGGTGTCGGACGCCGATACCATGCTGAACTACATCAACCCCAAGGCCAGTGCCCCGCCGCGCGTCACCTTGTTCAGCAAACCCGGCTGCCCGCACTGCGCGCGTGCCCGCAAGATGCTGAGCGACAAGGGCTATCGCTTTGAAGAGATCGAACTGGGCAGCCACGGCATCAGTTACAGCTCGCTGCAAGCGGTGAGCGGGCGCGGCACCACGCCGCAGGTGTATATCGATGGCCAGCACATCGGCGGTGCCGACGACCTGGCCAACTGGCTGGCGAAGTGAGTTCCTGCCCATGAGCCCGTTCCATGTCGATGTCGCCATCATTGGCGCCGGTACCGCCGGCATGGGTGCCTACCGGGCGGCCCGGGCGCATACCGATTCGGTCCTGCTGATCGAAGGCGGCCACTACGGCACCACCTGCGCCCGGGTCGGTTGCATGCCCAGCAAGTTGCTGATCGCCGCGGCGGAAGTCGCGCATCAGGCGCGCCATGCCGATCGTTTCGGGGTCCATGTCAAAGACCTGGCGATTGACGGAGCGGCAGTGCTGTCTCGGGTGCGGCGCGAACGGGACCGTTTTGTCGGCTTCGTGCTGGAGACGGTTGAGGCCATTGCGGCAACCGACCGCCTGGTGGCCAAAGTCACATTTCAGGATGCCAACACCTTGCTGACGGAACTGGGCCAGCGGGTCCACGCCAAGCGCATCGTGATCGCCAGCGGCAGCGTTCCGGTCGTGCCGCCGCTGTTGAAAGAACTGCGCAGGCGCTTGTTGACCAATGAGAGCGTGTTCGAGCTGCCTGACTTGCCGAAGCGCCTGGCGGTGTTCGGTCCAGGCGTGCTGGGTCTTGAACTGGGGCAGGCTCTGAGCCGGTTGGGCGTTGACGTGAAGATGTTTGGCGTGGGCGGCGGTATTGCCGGCATTCATGACCCGGCGATTCGCGACTACGCCAACCAGGTTTTCAACCAGGAGTTCTATCTGGATGCCTCGGCGCAGGTGAAGTCCGTCATTGAATCCACCAGCGGGGTCGAGGTCAATTACCGGCACCGCGACGGCGTCTGGCGAACCGAGCAATTCGACTATGTGCTGGCGGCGACCGGTCGCGCGCCGGATGTCAAAGAGCTGGCCTTGCAAAACACCGGGCTGGCTTTGAATGAGCGCGGCGTTCCCTTGTTTGACCGCTTCACCCAGCAGTGCGGCACCAGCTCGATCTTCATTGCCGGCGATGCCAGCAACGAGTCTCCCCTGTTGCACGAAGCGGCCGATCAGGGCCGCATCGCCGGCGACAACGCGGGCCGTTATCCGGATCTGCGCTCCGGCTTGCGCCGCTGGCCCCTGGCGCTGGTCTTTACCGATCCTCAGGTGGCCTCGGTCGGATTCAAGCTGGAGCAGCTAAACCAGCAGTTCAAGGATCGCTTCGCGGTGGGCCTGGTGTCATTCGAGGATCAGGGACGCAGCCGGGTCATGCTGCGCAACCAGGGACTGCTGAAAGTCTATGCCGAGCTGGGCAGCGGCTTGTTCCTGGGCGCCGAAATGTTCGGCCCGGCGGCCGAACACATCGGCCATCTGCTGGCCTGGGCGGGGCAACAACGCATGACGGTGTCTGGCATGCTGGAAATGCCCTTCTACCATCCGGTGATTGAAGAAGGCTTGCGCACCGCACTGCGGGACCTCAACCATAATCTGCACATCGGCTCGGCTGTGATCGAGCGTTGCATGGATTGCGGGCCAGGTGCCTAGGGCCTGTCAGACACAAAAGCCCGAAGTCTTCCGATCAAGACCACTCAGCAGGCACACTGGCATGACCGACACGCGCACCGAGTCCGACAGTTTTGGCCCGATCGAGGTGCCCAGCAGCGCCTTGTGGGGCGCTCAGACCGCGCGCAGCCTGCACTTCTTCGCCATCGGCGAGCAGCGCATGCCGCTGCCGGTGATCCACGCGCTGGCCTGGCTTAAATGGGCGGCCGCGCGGGTCAACCAGGATCTGGGTCTGCTCGACGCCGACAAGGCGCAAGCCATCGCGCAAGCGGCGCAGCGCGTGGCGATGGGCGAGTTCGACGCAGAGTTTCCGCTCTCGGTATGGCAAACCGGATCGGGCACGCAGAGCAACATGAACGTCAACGAAGTGGTGGCCCGGCTGGCCGCGCGCGCGCTGCACAGCGACAGCGCTACGCCGCGCCGGATTCACCCCAACGACGATGTGAATTTGGGGCAGTCTTCCAACGACGTTTTCCCAAGCGCCATGCACATCGCCGTGGCCGACCAGGCCAGGCGTGGTCTGTTGCCTGGCCTGCGCGATTTGCGCGGCGCGCTGGCGGCCAAGGCATTGGCGTTTGCCGGCATCATCAAGATCGGGCGCACTCATTTGCAGGACGCCACGCCGCTGACGCTGGGCCAGGAGTTTGGTGGCTATGAAGCGCAGTTGGCGCTGTGTCAGCAGAGTATCGAGCACGCCCTGCAAGCCGTGCACGCCTTGGCCATCGGCGGCACGGCGGTCGGCACCGGCCTGAACACGCACCCGCAATTCGGTGCCCGGGTGGCGGCCCTGCTGGCCGGCCAACTGGAACTGCCCTTGGTACAAGCGGACAACCTGTTTGCCGCCATGGCCGGCCATGAAGCCCTGGTGGCCTTGCATGCCAGCCTGCGGATGCTGGCCATCGCCTTGACCAAGATCGGCAATGACATCCGGCTGATGGGCAGTGGGCCGCGCGCCGGTTTGGGCGAACTCCTGCTGCCGCAAAACGAGCCCGGCAGTTCCATCATGCCGGGCAAGGTGAATCCGACCCAGATCGAGGCCTTGACCATGGTTTGCGCCCAGGTCATGGGCCATGACGCGGCGATTGGCTTCGCCGCCAGCCAGGGGCAGTTCGAGTTGAACGTCTACAAGCCGCTGATCGCGCTGGACACGCTCGACAGCCTGCGCCTGCTGGCGGACGCCATGCGCAGTTTTACCCGGCACTGTGTGGACGCTCTGGCGGTCAACACGGCGCGCGTGCAGGAGTTGCTACAGAGTTCACTGATGCTGGTCACCGCACTGACGCCGCACATTGGCTACGACCAGGCCGCGCAGCTGGCCAAGCACGCCCAGCAGCAGGGCCTGACGTTGCGCCAAGCGGCCTTGGCGCTGGGCGTCGTGACGGCCCAGCAGTTCGACGCCTGGGTCGACCCCCGCCAGATGCTGGGGCCTAGCGACAGCACGGCTCAGAGCTGAAAAGCCACCAGGCGCACCACGCCTTCGAGCAACTCGCGCGCCAGTCCGGGTTTGCGCGGCCGGTAGCGCGTGGCGCTCTTTTGTTGCGCCTCTATCCACTGGGCAAAACCGCTCACCACCGATGCTTCGTAGAACGCCACCATCAACTCGAAGTTGACCAACAGGCTGCGCTCATCGAGGTTGGCCGATCCAACCAGGGCCAGGTCATTGTCGAACAGCACCGCCTTGGCGTGAATCATATGGGGCGCCAGCCAGATCCGACCGCCGGCGCCGGCCAACTCGCGCAGCGCGGCATGACGGGCCAGGTCGGCCAGCCTGTGGTTCGACTGGCGCGGCAGCAGCAGGTCGACGGCGACCCCGCGCCGCGCCGCCAGCGTGAGCGCCATCAACAGCGTCGAGTCCGGCACGAAATAGGGGGTGACCGCCAGAATCCGGTTTTGCGCCTGGAAGCAGCCTGAAACCAGCAGCGTGTAAATGGTGTCGTCGGTCTGGTCCGGACCACTGGCCACCAGCCGCGCGCCCGAGTCCGGGGCAGCAGCGCTGCCGGCGCCGGGTCGGGTCACGCCGGCCAGCGTTCCCTGGGTTGCGAAAATCCAGTCCTGATCGAATCTCTGTTGCGCCTGCGCTGCCACGGCGCCGCGCAAGGCGAAGCTCAGATCGATCCAGGCCGGCTTGCTGCGCAAGCGCCGCGGCTCACCTGCAAAGTACTCGGCGGCCAGGTTGCGCCCGCCGCACCACAGCCACTGGCCGTCGGCGATTACCATCTTGCGGTGGTTGCGCAGGTTGGTGCGGCCGCGCAAGGCCGAACGCAGCGGCGAGACAAACAAGGCCACCTGCACACCGGCGGAAGCAAGGCGTTTCAAATCCGGCCGGCCACCCAGGTAGAAGCCAATGCCATCGAGCAGCAGGCGAACCCGCACTCCGGCGCGGGCACGCTGCATCAGAAGCTGGGCGATTTCATCGCCAACCCCATCACGTCCCAAAATGAAAGTGCACAGATCGAGCGTCCGGCTGGCGCCCATGATGATCTGCCGCAAGGAATCAAGCGCGTCCTGGCCATCCTGGTGGATCGCCAGCTGCTCGACGGTGACGCTGTCCGGCAGCCCGATGGCGGCGGCAAGTTGCCGGCTTCGGCTGGCCGGTGCGGGCAGCTCGCCGGCCGCGCGCAGTGCCGTCGGGGCTGCCAAACCTTGGCGGTAGCCGACGATCTTTCTATTGCCCAGCATCAGGTACAGCGGCAGCGCCAGGTAGGGCAGCAACAGCAGCGAGATAACCCAGGCAATGGCGGCGGACGGATGGCGCCGCTGCTTGCGCGCGTGCGAGGCGACGCTGTAAAAAGTCAAGCCCACTAACACCACCAGGCTGTGCAGACTTACCCAGTGAAAAGCCGACAAGTGGTTCAGCAGGGTCATGTGAGGGCCGTTCAGTGAGCCGGGCTGTTTCAGGTCGACCAGATGCGCGGACTCGGTGCTGGCAGTCCCCAGAAGTGCTGGCGCCAGGCGGCCCAGAGCCGGCGCAGCAAGTCCATGGCCGGCTCCACCAGAGGGGCCAGCAACCTGACCACGACGACCTGGGCATCGGGGCTGCTGGCGCCGGCCAGATGACGCAGCGGGTGCGCCGCAATCACCTCACGCGCCACCTCCAGAGATCCTTGGCGACGTTCTCGCGCCAGACCACTGCCGGTGACAAAGAAAATGGAGGCCAGGCAGCGTTGCCCGGCCAATCCCAGTGGGCTGTTCATCAGGCGCAGGTCCTCGGCCGCGATGCGACCGCGCTCCAACCAGACCCCGGGCAGCTCGATGTGTTGCAGAAAGCTCCCGCTCTCGAACGGCTGGCCGGCGTGCGGCAGTCCCAGCGCGGTGACGTCCCAGCCGATGAACTCGGCCTCTGGGCTCAACGCCAGCGTCAGCTGGTTTTCGGCCAGGCACTGGTTGTAGCAAAGGGCTTCCAGCGGCAGCCATTCAAGACGCGCCTGGTCTGCCAGGGTGATGTGGGTGTGCTGCACCGCCAGCTCGCCATTGGAGCGGTAAAAACGGGTTGCGCCCGGCGTGGTGATCAGACCGTGGGCGGCGCCGGCGCCGTTGATCCGCAGATCGAGTGTGTCGCCGCCGACCAGCCCGCCGGGCGGATGCACCAGTACGTTGTGGCACACCGCATCGCCCTCAGGGTACAGGCTTTGCAGAATGCGCAAAGGTCCGCTGTGACTGTGCCGGGCCACCGTGCGGGCGGCCTCCAGACGGTAGTCGAGTTGAAGTTGGGCGTGCCAGGACATTGCCGCAGTTTACCGGTGTGTCTGCCAGGGAGGGCACATAAAAAAAAGTCCACCAGAGCATGCGCTCTGGTGGACAAACCCTTAGAGAAATATGGTTGCTATCGATCTGCCGCGCCGGCCCGGGCCGCGCGGCAGATGGCCGGCTTAGCGGCTGTAAGCGGTTTCGCCGTGCGAGGTGATGTCCAGACCTTCGCGTTCGTCTTCTTCGCTGACGCGCAGACCGAGGGTCAGGTCGACCAGCTTGTAGGCAACAAAGGAGACCACGCCCGACCAGACGACGGTGGTCAGCACCGCCTTGAGCTGGATCCAGACCTGGTCCGCCACCGGCACCGACGACACCGCAGCCGTGACCCAGTCGCCGACCAGGCCGGGGCCACCCAGTGCCTGGCTGTTGAAGACGCCGGTCAGCAGGGCGCCGACGATACCGCCGACACCGTGCACGCCGAAGACGTCCAGCGAGTCGTCGGCGCCCAGCATTTTCTTCAGGCCATTGACGCCCCACAGGCAGGCGAAGCCAGCGACGAAGCCGATCACGATGGCGCCCATCAGGCCGACGTTGCCGCAAGCCGGGGTGATGGCCACCAGACCCGCCACGGCGCCGGAGGCAGCACCCAGCATGGAAGCCTTGCCGCGCATCAGCGCTTCACCGAGGCACCAGGCCAGCACTGCGGCCGCCGTGGCCGAGAAGGTGTTCATGAAGGCCAGCACGGCGGTGCCGTTGGCTTCCAGGGCCGAGCCGGCGTTGAAGCCGAACCAGCCGACCCACAGCAGGGAGGCGCCGACCATGGTCAGTGTCAGGCTGTGTGGGGCCATCGATTCCTTGGCATAGCCGGTGCGCTTGCCCAGCACGAAGGCACCGACCAGGCCGGCCACGGCGGCGTTGATGTGGACCACGGTACCTCCGGCAAAGTCCAGCGCGCCCCACTGCCAGATCATGCCGGCCTTGGCGTTCATGGCGTCAACCACGCCTTTGCTGGTGTAGGCATCGGGACCCATCCAGAACCACACCATGTGCGCGATCGGCGTGTAGCTGAAGGTGAACCACAGCGCCATGAACAACAGCATGGACGAGAACTTGATGCGCTCGGCGAAGGCGCCGATGATCAGGCAGCAGGTGATGGCGGCAAAAGTGGCCTGGAACGCCATGAACAGCAGTTCCGGAATCACCACGCCCTTGCTGAAGGTGGCGGCATTGGCGAACTCTCCCTTCATCGGATCGAACAAGCCTTTCATGAAGAGCCGATCGAAACCGCCGATGAACTGGTTGCCCTCGGTGAAAGCCAGGCTGTAGCCGTACAGGCACCACAGCACCACGATCATCGAGAAGGTGACGAACACCTGCATCAGGATCGACAGCATGTTCTTGCTGCGCACCAGGCCGCCGTAGAACAGGGCCAGACCGGGGATCGACATCATGATGACGAAGGCGGTGGCCACGATCATCCAGGCCACGTCGCCCTTGTTGGGCACCGGAGCTGGCGCCGCGGCGGCGGAAGCGGCGGCTGCCGGAGCGGCCGCGGTGACCGCGGCCGGTGCCGCGGAAGCAGCCGCTTCAGCCGGCTTGGCGGCCTCCGAGGCGGCGGCGGAAGGTGCCGCCGGCGTCTGTGCCAGCGCGATGCTGCCGCCAGCCAGCAGGCTCAAGCCCAGGGCCAGGGAAAGAAGTAATTTTTTCATGTCGGTGTTCTCCTGATCGGGGTTAGAGCGCTTCCTTGCCGGTCTCGCCGGTGCGGATGCGTACGACTTGCTCGAGGTTGTAGACAAAAACCTTGCCGTCACCGATCTTGCCGGTGCGGGCCGCGCTCTCGATGGCCTCGATGACGCGGTCGACCAGCTCGTCGACGATGGCCGCCTCGATCTTGACCTTGGGTAAAAAGTCGACCACGTACTCGGCGCCCCGGTACAGCTCGGTGTGGCCTTTTTGACGGCCAAAGCCTTTCACTTCGGTGACGGTGATGCCCTGCACGCCGATCGCCGAGAGCGCTTCGCGCACCTCGTCGAGCTTGAAGGGTTTGATGATGGCAGTTACGAGTTTCATGCGTTCTCCTAATGGATTGACGACGGGGCGAAATCAGAAGCTGTATTTGAGGCCGACGGTGACGACGCTGTCACCCAGGAACTTGCCCTTGCTGTCGGTGTAGAACGGCTTGTCGGCATTGGTGCCCATGGCGGCCACCGAGACCGCCAGGCCATTGCCGAAGTCTTTCGCCAGGGTCAGCGCGTAGTCGGTGTAGTCGCCGGCGTTGTTGGCGATATTGGGAATCGATTGGCGACCGATATGCGGCGTCAGCGAATAGCCGTTGCCCAGATCGAAGGTGGCCGCCAGTTCGAAATAGGCGCTGCCCGAGCTGTTCGGATTGGCAATGAAATTGCCGGCGCTGCGGCTGTATTTGGCGGTCACCGGGCCGTAGGTCAGGGCACCGTAGAACTCGGTGGTGTTGGCGTTGGTGGTGGCCGTGTTGCCGGGGTACTGGTAGGTGATGAGGCCCAGGTCATAAGTGAAATCCTTGCTGATTTCGCCCTTGTAGCCGCCGTACAGATCAAGCTCCACAGAGCCGTCGGTGGCGCCGGCGTAATCCTTGATCCA
>NZ_JAQTMS010000030.1 GCF_028714215.1 Rhodoferax sp. | reverse complement strand
GTAGATGTTGCAGTCTGTTCCGAGTTTTACCGCCGCTTCAAAGCACGCGAATGCAGGAATACCGTTTATCGAGAAAGAAAACCAAAACCAAAAGCCGCTACTTGACTATGTGGGAAGTCCCTGTAAAAGGGGGAGGCCGCAGGCCGGCGGACATTCGCGGAGCCACTCACCCCAGTGCACTCGGGCCACTGACGCTTGAGCCTCAGTTCTTGACTTGCGGAAGCAATCTGCATCAGGCAGGCTTGGCTGGAACGGCGTCGTGAATTTCGGAACTTACATGTCAAAAAGAGGGCTTGATCGGCTTCACCGGCAGCAGGAACCAGGCGAACGCGAATCCTTGCACGGCCAGCAATAGAGCGAACGTGAGCCGGAAGGCCTGAGCCCGTTCCATGCCGCCTACGGTGAACGCATCCACAGCGGCACCGATGCCCCATTGCAGGCCGAAAGCACCGATGAAGACCATCAGGTTGAGGGCGGTATTGACCCGGCCGGAGATGGTGATGGGAAAGGCCGCGGTCAGTTGCGAATAGGCGATGTTGCTGAGACTGAAAGACAGGCCCAGCAGAGGCCATAGCCAGGTCGGGCGCGCCAGATCCAGGATGATCGCCAGTTCCACCAGCAGCCCAAGGCTCATGCCGGCGGTCAGCAGCAGCATGGGTGCGATCTTGTGCCGCGCCAGCCAACCCGAGCAGGTCGCGACAAAGACGAAGCCGGTCAGCATCGCCAGACCCATCAGGAACAGGACGCCGGCGGCAGCGGAGCGCGTGGCGCCATTGACTTCCATCAGCCAGGGCACGGCCCACAGACCCTGGATCGCCATGAAGCCGCCGCTGATCAGACAGCCTTGCGGCGCGAAACGCCAAAAAATGCGGTTGCCGAAGATGCCGGCCAGGGTGCGAATCTGCTTGGCCAGGGGCTCACGTTGGTCCTCGGCCGCCTGATCGGGCACCGTCATCAGAAAGCCGGCCGCCAGCACCAGCAGCCCGGCGAACAGGAAGAACGTGCCGCGCCAGCCCAGCAGTGGCAGCGCGGCTTCCACCGGCACGCTGGCGCTTAGCGCGCCGAGGCCGCCAGCCACCATGATGGTGGCCGTCAGGGAAGGCAGACGCGTGACCGGGAACCATTGGCTAAAGGTTTTGAAACTGGCCATCAGGCAGGCCGAAACGCCCAGCCCGATCAGTGCGCGGGCCAGCGCCAGCGTTAGCAAGGTCTTCCCGCTGCCGAACAAGGCGCAACCGGCGGCGGCCAGCAGCAGCAGTGACGCCTCGACCCGGCGTGGACCGAAGCGGTCCAGCAGCAAGCCCAGCGGCAACTGAAACAGGCCGAAGCCGAGAAAGTAGGCGGAGGTCAAGAGGCCCAGGCCGCTGGCCGTGACGCCCAGTTCGCGCATCAGCTCGGGCGCGATCACGGCATTGACGCTGCGCAGCCCGTAAGACAGGAAATAGCCGGCGGCATAAGCTGGCACCAGACGCAGCCAGAGCTGGAGTTGCTGCTTCATGGCGCCGCTCAAAGCAGACCATGCTCGGCCGCCATGACGGCGGCATGGACGCGGGAGCTGACGTCGAGTTTGCGCAGCACGTGTTGCACGTGGATCTTGACGGTGGTCTCGGCGATGCCATGTTGGCGTGCAATTTCCTTGTTGCTGGCGCCGCGCCCTATGCCGCGCAGGATATCGAGTTCGCGTGGCGACAGGCTGGCAATCAAGGTTTCGGTGGTCGTGGCGACTGTGGTCGCGGGTCCCAGGCTGGCACCCCGGTAGGCGGCGACCAGTTTGCTGGTCATCTCGGGTGCGATGACGCTGTCGCCTTGCATGGCGCCCTGGATGGCGGCGGCCAAGGCATCGCCTTCTATGGTCTTGAGGAGATAGCCGGCGGCACCGCCACGCAAGGAGGCGGCGAGGTCGTTTTCGTCTTCGCTGACGGTCAGCATCAGGATGCGGGCGCGCGGTGCCGCTTCGAGCAGGGCGGGCAGGGCGTCGACGCCGTTGACGCCCGGCAAATGGTTGTCGAGCAGGATGACGTCGGGTTGCAGTTCTTGCGCCTTGCGCTGGGCCTGGCCGGCGTCGGCCGCATCGCCGATGACGCACAGGCGCGGGTCGCGCATCAGGAGCGCGGTCAGACCGCGCCGGAACAGCGTGTGGTCGTCGACCACCAGAATCCGGATCGCAGAGGGGTCAGTGGCTTGCATGCAGATCGGTTGGCTTGGCCGGCATCGGGTGCGCCGGCGTTGGCAGAGTGAGGATGATGGAGCTGCCATGACCCGGCGTGGAGATCACCTCCAAGGCGGCACCGATGCGCTGGGCCCGCTCGCTCATGATGCGCAGGCCGACATGGGTTTCATCGAGTTGGCCGCTGCCCGGGTTGAAGCCGACGCCGTCGTCACGGATTTCGAAACGCCAGGCCGGTTGCTGCTGCACATCGAGCCAGACCTGCGAGGCGCGGGCATGTTTGCGAACATTGGACAAGGCTTCCTGAATAATGTGCAGCACCTGGATTTGCCGGTCGGGCGACAAGGGCATGCCTTGGCCTTGCATGCTCAGAGTGGCTTTCATGGCGCTCTGATGTTCGAATTTGCGCAGCGTGGTGGCCAGCGCCGGCTCGATGTCCTCCGCGTTGGCGCGGGTGCGAAAGTGCAGCAGCAGTTCGCGCACATCGCCGTAGCTCTCGCGTACGCCGACATCAATTTCCTCCAGCACCTGTTTCATTTGAGCCGCGTCACCGGCCTGCTGGGCATCGCGCATCAGTTGCACCTGGATCTTGAGAAAAGCCAGCGACTGCGCGATCGAGTCGTGCAGCTCGCGGGCCAGCAAATGCCTCTCCTGCGACACGGCAGCTTCTTTTTCCAGGGCATTGAGCCGCAGGTTCTCCATCGCACCGGCCAGATGGCTGCTGAGCGCGTCCAGCAGGGAACGCTCCGCCTCGGACGGGTTGACGCGGGCGTGAAAAAACAGATCCACTTCGCCCATCAGGCGCTGGTGTAGATGCACCGGGATATTGACCACGGTCTCGAACCCGGCCTTGGCGCAATGTCGCAGCGACGGCTGGTTGGCGCTCTGGATCGGAATCACGCGCAGGCCGACGGCGGCCGAGGCCAGCCCGCAATCGCAGTCACCCTGGTCGATACACAGCTCTCCGTCCACCATGGCCGTTGGCAGCCCCTGCGCCGCCAGCATCAGGTAACGCTGGTTCGCCTGGTCCGACCAGCGCAAGGCGACACCGTCGGCGTGCGCAATGCGGCTGATGGCTTTGACGAAATCCTGCGCCAGTTCGTCCAGCGAGTTGGCTTTTGCGACCAGTGCCGTGACCTTGTACAGGCTTTCCAGGCGTTCGCGTTTTTCTTCCAGTTGCGCGGTTTTTTCCGCCACCTTGTGTTCCAGATTGCGGTACATCGATTGCAGATGTTCCGCCATGCCGTTGAAGCCGTCGGCCAGCGTGCCGAATTCGTCGCTGGTGCCGCTTTCAACGCGGGCGTCGAAATCACCCGACTGAATCTTTTCAATTGCCAGCTTGAGCTGGCCGACCGGTTCCAGCACAAACAGATAGCCGGTGTAGAGCAGAACCGCAGCACCCAGGATGGCCATCGCCAGCATGCTCATCTGCAGCAGATGCAGCATCGCGGTCCAGTGCGCCATATGGACCTCAATGGCCGTCACAAAGGCGTCGATGTGCGCAGCAAAGTCCACCGTTTCAGCGCGCAGGTCACGCAGCACGCTTGGCTTGGCATCGATCCAGCGGGAGCGAAAGCGGGTCCAATCCTGCTCCACGGCGGCGAAGCGTGCGCGCGTCGTCTCATCCCACGACACAAACAACGGGCGCTCCGGGTCACCGCTGCGCAGCGTGCTCAGACTGCGGTCGAATTCCTTGACTTGTTCGGGCAGGGCGCTGGTCTCATCGGTGCCGATCGACAAGGCCATGCGATACGACTGCATGCGCATGCGTCCGGCTTCATTGACCGCCGCGGCGCCGCCGTCGAGTTGCCACGAGACCCACAACGTGGCCGCGGTGGAGAGCAACGCCAGCAGCAGAAACGGTGCCCCCACCAGAGTCAGCTTGGCGCCCAGGCTCCAGTGCTTGTGCTGTGTCATGGCCGGCTTGCGGGGCGGCGTCCGGTGCTCAGGAGACGCGCTCGAAGATGGCGGCGATGCCCTGGCCGCCACCGATGCACATGGTGACCAGCGCATAGCGGCCGCCGCTGCGCTGCAATTCGTAGAGAGCCTTCACCGTGATCAGCGCGCCGGTGGCGCCGATCGGGTGTCCCAGCGAAATGCCGGAGCCGTTGGGGTTGACCTTGGCCGGGTCCAGGCCCAGATCGCGGCTGACGGCGCAGGCTTGTGCGGCAAAGGCCTCGTTGGCCTCGATCACGTCCAGGTCGCCCACCGTCAGACCGGCTTTCTTGAGCGCCAGTTGCGTTGCCGGCACCGGGCCTATGCCCATGTACCTGGGATCGACACCGGCATGGGCGTAAGCCACCAGACGCGCCATCGGTTGCAGGCCACGCGCCTTGGCGGTGGCCGCTTCCATCAGCACCACGGCGGCGGCGGCGTCGTTGATGCCGGAGGCATTGCCGGCGGTGACGGTGCCGTTCTCCTTGAGAAAGGCCGGTTTGAGCTTGGCCATGTCGGCCATCGAGCAATTGGGACGGAAGTGCTCGTCGGTGGCGAAGGCCACATCACCTTTTTTGCTTTTCAGGATGACCGGCATGATCTGTTCCTTGAAGTAGCCGGCTGCCGTGGCGCGCTGGGCGCGGTTGTGGCTTTCGACCGCAAGCGCGTCCTGCTCTTCGCGCGTGATGCCCCATTTGGCGGCGATGTTCTCGGCCGTCACGCCCATGTGAATGGTCTGGAACGGATCGTGCAGCGCGCCCACCACCATGTCGACCAATTTGCTGTCGCCCATCCGGGCGCCCCAGCGCGCCGTGAGGCTGGCATAGGGGCCGCGGCTCATGTTCTCGGCGCCGCCGCCGATGGCGATGTCGGCATCGCCCAGCAGGATCGCCTGGCTGGCCGAGACGATGGCTTGCAGGCCGGAGCCGCACAGGCGGTTGACGTTGAAAGCCGGGGTACTCTGGTCGCAGCCACCCATGATGGCGGCCACGCGCGACAGATACATGTCCTTCGGTTCGGTGTTGACCACGTGGCCGAACACCACATGCCCCACCTCGCTGCCCGCCACCTTGGCGCGCGCCAGCGATTCGCGCACGATTTGCGCCGCCAATTCGGTCGGGGGGATATCTTTCAGGCTGCCGCCATAGGTACCAATAGCGGTGCGCACAGCACTGACAACAACAACTTCACGACGCATGAGAGACTCCTAGATTTTGAGAGGGATGGAAAACAGTACGGATGATCGGGCGAGGACGCAGAGGGCTCTTTCAGGGCGAGCCAATTTCGTGCAGTGCCAGCAGGTTGATGAGCGCAGACAGCACCTCGTGTTTGAAGCCGACGCGGGCTTTGCCGTTTCCGTCATCGCCATTGAGCACCAGTTTTTGCAGGTATTCAACGCATTCCTTGTGGCCCCAGAAGACGTCGATTGTCTTTGCAATGCGCTCATGGTGCGCCCGGATGATGGCCATGTCATGCTCGATGCGGACTTTGCGGGGCCGTTCGTGCAGCGGCATCGGTCGGGTCAATTCAAGCTCCTGCTCTGGAATGAGCTCCGGGAAGCCCACACATTCTTCCTTCTTGTTCATGGCTGGCCTTGTCATTTTCGATATCGGTCGGGTGGCGCAATCTCCAACGGGGCGCCCGCTTCAGGCACCGCCTGAATCATCCCGCATTTTGCCTCAGCGCCAGCTGTAGGCTGCCGTCCGGGGCCACAGACGGTCGCCATCGACGAGCGAGGGTCCGGGCCGCTGCCGATCCGGGCGGGAATTTGCGCTACGCGGTGCTCGCCACGTTGCCGCAGGCGACACAATTGCGCCCGTTGCGCTTGGCAATGTAGAGACCTTCATCGGCGGTCTTGATCAAGTCCTCGAAATTCTGCATGTCGGCTGTTTTCGCCGCAACGCCCACGCTGATTCGGCCCAGCCATTCACCGCCGGCCAGGGCGACGCGCAATTTTGCAACGTCTTGCCGCATCGTCTCTGCAATGTGGAAAGCGCCATCCAGGCCGGTGCCCAGACAGATGATCAGAAATTCGTCGCCCCCGATGCGGCAGACTACGTCATTGCCCCGCACGGCGCGGCGCAGACGCGCCGACAACTGGCGCAGCACTTCGTCGCCGGCGGCGTGTCCATGGCGGTCGTTGATCTGCTTGAAACCATCGGCATCTATCATCATGCAGGTCAGCGGCAGGCGGTCCCGCTCCGACTGCGCCCAGGCCTGCGCCAGCCAGGCCATCGCCTGGCGGCGGTTGGGTAGCCCGGTCAGCACGTCGGTCAGGGCGATTTGCTCCAGCAATTGATTGGCTTCGGCCAGCGAGTGGGTACGCTCCAGGACTTTCGCTTCCAGCGTGCTGTTCAATTGCTTGAGTTCGCGATTGCGCTGCGACACCTGGTGGAACAGCCCATTGAGTGCCAACAGCAGCGGTGCCGTGGCGCCTTCATGCATCGTCTCGGCGGCCAGGTAAGCCTCTTGCGCGGTCTGGCCGGAACGCATGGCGGCAATCTGCTTGGCCATCGATTGATCGCTGCCCAGAATATGGTAGGCCAGCCAGTAAGTGAGAAATTTCAGCAGTCCATCCGAGGTCTGCGGGCGCTGGGCGCCGTCCTGGTGCAGCGCCGTCATGTCCTGCACGAAATCGGCGTGCGCCTGTTGGTGCTTGCGGATATGGCGCGGGTCCAGCCCGATCCGCTGCATCAGGCCTTCTTCCTCCCGGAAATGGTATTCCGCATAGGCCGCCAATTGGCCGAACAAGTCCTCGATGTCGGCGAGCGGGACGCTGCCACCCTGAAGTAATAATTCGCCAAAGCGGTTGATCAGATCAACCAGGCCGTGATGTTGCTGGTCAACCATCTCGAGTCCGGTTTCAAAACACTTGTCCCAGTGGAATGCCGCCAAGCCAGTCTCCTGTCATTGTTGTGCTTTCATTATGGCATCGCCCCGTGGCGGTGGCGTCGGCGCAGCCGGGGCCGCGGTCCGCGCGGTAACATCCGGCGATGGACAACACCGACTTGCTGCCGCGGGACGCCCAGAGCATTCTGGAGCTGGCGGCGCGCTCCATGTTCGAGCTGTTTGCCAACGCCAGCCAGGGCATGATGCTGGTGGACCGACAGGCCCGGGTGGTCTGGATCAACGAGCAATACAAACGCTTCCTGCCGGCCTTGGGCTTTGAGCGGGTGGAGGATTTTGTCGGCCACCCGGTTTCCAGTGTCGTGCACAACACCCAGATGCACCATGTGCTGGAGAGCGGCAAGCCGATCCTGATCGATTTGCTGACCAACCGGGCCGGCACTTTTGTGGTCAGCCGGATTCCCTTGCGCGACAACCTGGGGGAGGTGATCGGTGCCCTCGGTATCGTCTTGTTCGACCACGCGGAAACCAGTCTGCAACCCCTGGTCGGAAAGTTTGCCGTGTTGCAGCGCGATCTCGATGACGCCCGGCGCGAACTGGCCAGCCAACGCATCAACCAGCGCAACAGTGAGCGCAGTGGCCAGCGTCAGTCGCGCTACACGTTTGCCAGTTTTGTCGGCGCCAGTGCGCCCGCGGTGGAGGTCAAGCGGCAGGCGCGGCGCGCCGCGCAAACTGCCAGCCCGGTATTGCTGCTGGGTGAAACCGGGACCGGCAAGGAGTTGTTGGCGCACGCCATCCACGGCGCCTCGGCACGCGCCAGCGGTCCTTTCATCAGCCTCAACATTGCCGCGGTACCCGACACCTTGCTGGAGGCCGAGTTTTTTGGCGTCGCCCCGGGCGCCTACACCGGCGCCGAGCGCAAGGGGCGCGAGGGCAAGTTCCGGTTGGCCCATGGCGGCACGCTTTTTCTCGATGAGATCGGCGACATGCCACTGGGCTTGCAGGCCAAGTTGTTGCGCGTCCTGCAGGAGGGCGAGATCGAGCCGCTGGGCTCCAACAAGCTGATCCCGTTCGATGCCCGGGTGATCGCCGCCACCTCGCGCGATTTGAGCAAACTGGTGCGTGAAGGTAACTTTCGCGAGGACCTGTTTTATCGCCTCAACGTACTGCCCATCCGGGTGCCGCCGCTGCGCGAGCGACGCGAGGACATTGCGGCCCTGGTCGAAGTGCTGGGCGAGGACATGGCCTTGCGCAGCGGCGCCCAGCCGCCGGAGCTCAGCACCGAGGCGCTGGCATTGCTGTCGGCGCAGGTTTGGCGCGGCAATATCCGGGAACTGCGTAACGTGCTGGAGCAGGCCATGATGCGCAGCGATTCGCATCGCATCGTGGCCTCGCAACTGGAGGCGGTGTTGCGCGAAGCGGGAGTTGAGCCACCGGTGGCCGCACCGGTTGCGGCGGCACCGGCACTGGCGCGCGCCGGTGCCGGCGAGGCGGGTCGACCGCTGGCGCAGCAGGTGGCCGAGCTGGAACGCCAGGCTATCGCAGCGGCCATGACGGCGGCCTGCGGAAACAAGGTGGCGGCTGCCAAAATGCTGGGTATTTCGCGCGCAACACTCTATCAACGGCTTGATCAGTCTGTCTAAAGTATAGACATATGTCTTAATAGCAGACAATCTGATATGTCTAATAGTTGGACATAACCGGAATCCTCCGAATTTAGTTCAATAAATTCAAGGGCTTGCAATTTGGCACGTTTGGTGCATCATGGACTCTCAGATTGACTATCACAACAGGAGACAACTATGCATCGTCGTACTTGGATCGCGCGCGCCGCGCTGGGCGCTGTCGCCATGGCTTGTGCCTTCGCTTCGCCCCTGGCCTTGAGCCAGAACAAGCAAATCAAGATTGCCCACATCTACAGCAAGACCGGTCCGCTGGAAGCCTATGGCAAGCAAACCGCCATCGGCTTCATGATGGGCCTGGACTACGCCACCGGCGGCACCATGATGATAGGCGACAAGAAACTGGTGGTGATTGAAAAAGACGATCAGGGCAAGCCGGACTTGGGCAAGTCGTTGCTGGCCGCCGCCTATTCCGACGACAAGGCCGATCTGGCCGTGGGGCCGACCTCTTCCGGTGTGGCGCTGGCGATGTTGCCGATTGCCGAGGAATACAAAAAGATCCTGTTGGTGGAGCCGGCTGTGGCCGACTCGATCACCGGAGACAAGTGGAACAAGTACATTTTCCGCACCGGCCGCAACAGCTCGCAGGATGCCATCTCCAACGCCGTCGCACTGGACAAGCCCGGAACCGTCATCGCCACCCTGGCGCAGGATTACGCTTTTGGCCGGGACGGCGTCAAGGCCTTCAAGGATGCCATCAAGAAGGCCAAGCTGGTGCATGAGGAGTACCTGCCCACCAGCACCACTGACTTCACTGCGGGTGCCCAGCGTCTGATCGACAAGCTCAAGGACCAACCCGGGCGCAAGGTGATCTTCATTATTTGGGCCGGTGCCGGCAATCCCTTCAAGATCGCCGACATGGACATCAAGCGCTACGGCATTGAAATTGCCACCGGCGGCAACATCCTGCCGGCGATGGTCGCCTACAAGCAGTTCCCGGGCATGGAAGGCGCCGCCTATTACTATTTTGGCATCCCGAAGAACGCGGTCAATGAGGCCATGGTGGCGCGTCATTACAGCCAGTTCAAGGCGCCGCCGGACTTCTTCACCGCCGGCGGCTTCTCGGCCGCGATGGCGGTGGTGACGGCACTCAAGAACAGCAAGGGCGACGCCAGCGCCAACACCTTGATCAAGACCATGGAAGGCATGAGCTTCGACACGCCCAAGGGCAAGATGACGTTCCGCAAGGAAGATCACCAGGCGATGCAGAGCATGTACCATTTCAAGATCAAGGTCGACCCGGCGTTTGCCTGGGGTGTGCCGGAACTGGTGCACGAGATCAAGGCGGAGGAAATGCAAATTCCGATAAGGAATAAACGCTAGTTGAAGTTGTCGTCCCTGCCCGGATCGAGGTCCAGGGCAGGCTTGATCCGGGATCCTTGGATTGCGGGTCAGGCCCGCAATGACAGCCCCACAAAGAAGCGCTCACTTTTTTGGGCTCCTTCGCACATGCTTGAAACCAAACAACTGACGGTGCGCTTCGGCGGTCATGTGGCGGTGAATGCTGTCAGCTGTACCTTCCGGCCCGGCACCCTGACGGCCATCGTAGGCCCCAACGGGGCTGGCAAAACCACTTATTTCAACCTGATTTCGGGCCAGCTCAAGGCCAGCTCGGGCGACGTTTTCCTGAACGGCAACAGCCTGGCCGGCCTGAGTCCGTCGGCGCGTACCCGCGCCGGTCTGGGGCGGGCTTTTCAGTTGACCAACCTGTTCCCCAATCTGTCGGTGCTGGAGAACGTGCGGCTGGCGGTGCAGGCGGCGCGCTCCGGTGCCCATCTGCGCGGCCTCAACCTGTGGAGCATCTGGAGCGACCACAAAGCCCTGACGCAGTTGGCCGAGGAGGTGCTGGACGCAGTGGCCATGAGCGACAAGCGTGCTACGCCGGTGGCCAGCCTGCCGCACGGTGACCAGCGCAAGCTGGAGGTGGCGCTGCTGATGGCACTGGAGCCCGACGTTTTCATGTTCGACGAACCGACCGCCGGCATGAGCCATGACGAAGCACCGGTGATTCTCAATCTGATTCGAAAGCTGAAGGAGGACAAGCGCAAAACCATTCTCCTGGTGGAGCACAAGATGGATGTGGTGCGCGAACTGGCCGACCGCATCATCGTGTTGCACAACGGCAGTTTGGTGGCCGATGGCGAACCCGCCGTGGTGATTGCCTCGCCCATCGTGCAAGAGGCGTATTTGGGGGTAAGCCCGCAAAACGCCGGTGCGCAGGATGAGACGCCGCCTGAACCCGGTGTTGCGCCTGAAGGGGGAAGGAGGGCGGCGCCATGAAGAAAAACCTGCTCACGCTGGAAGGCGTCCACACCCATATCGGCGTCTACCACATCCTGCACGGTGTTGACCTGCTGGTGCCGCGCGGGCAACTGACCATGCTGCTGGGGCGCAACGGCGCCGGCAAGACCACCACGCTGCGCACCATCATGGGTTTGTGGCACGCCAGCCAGGGCCGCGTGACTTTCGATCAAGCCGACATCACCCGGCTTGCCACCCCCGAGATTGCCACCCAGGGTATCGCCTACGTGCCGGAGAACATGGGCATCTTTGCCGATCTCAGCGTCAAGGAAAACATGCTGCTGGCGGCGCGCGCGGCCAAGCGCGCCAGCCAGATGGACGAGGTCCGCCTGAAGTGGATTTTTTCCCTTTTCCCGGCCGTCGAGAAATTCTGGAATCATCCGGCCGGCAAGCTCTCGGGCGGACAAAAGCAGATGTTGGCGGTGGCGCGCGCCATCGTCGAGCCGCGCCAATTGCTGATCGTCGACGAGCCCAGCAAAGGCCTGGCGCCGGCCATCATCAACAACATGATTGATGCCTTTGAAGAACTCAAGGCGACCGGCACCACGATCCTGCTGGTGGAACAGAACATCAACTTCGCCAAACGGCTGGGGGACCAGGTGGCGGTCATGGACAACGGCCGCGTGGTACACGCCGGTGCCATGCAAGCGCTGGCCGAGGACGAACAACTACAGCAGTCGCTGCTGGGGCTGGCGATATGAACAAAATCGACTTCGATTGGAAACCGTTGGTGTTGGTGCCGCTGCTGGCGTTGGGGGTGTTGCCCTTCATCGGCTCAAGCTCGACCTGGCTGACCCTGACCGTGGCCGGCTTGGCGATGGGCATGATCATCTTCATCATCGCCTCCGGGCTGACGCTGATTTTCGGGTTGATGGATGTGCTCAATTTTGGCCATGGCGTGTTTATCGCGCTGGGCGCTTTTGTCGCCACCAGCGTGCTGGCGTTGATGGGCGACTGGACCGGCTCGGCCGAGCTGTGGCGCAACCTGCTGGCGGTGTTTCTTGCCATGCTGCTGGCGATGGCGGTGTCGGGCGCGGTTGGACTGGCGTTCGAGCGCTTCATCGTGCGCCCGGTGTACGGCCAACACCTGAAGCAGATCCTGATCACCATGGGCGGCATGATCATCGGCGAAGAACTGATCAAGGTGATCTGGGGGCCGCAGCAGATTGCGCTGCCGCTGCCCGAGGGCTTGCGCGGCGCCGTGCTGCTGGGTGACTCGGCGATCGAGAAATACCGCTTGCTGGCGGTGCTGGTGGGGGGCGCGGTTTTTGCGCTGCTGGCCTGGACCCTGAGTCGCACCAAGATTGGCTTGCTGATTCGCGCCGGGGTGCAGGACCGGGAAATGGTGGAGGCGCTTGGTTACCGCATCAAGCGTCTGTTTGTCGGCGTGTTTGTGGTCGGCAGCGCCCTGGCTGGCCTGGGTGGCGTGATGTGGGGGCTGTACCAGCAAAACGTCACGCCGCAAATGGGCGCGCAGGTCAATGTGTTGATCTTCATCGTCATCATCATCGGCGGCCTGGGTTCCACCGGCGGCGCCTTGATGGGTGCCCTGCTGGTCGGTTTGATGGCCAACTACACCGGCTTCCTGCTGCCCAAGGCGGCCCTGTTTTCCAATATTGCCCTGATGGTGGCAATTCTGCTGTGGCGGCCGCAAGGCGTTTACCCGGTGGCCAAGCGCTGACCAGCCATGCGTCAAGCTGCGCCAACCGATGTTGCCACCGCGCCGCTCGCCGGCCACGGTTTGTTCACGTTTGTGAGGGCTGAAGCATGCTGAAAAGAATCCTCTCCAACGACTTCCCGCGCAGCCGCCTGCTGGCGCTGCTGCTGATCGTGCTGCTGGTGGCATTGGCCGGGACACCGTTCATCTTTACCGGCGTCAAGGCGCTCAATGTGGCGGCCAAGGTGCTGGTGTTCATCGTGCTGGTGGCCAGTTTTGATTTGCTGCTGGGCTACACCGGCATTGTCAGTTTTGCGCACACCATGTTCTTTGGCATTGGTGCTTACGGCATCGCGGTTGCCAGCACCCGACTGGGGCCGACCTGGTCCGCGTTGGCGCTGGGCTTGCTGTGCGCACTGGCGCTCTCGTTTGGGCTGGCGCTGCTGGTCGGCTTATTCTCGCTGCGCGTGCGCGCCATCTTTTTTGCCATGATCACACTGGCCGTGGCCTCGGCTTTTCTGACCCTGGCGTCACAACTCTCCGACATCACGGGTGGCGAGGATGGACTGTCGTTCAAGGTGCCGGAAGTTCTGTCACCCGGCTTTGAGTTGACGCAGCAGCCTTTCCTGGGCGTCATGCTCGATGGCCGGCTGCTTTGCTACTACCTTTTGTTTGCGACGGCGCTGCTGCTGCTGCTGGCCATGCTGCGCATCGTCAACTCACCGTTTGGTCGCGTGCTGCAGGCGATCCGCGAGAACGAGTTTCGGGCCGAGGCGATTGGCTACCGGGTGGTTGTTTACCGCACCACGTCGAGCATTTTGTCGGCCCTCTTTGCCTGCCTCGCCGGTGCCATGCTGGCGCTCTGGCTGCGCTACAACGGACCCGATACCTCGCTCTCGTTCGAGGTCATGATGGACGTGTTGCTGATCGTGGTGATCGGCGGCATGGGCACCATTTACGGCGCCGCCATCGGCGCGGCCTTGTTCCTGGTGGCGCAAAGCTATCTGCAGGATTTGCTGCGTCTGGGCAGCGAGTTGGCGGCCCCCTTGCCGTGGCTCGCCGCCGTGCTGTCGCCGGACCGTTGGCTGCTTTGGCTGGGCGTGCTGTTTGTGCTGTCGGTGTATTACTTTCCCACTGGCGTCGTCGGGCGCTTGCGTGCCGGTGTCGCCGGAGGTAGATCATGAGCCTGAATTCATCCTTTTCTTCCAACTATGTGACTTGTGCCGGACGCGAGATTCATTACATCGAGTGGGGCGCACAGCATCGGAAAACCGTGCTGGCCTGGCACGGTCTGGCGCGCACCGGGCGCGACATGGACGAGCTGGCCGCCCACTTGAGCGCGCGCGGCTACCGGGTGATCTGTCCCGACACGATCGGGCGGGGCCTGAGTCAATGGAGCCCGCTGCCGGCGCAGGAGTACTGCCTGTCGTTCTACGTTCGTCTGGCGCTGGAGTTGCTGGATCGGCTGGGGATTGAAAAAACCCATTGGGTCGGAACCTCGATGGGTGGCGCCATCGGCACGGTATGCGCGTCGGGCCTGCTGGACGGCGGCAGCAAGCAGCGCATTCAGAGCCTGACCCTGAACGACAACGCGCCGCAGCTGGCGGAGGCGGCCATAGCCCGCATTCGCGCCTACGCCGGTAGCCCGCCTGCGTTTGCCACGGTGCTGGAGCTGGAAGCCTTCTTCCGCCAGGTCTACCAGCCCTATGGCTGGTTGAGCCAGGCCCAGTGGCGTCGTCTGACTGAAACCTCGATCCGGCGCTTGCCCGACGGCCGGGTCACGCCACACTATGACCCGGCGATGGTGCAGCAGTTCATCAGTCATCCTGACGATTATTCGATTTGGCAATACTACGATGCGATCGCCATTCCGGTGCTGTGCTTGCGCGGTGCCCGGTCGGACCTGGTGTTGCCTGAAACCACGCACCAGATGATGCGTCGCGGCCCCGGTTTGGCGGGTCTGCTGGAGGTGGTTGAAATTGCCGGTTGCGGCCACGCACCGGCTCTCAACGTGGCCGATCAGCTGGAGCGCGTGAGCGCTTTCATTGCTGCCGCGGACTGAACTTTTTATTCCGCTTCAAGGCTGCAAAACAAAAAACCGAACCCCATTGCGCCCCGCTTCCTTGGCCTGCTGCAGCGCGCGGTCGGCTCGCTTGAGGAGGTCATCCTGGCTGCTTTCGTGGCCGAGAAACAGGATCACGCCGATGCTGACCGAGCCCTGGTGCGCAACCGCGGTATTCACCTCGCCCTCGCGCTGCAGGCCCAGCGAATAAGGCTCCGACAATCTGCCGCGGATTCTTTCGGCGATGGCGGCCGCATGCATCACCGATTCTGACTGGTTCACGAATTCGCTCAGTATCACGACAAACCGATCGCCGCCGAAACGCGCCACGGTGTCGATCTCGCGCACGCATTTTCTCATTCGATTGGCCACTTCCTGCAGCATCAAGTCGCCGGCCGAGTGCCCCTGGGTGTCGTTGAGCAGTTTGAAGTGATCCAGGTCGAGCAACATCAGCGCACCATAGCGGTTGCTGCGCTGGCTGGCATTCATGGCCTGGTTCAGACGGTCGATCAGCAGGCGGCGGTTGGGCAACTGGGTGAGCGCGTCGTGGAATGGCAGTTGCCGCACCTGGTCCTGCAATTGTTTGCGTTCGGTGATGTCCAGAACCGCGCCGGCGAAGCTGACCACCTCACCCTGCGCGTCGCGGGACAGGATTCGGCCCTGGTCCAGCACCCAGCGCCACGAACCGTCGCGATGGCGCATGCGGTACTCGCAGGTGCAGGGCGTACCGTCGCGAAACGCGTTCTCGATGGCCTGGCGCTTGATGGCCCGGTCGTCCGGCCACATGCGCTCAAGCCAGGTCGAGAAGCGGGTCGGCCGGTCATCCATCCGATAGTCGAAGATCGCCGCCCACAGGGCGCTGCACTGCACCGCATCGGTCTGCGGGTTCCAGTTGTACAGGCCCAGGCCGGTCGTGCTGACCGCCAGATCGAGCCGTTCCCGCTCCACCCGCAGCGACTCCTGCGCCGCGCGCAGCCGCAGCATGGCGTGGATATGCGCCAAGAACTCGGGTTTGCCCAAAGGCCACGAGAGATAGCCGTCGGCCAGACCGTGTGCCCAACCGGTTGCCTGGTGCTCTCCGGAAGTCTTGAGCACCGACACCAAAACTACAAAAACGCCGGCCAGCGCCGCTTCACTCTTCAACTGACGCGCGATGTCGACGCCATTGCCGTCGGGCAGCACGGCGTCGAGCAGCAACAGCGCGGGCCGGTGCCGCCGGGCGAGTTCAAGAGCCTCGGCCGCGTTGCCCCCTGTGATCACCTGGTAGCCGGCCTCGACCAGGATGCGGGCGGTGGCCGGCAGCTCGTCGGGATCATCGGCAATAACCAGCAGCGTGGTCGCAAAAGTATTAGGCATGGCGTTGCTTGAGGCTGAGGTGGGAAGATCGCTCGCTGGCATCCCGAGCCGGTGGGTAGGCCGATTTTTGGGCGTTCCGCAGTGTTGCGCAGCCAGGCAAGACAGACTCCCTTGCCATGGCTTTTTCGCCTAGCGCTGCATCCGAATTCAGCCCCGTCGCACCCGCGTTCCAAGCCCGACAGGCTGCCAGCATCCCCTCCCGGAAATCCATTTGCGCGGCTCCCAAGTACTATTACTTATGGATACATTCTAAGTCCAACGCGGGCCTTTGGGGCCTACTCGGACGGCAGAAAAGAGGGGGTGGCAGTTGGCCCGCAGGGTAACCCTTGCCAGCTGAATCGCCATTCAACCGGGGCCTGCTGCCGACTGTGCCAATCATGCCGATTGACCAGGCTAGCGCAGATCGGCAACCTGACTCTCCTGCTCCAGGGACGTCAGTTGGTCGAGCATCAGCTGGTGCAGTTGGTGCAGCTTGTCGAGTTGCGCCAGCGCCTGGGCCTGGCGGCCACTGGCCTTGAGTTCGAGCAGCTCGGTGGCCAGCGTCCGCACCCGCTGTTGCAGGGCTTCGATGTCCCGCCAGGCTGGTTTTGCGTCTTGTTGCGCTGGCGCCCGACCGCGTGGCCACAGGTTAAAGAGGTCGTGCTGCGGATCGAGTACCGGCGGTATCTGGCGCTCACCCTTGAGGAAGGATGCAAGCCCAGCGATCCAGGCGCGGTACTCGACGCCGGCACGCAGCAGCGGCAGATCGTCGCGTCGCACTCGGGTCAGATCGGCCCAGCTCGGGTCAGGCCGCCAACTGGCTACCCAGGCCGGCAGATCGGCCGCCGGCATCGGGCGCGCAATGCCGTAGCCTTGTGCCAATTCGCAACCGAGTCGCAGCAACAGCGCGCCGTGGGCCACGCTCTCCACGCCCTCGGCGACAACCTGGCAGCGAAAGGCGTTGGCCAGCCCGATCACGCCCTCCAGAATGGCCAGGTCGTCGGGGTCGTCCAGCATGTTGCTGACAAAGCTGCGATCGATCTTGAGCAGGGTGACGCGCAGGTGTTTGAGGTAGGTCAACGAGGAGTAGCCGGTGCCAAAATCGTCCAGGGCAAAGCCGACACCCAGGCGGCCGCAAGCCTCAATCACCTGGCCGATGCGCCCGATGTCTTCCAGCGCGCTGGTCTCCAGCACCTCGAGTTCGAGTTCGCCGGCCTTGATGCCGGGATGCGCCTGCAGCAGTTCGCGCAGACGCGGCACGAAGTTGGTTTGCTGCAGCTGGTTGGCGCCGACATTGACACTGACCGGGATGTTCAGGCCGGCTTCGCGCCACAGTTCCATCTGGGCCAGAGCACTGTCGATGACCCATTTGCCGATCTCGACGGCCAGCGGATGGTCTTCGATCACGGGCAGGAACAGCGCCGGCAACAGCAGTCCCTGCTCCGGGTGCCGCCAGCGGATCAGCGCCTCGGCGCCGGTGACGAGGCCGCTGCGCATATTGACTTTGGGCTGGTAATAGAGCACGAATTCGTGGTCCGTCAGGGCTTGCCGGATGCGCACCACGCTTTCATGACGACCGCGTATGCTGCTGTCCTGTTCGGCGTCGAAGAAGTGGTAGCGGTTTTTCCCCGCCAGCTTGGCCTGGTACATGGCCTGGTCGGCCTGGCGCAGAAGCTGGTCGGCATCGATGTCTTGGCACTGTGGGTAGAAGGTGACGCCGACACTGGTCGAGACCTGAAGGTTGATCTCGCCCATTGGCACGGCCTGGGCGGCCGCGCCCAGCAGACGGGTCAGCATGGGCACGCTGGCGGCGACATCGCTCAGATCGATCAACACGGCGACAAACTCGTCGCCACCCAGACGGGCCAGCGTGTCGCCCTCGCGCAGGGTCTGCTTCATGCGGCTGGCCACGGTCATCAGCAACTGGTCGCCGACCTCATGTCCATGGTGGTCATTGACGGCCTTGAAGCCGTCCAGATCGAGATAGACCACGGCCAGGGTCTGGTTGCGCCGCTGCGCCTGCGCCATCGCCTGGTGCAGTCGGTCGGTCAGCAGCACCCGGTTCGGCAAGCTGGTCAGCACGTCAAAATGAGCCAGGTGTTCTAGCTGTTGCTGGTGCGCCTTCTGCGCCGTGATGTCGGAAAACAGCGCCACATAGTTGTACGCCTTGCCCTGCTCGTTGCGCACCGTGCTGACGGTTTGCATCTGCGGGTAGATCTCGCCATTCTTGCGCCGATTCCAGACTTCACCGTCCCATTGCCCCTTGCTGACCAGTTCGCGCCACATCGCCTGGTAGAACTCCCGGCTCTGCCGTCCCGACTTGAGGATGCGCGGGTTCTGGCCCAACACTTCCTCGCGGCTGTAGCCGGTGATCTGGCTAAAGGCCTGATTGACGTTGATGATGGTGCCGTCGGCTTGCGTGATCATGATGCCCTCGCGCGCGTGGGTGAAGACGCTGGCGGCGAGTTGCAGGCTTTCCTCGGCGGCCTTGCGGGCGCTGATGTCAATCAGTGTGCCGACGTAGTGGGAGAGTTTGCCGTCGCTGCCCATCACGGCGCTGATGGTCAACCATTCGGTATAGGGCTCGCCGTTTTTCCGTCGGTTGGAAACCTCTCCCTGCCATTTCCCCTTCAGCATGACGCCATCCATAATGGCCGCGTTGGCCGCGCCATCGTGGCGCTCGGCATTGAGCTGGCGTCGCGTCTTGCCGACCGCCTCTTCAGCGCTGTAGCCGGTAATTTCGGTGAAGGCCTGGTTGACGCGCAGGATCACCCGCGCCGGGTCGGTGACAAAAATACCCTCCTGCGCTTCGAATGCGGCGGCGGCAACGCGCAGCGCGTCTTCCGCTTGCTTGCGCGCGGTGATGTCGCGCGTCACCGACAGAATGCACTGCTCACCTTGCAGGCTGATCACATGCGCGGACATCAAGCCGGCGAACACCCGGCCATCCTTGGCGACGAAGTTGGCGTCCAGGTTTTCACAATGACCCTCGCGTTGCATGGCTTGCACCAGCCGCCGCCGGTCGCCGGGGTCTTGCCAGACGTTGAGTTCCTGCGCCGTCCGGCCAATGACTTCGTCGCGCGTGCGGCCCACCATGCGCAGGAAGCCGTCATTGACATCGAGATAGCGTCCATCCACCAGGCGCGTGATATTGACGGCGTCGGGACTGGTCATGAAGGCGGTGCGGTAGCGCTGTTCGCTCTCGCGCAGCGCCACTTCGGCCCGGTATTGCTCGCTGACATCGCTGAACACCAGCACCACGCCGACGATTTCACCGGCGGCATCGCGGATCGGCGCGGCGCTGTCGGAAATCTGGTACTCCGCGCCGTCGCGGGCCAGCAACACGGTGTGGTTGGCCAGGCCCACCACATGGCCATGCGCCATCACCAACTGCACCGGATCGGCTACCGTCGCGCGCGTATCGGCGTTGACGATGCGAAAGACCTCCGTCAGGGCGCGCCCGCGGGCCTCGGCCAGCGTCCAGCCGGACAGCCGTTCGGCGGTTGGATTCATGCGGGTCACGCGGCCCACCGGATCGGTGGCAATCACCGCGTCGCCAATCGAATACAGCGTGGTGGCCAGCTTTTCCTCGCTCAGGCGCAATTGCTCCTGGGCCAGCTTGTTGGCGGTGATGTCGCGTGCAATGGCCACGAAGCGGGGCGTCTCGGCCGGCAGGCTGGCTTTGCGTGCCATCGAAAGCTCAAGCCACACTGGCCCTTGCGGGCGATTCAGGGCGAATTGTTTGCCATTCGAATGGCCGCTGGCGTTCGCCTCCTGCAAAGCGGCCAGGCAGACCGCCGCTGCGTCGGGCGGCATGACTTCCGATATCAGCTTGCCAAGAAAGTCCGGTGCCGGCGCGATTTGCAAGTCGGTGCGCGCGGCGTGGATGTTGTGATAGCGGCCTTCAAGGTCAATTTCAAACCAAAGATCGGGAATCGCCTCCAGGGTGGCGTTCATCTGCGCCAGCGTCTGCTCCGTGACCTGCTTTTCCAGGCCCAGCGCCGTCAACGAGCTTGACAGCTCGGCGGTCCTGGAACGCACACGCCGGCGCAACGTCAAGTTCCAGAGCGCCAGCGCCAGGGTCACAATGGCGATGCCAAGCAAGGCATAGGCGGCGTAGCGCGCGTAGGGCGGAATGCCGGGGCCTTGAATTTCGGAGCCATACCATTTGGTTTCAATCTGCTGGCGTTCGGCCGCACTGATGCGGCCGAAACCGTCTTCCACCAACTTGAGCAGGGCGCTGTTGCCTATTTGCACCGCGCGGTGAAACTCACCCGTGTACAAGGGCACCGAATGGCGAAATTCCTTCTCGATGCCCAGTTGGTTGAGCAGGTAAGCGGCCGGTGGGTGATCGACGCAAAAAACGCGTACCTCGGCCGCCGCCGCTGCTGCCACCACTGCCGAATAACTGGGGTACGGCTTGGTGCTGTCGACGCCGTGCGCGCGCAGCACGTCGATGCAGGCATCGCCGGCCTTGACGCCAACCGTGAAGCCCTTCAAGGAATCTGCGTCGATGATGCCGCCGATGCTTTGGTGGAAGAAGATCGGGACATCGAGCTTGGCATACGGCGCGCTGAAGGAATAGATTCGTTGGCGAGCTTCGGTCAGGAAGATGGTATCGATGACATCGGCCTGACCGGCTTGCATCATTTGCAGCGCCTTGGCCCATTCCATCGGCATCAGCTTGACCGCAACGCCGGTGCGCGCCTCCCACAGGGCCCAACTGTCTTTCAGAATGCCCTGTATTTGACCGGCGCTGTCGCGAAAGATGAAGGGCGGGTAGTTGTCGTCCAGCACCACGATGATGGACTTTGGCGGCGTTTCGGTTGGCAGCGTTGGGGCCGGCGCTGCGCCAACAGTGCAGCACAGCCCCAGCACAGCCCACAGCGCGGCGCGCAGCAGCCGGCGAGCCGACGACCAAGCGGCAGCTGTGACGAGAATCTTGAGCTGGTTCACAAATGAAACATGGATTCGTTGCGGCAAGTGGTCGGGCCAGGGTCGGTTCACACCCATGACGGGCAAGGTGACGGCTTGATTAGACTCCCATGTCGCATGGATCGCAACGGTCGGTCGCCTGGCGCGGATGGGACGCCGGCTTGATGGAAGCAGCTTCCAGCTGGCTCACGGCTTACTGCTTGGCGCCCAGCGCCAGCGCGGCGGCCCGTGACCTGGCCAAGGTCTGGGACGTGGGCGTGGCCCGGGTTGGCCAACCGGCCAGATGCTGCTCGGTCAGTTCACACAGGGCGTTGATCCAGACCGGGTCGTCGTTCAGGCAGGCAATGTAGCGGAACTGCTGGCCACCCGCTTGCAGAAAGGCGGCGCGACCTTCGATCGCGATTTCTTCCAGTGTCTCCAGACAGTCGCTGGTAAAGCCGGGGCACACCACGTCGACCCGCTTGACGCCGGCTTGGGCCAGGGCAATCAGGCTCGGTTCGGTGTAGGGCTGCAGCCATTGGGCACGGCCCAGGCGCGATTGAAAAGTGACTTTGTACTGCGCTTCGGTCAGGCCCAAATGCTCGGCCAGCAGGCGGGCCGTTTTGAAGCATTCGCAATGATAGGGGTCGCCCAGCTGCAGCGTGCGCTGGGGCACGCCGTGAAAGCTCAGCAGCAGTTGATCGGCTCGGCCATTGGCGGCCCAGTGACGCTGGATATTGGAGCTCAGTGCTTTGATGTAACCGGGGTCGTCGTGATAGCGGTTGACAAAACGCAGTTCCGGCAGATTGCGCACCTTGGCGGTCCACAGGTAGACCGCGTCAAACAGGCTGGCCGTGGTGGTGGCCGAGTATTGCGGGTAGGCCGGCAAGATCAGGATGCGGGTGCAGCCTTCGGCTTTGAGCGCGTCGAGTTGCTGGGCGATGGCAGTGCTGCCATAGCGCATGGCGTAGCGCACCGGCACGTCGTGCCCGCGCCGGGCCAGGCCGTCCTGCAGCAGCCTGGCCTGCTTTTCGGTCCAGACCTTGAGTGGTGAACCCTCGGGCGTCCAGATGCTGGCGTACTTGGCGGCCGACCTGGCCGGCCGAAAGCGCAGGATGATGCCGTGCAAAATCAGCCACCAGAGCAGCCGCGGGATCTCGACCACCCGCCGGTCACTCAAAAACTGGCCCAGAAAGCGCCGAACATCGGCCGTGCCGGGAGTGTCGGGCGTGCCCAGATTGCAGAACAGCACGGCAGTGCGCGGCACCTGACCATGGGTAAAAGAGGGTTCCGGCAGGAATGAAGTCATGGCGCTATTCTCACGTATCCGCGGGGTTCTTTGCCTTGTTCCCTGCCATTTTCTGTTTTTGTATTCTTCCGATCTTTTCCCCACTCACTCCCCCCCGCCCCTCTCCCGCCCCGCCGGGCGGAAGAGGGGAGCCTCATGTGGCCGAGTGTGAAAGATATGAAGTGCCTCTGTCAGGTTTTGACCGCTGGGATTTGTGGCGATAACTTTTGCTCTGCCTTGCCGGTGGCCTGCTCTGGTTGATCGCAAAACGGCTTGGGGGAATTAACACACAAGTAGTGTTCATCATCTTCCCCAGCGCGCGGCGGCGTGTGTACTTCTTTCGTTTGCAGACGCGGCCAAATACGGCTGTTGGCTCCTCTCTTCCGCCCGGCGGGGCGGGAGAGAGGCGGGGGTGAGAGAGTGGGGAATAAAAAAAATGAAAAGAATACAGAAACAAGAGTCTCAGCGTACCGGCGCAAGTGTCAAGGTGCTGCGGGTATTGGCCGCCACATCGGCTTCACTCAAGTGTTGCGGCACATAGCCGCCGGCGATGAAGGTTTGCGCCTGGTCCTTGTAGTGGGCGTCGAACAGCACGCCGCTTTGACCCACCGGGTTGATGCCCACGGCATGGTTGGGGTCGGCAAAGTCGATCACCCGGCGGGTCGATGGGCCATAGCTGACGGCCCACGGTGCCGGGCCGATCGAGCCGCCCAGGTTGTTGGGTGTTTCACGTCCGCCGGGCGCCGCAAAAGGGCCGATGTTGAAGAGTTTGTCGAGCGGCTTTTGCGCCGCCAGCGGGTGGCCGTGGGTCAGCGTGTGGGCTTTGCCCCAGGTCCAACCGTTGCTGTCTTTGCCCAGCGTGGCTTGCAGGTGGTCGATGGTGGCGCGCCACACCACTTTGAGGGTGTCGGCACGGCTCTCGACGGTCGGCGTAGCGCGGTTGTCCCACCACGGTGAGTTGGCGTCCGCCGCCAATCGGGGCAGGGCAAAGTCCAGGGCACGTGTGCCCAGCAGGTTCTTGAACTGCACCTCGCCCATTTCATCGGCCAGGGCGCCGCGCGCCAGTTCAAACAGAAACTGGTTGAAAACAGTGGCGGCGATGCTGTCGACATTGTGCCTGCCATCCCAGGTCGCCAAGCCCTCCAGCAGCGCCTGCTCCGCCGGATCGGTGACGCTGCTCCGCAAGACCGGCAGCAAAGGTTTGAGCAGGCGCTGGCTGTAGCCGGTCTGGCTGTCAAGCTGCAGCGCCTGGCTGGTTTTGACATCCCATTTGACCGAGTCATCGCGCAGCCGCTGGTCGAGTCGCTGGGCGCGGTCTGCCAGGTTGTAATAGCCGGGCACCGGCACACCGTTCGCAGGCTTGGGCTGGTGATTGGCCGACACGATGTAGCCGCGCGCGGGATTTTCTTCCTGCGGGTTGTCACTGAACGGGTAGTAGCCGAGCTTGTCGGCTTCGGCGCTGCTGCCGTCGAGGATGAAGTTGGGATTGACCCGGGCCGCTCGGATCGGCAGCTTGGCGGCGGCCCACCAGCCGATGTCGCCGCTGGCGCTGGCCCACACCACGTTCAGACCGGGCGCATGAATTTTGCTGGCGGCGGCGCGCGCCCTGGCCAGCGTGTCGGCGCGATTGAGCTCATAAAAGGCGTCCAGAATCGGATTCTCGGTTTCCAGAAAAGCCCACCACATGGCCACCGGCGTTTTACCCAGGCTGCTGGTGAAGGCGTCGGTGATGATGGGGCCGTGCGGCGAGCGCCGCAGCGTCAGCTGGATCGGTGCGGCGCCCTTGACATGAATGCTTTCAACGCGGCTTTGCAGATCGACCCACTGGCCGTGGTACCAGACCTGATTGGCATTGTCCGGATTGGCTTTCTCGGCGATCAAGTCCATGTCATCGTTCTGGAACATGGTCAGGCTCCAGCCGAATTGCGGGTTGTGGCCCAGTAGCGCGCTGGGATTGAGTGCCTGGTGGTGGCCATACAACTCGAAGCCGGGCGCCGACAGGTGCGCCTCGTACCAGACCGAGGGCGCCGAGTAGCTGATGTGCGGATCGCCGGCCAGCAGCGGTCTGCCGCTGGCACTGCGCTTGCCCGAAACAGCCCAGGCATTGCTGCCCTCGAACTGCGCCAGGCCGGCCTCCCCCAGCGCCTGCTGGCTGATTCGCGCTATCTGGTTGAGCGCTCGCCAGTCAGCGCCATTCAGGGCGCTCGTCGCCGCGGGCGTCAGCACGCCCTCGGGGTGGCCGTCGAGGTCGAATATTCTTAAATAGTCCGGGCCTAGTTTGTCGCGCACATAGGTCAGGGACGGCTCGGTGCGGAAAGTGGCGGCAAAGCTGTAGGCCAGGTAGCCCGATACGGCGATCGTGTCCTGCGCCGTGAAGGGCCGTTTGGGGATGCCCAGCAGGTCGAATTCGAGCGGTGCCGGATGGCTGGACTGAAACTGGTTGATGCCGTCCAGGTAGGCCGTCAGCAGTTTGGCCGCGGGGCTCTGCATGTCCATTTTGGCGGCGCTGGCCTGGGCATGGGCGCGAATCCCCAGCGTCCGGAACAGCCGGTCCACATCGACCAGTTTCGGGCCCAGCACTTCAGCCAGTTCACCCTGCGCCAGGCGGCGCACCATCTCCATCTGGAACAAACGGTCCTGCGCATGCAGATAGCCCAGCGCACGGTACAAGTCGGTTTCGTTCTGGGCCCGGATGTGCGGCACCCCGCGTTCGTCATAGCGCACACTGACTGGCGCCTGGAGTTGCGTCAGGGTCAGCGTGCCGGAGCGCTGGGGCTGCTTGCCGTGCAGGTACCAGGCGGTGCCGGCCGCCGCCAGCGCGATCAGTGCGGCCAGCAGCAGGGCAATGATTTTGAGGGCACGTTTCATCGACTTGGCTCCTTGCTTGTTGTGTTCATCCCGGTTCGGCATCATAAACGTCGAGCCTGGCTGCCTTGACGGCTACCGTTGCGCTGCGCAGCGCGCCCTCCAGCGTGGCCGGGTAGGGGCCTTCGACGTAGTCGCCGCAGGCCAGCAGGCCGGGCGCTATGCCAACAGCCGGACGCCGCAGCCCCGGTGTGCAGGCGAAGGTGGCGCGCTTCTCGACGATGGTTTGCACCGCCCTTAGCGACAGGCCCAGTTGCGCCTGGGCTTGTTGCAGCACCTGCCACTGCAAGACCTCGCGCTGCGCGCTGCTGGCACTGACGACAAAAGCCAGCAGGCCCGCGGGTCCGCCGAGCTGGCCCCGGTCAAACACAAACTGTGCCGGCGCTGCTGCGTCAGGGCTCAGGTTGCTGCGCAGGGTCAGCATCGGCTGCGCCAGGACGGCGTCCGGAGCCCAGGCATAGACGGTGCTGATGGCCTCAAAGCGCAGGGCGCGGCTGAGCTCGGTCCAGTGGCGGATCTTTGTCGCGATTGCTTCGGGCGTTGCCGGCGCACTTTTTTCCAGCAATCGGATCGCTTCGGAGGCCGGCGTGGCGAGAATCACGGCATCGAAGCAGTCGTCCCGGACTTGCCACTGCGAACCCTGCGGCAAGATCGACTCGACCCGCGCACCCAGCTGCAACCGAGCGCCATGGCCGGCCAGCCAGCGCGCCGCAGCCTGCGGAAACAGGGCAGACAGATCGACCCGTGGCAGCAGCAAGTTGGAGCCGCCCGCTGCCCCAAACAAAGCGTCTTTCAGGACCCGCAAAAAGACCTGCGCGCTGGCCTGCTCGGGCCGGGTATTGAGGGCTGAGATACACAGCGGCTCAATCAGCTCGGCCATCACGCGTGAGCTCAACCGTCGGCACAATTGTGCGACCGAGGTGCTCGCTTCGCAGGTGAAGCCTTGCCAGTGCCAACGGCTCGCCAGGCTCAGCAGGGACCACTTGTCGCCCCAGTTCCAGCCGCGTGCCGTCACTATGCCGGCCAACGCGTCCAGCGGCGTCGGCCAGTCGGGGAACTGCAAGCCGCTGGCATCGGCAAAGCGCAGCGTCATGGGCTGGCGCAGCAGGGCGGTCTGCGGGTCCACGCCAACCCGTTGCAGCAGACGCAAGGTCTCGCGGTAGGCACCGATCAGGATGTGCTGGCCGTTGTCCAGCGTCACCGGCGTGCCATCGGGCAAGCGGCCATCAACCGCCCGGGCTCTGCCGCCGGTAAAGTGGGAGGCTTCAAAAACAACCGCCTGGTGGCCGGCCTGCGTGGCCTCCACAGCCGCCGCCAGGCCGGCCCAGCCGGCGCCAACGATGGCAATTTTCATCGGCAGACAGCCCCCGCAATGTTCTGCGGCGGGGCAGGCAAGGGCGTCATATCTTTCCCAGCGCCTGGACCTTCCAGGCCAGCCACAGTTTGCGTAAAGGTGTGAGGCTGACGCGCTGGTGCAGTACCTGGAAGTTGTCGTGTTCAATTTCCTTGAGCAAGGCACGGTAGATGCTGGCCATCATCAGCCCCGGTTTCTGGCTGCGCCGGTCAGCCTGCGGCAGCAGGACCAGCGCCTCGTCGTACAAGGTGTAGGCGCGCTGGGCCTGAAACCGCATCAAATTGGTAAACCGCTCGGAGTAGTTGCGTTGGAGGATTTCGTGGGCCTTGACGTCAAATTGCTGCAACTCGTTGAGCGGCAGGTAGATGCGCCCGCGCAGCGCGTCTTCGCCGACGTCGCGGATGATGTTGGTGAGCTGCAGGGCCAGCCCCAACTTGTGGGCGTACAAGGTGGTTTGTGTCTGCGTCTGGCCAAAGATGTTGGCCGCCACTTCGCCCACCACGCCGGCCACCAGATGACAGTAACGCAGCAGACCCGGGTAGTCGAGGTAGCGGGTCTGGCTCAGGTCCATCTGGCAGCCTTCGATCACAGCCTGCAAGTGGCGCTGTTCGATCTGGAAGTCGGCCGCCAGCGGCATCAGAGCCTGCAGTACCGGATGGCTGGCTCGGCCGGTAAAGGATTGCGCCACTTCCGCCTGCCACCAGGCCAGCTTGGTGGCAGCGACGCCGGGGTCCACGGCATCGTCCACCACGTCATCGATTTCACGGCAAAAAGCGTAGAAAGCGGTGATGGCGGCGCGTCGCGGCGCCGGTAGAAACAGGAATGCGTAGTAAAAGCTGCTGCCCGAGGCAGCGGCTTTTTGTTGGACGTATTCTTGCGGTGTCATAAAAGGTTTGTGCTGGGGTGCTTGGGGTCTGTTCACCCTAGTTTAATCAGGCCGCATGCGCCAGGCCCGCCACAGCAGCAAGGGCAGGTCCGGCAGCCCGAGACGGGGGCGCTGGCGCCAGCTCTCATGGTTCATGGCCTCGATCTTGTCAAGTATGCGCAGGCCGCCTTGCACCACCAGGCGCAATTCCCAACCGGCGCGGCCCGGTATGCGCAGCGCCAGGGAGGCACCTTGCTGCATCAGGGTCCGGGCCTGGAGCGCGTAGGCTTCGACCAACTTGCTGGCGCTGGCCGATTTATGGCGGGATCGCAGGTCGGCGTCTTGCACGGCATGTTGCCGCATCGCCTGCAGACTGGGGTACCAACGCCCCCGCGCTACATCGACACTCAGGTCCTGCCAGAAGTTGATGAGTTGCAGTGCGCTGCATATCTGGTCGCTTTGCGCCAGCGCGCGCGCATCCCCGATGCCGTAGAGGTGCAACAAAAGCCGGCCCACCGGGTTGGCGGAGCGCGTGCAATAGTCAAGCAGCTGGGCGTCGGTCTGGTAGCGCCTGGCGTCGGCGGTATGGCGTACATCCTGTTCAAAAGCGTCCAATAGCTGCTCCAGCAAGGCACTGGGCAGGTGAAAATCCCGCAGCACCGGACGCAAGGGGTCAAACACCTGGGGCCATCGGCCAGCATGCGGCGAGCCGGCGGCAACGGCGCGCAAGTCGTTGCGAAAGTCGGCCAGATCGGCCAGACGCTGGGTCGCCGGTGCGTCGCCTTCATCGGCGATGTCGTCGGCGCCGCGGGCGAAGCCGTAAATGGCCAGAATCGCCGGGCGCAACCGGGGAGGGCAAAGCCAGGAGGCGACCGGGAAATTTTCGTAATGGTCCATCGGCGTGGTCGGTGCGAGGCGGTGGTTCGGTTGCGACTGTGGTTCAGCGGGTTGGCACGGCTTGGCTTGCCATGATTTGCCGACAATGTACGCTACCCGGCGGTGCAGCGAGTTTGACGACCTGCAAATTAACCGCATAGACTGTACATTCGGTTCATCTAGAGGAAAGATCATCATGAACACAGCGAAAAAGAAGATCGGGAATACCGGTTCCGCTGCCAACACCGTTATCACCACAATGGTGGCTGCCACGGTCTCCGGGGCGCCCGTAAGACGGCTTGCCAGAACAACGGTCGTGGCTCTGCGCCCGACCAGAGATTGACGCCTGGGTACCCAGCAGGAGCCGAATCCATCGCGTGCCATGGGCAGATAGCCGGTTCAGTGCGCCGCGCGGCAAGTTTTTGTCCTGTGAAGCCAGTTCGAAAGAGGGTGAGCAAGTCAAATGAGGTCCATCAAACAAGGTTTTTTCAAGTCGGCCGAATGACATGAAGCGATTACTTCCAGTCATGCTGCTGTGCCTGCTCCTGAGTGGCCCAAGCGGTGCCCAATCGAGCCGTCTGGACCGGGTGCTGGGGGCTAGGGAATTGCGCGTCTGCATCTGGCCAGATTACTACGGCATCTCCTATCGCGATCCCAGAACCCGGCAACTGTCGGGCATGGACATCGATCTGGCACGGGAGTTGGCCAAGGAGCTGGGCGTGTCGGTCCGCTTCGTGGACAGCTCTTTCGCCAGTCTGATCGGCGATGTGGAGCAGGATCACTGCGACATCGCCATGTTCGCCATCGGCGTCACGCCGGCGCGGCTGGAAAAGTTGCGTTTCACGGTGCCCCATCTGATCAGCGACATCTACGCCATCACCACGAAAAGCAACCGCCGCATCAAGGATTGGGGCGACATCGATCAGCCTGGCGTGGTGGTGGCGGTGGCGAAGGGCACTTACCATGAGTCGGTGATGCGGGCAAGGCTTAAACACGCCCAGACGCTGGTGCTTGCCAGTTCCCAAGGTCGGGAACAGGAAGTGGAATCCGGCCGTGCCGACGTCTTCATGACCGACTATCCCTTCAGCCGGCGCTTGCTGGAGAGCACCGACTGGGCCCGGCTCATCACCCCACCCGGCACCTATCACCTGACATCCTATGGGTACGCCATGCAACCTGGCGACGAGCGCTGGCACGCACGGGTCGAAACTTTTGTGGCCGCGATCAAACGCGACGGGCGTCTGCTGGAGGCCGCCCGGCGCCATAAACTCGATCCGATTGTGGCGCGGGACAAGTTCTAAGCATGCGAATCAATGGCGGCTTCAGCCGGCGCTCGACTTTTCTCCTGGTGACGCTGAGCATCGCGGCCTGCGCCAGCGCGGCTACTGTCTTTACCCTGTGGCGCTTGCGCACGGAAGCCATCAATCGCCAGTTCCAGGTGGCGACCCTGTATGCCCGTGCTTTCGAGGATCATCTGACCCAGAGTTTCAATGTCATCGATCTGACCCTGGCCAATGTCGTCAACGAGAGTCAGCCGACCGCCACGCTGGCCGAGGCACTGCGCCATGCGCCCTACCTGCGATCGCTGTCAGTGCTGGATACCCAAGAGACCATCGTCGCCAGTTCCGACCCGCGCAATGTCGGCGTGTCCGTGGCGGCGGGCGACTTTTTGCCGCCGGCACCCGAGTCCAGGGGCGTGCTGCGCGTCGGACGACCCTGGGTTGGGCACGATTTTCACGATGGGCGAGCGGCCAGCCTGGTACCACCGGCGGCACCCGACGCAGCGGGACTGATACCGGTGCGGCGCGACATTTCGCTCGATCATGACCATTGGGTTCCCCTGCTGGCATCGGTGAATTCCGATTACTTCCTCAACTATTACAGTCACAGCGTGGCCGCCGCTACCGGCGTTGTGGAGTTGTTGCGCTACGACGGCACTCTGCTGCTTTCCACCGATGAGAAACAGAGGCCAGGCGGCCGCGCCAGGGGCACTGGCTTGGTCAGCAAGCTGGCCCAAGAAGAGTTCGGTCAGTTCGAACAATCCTGGGACGATGGTCGCGCGGTGCTGACGGCCTATCGAAGTTCCCGTGCCTATCCCTTCCTGATCGTGGTTCATCTGGACAAGGATGTTGGCTTGGCCGGCTGGCGCCGCGAAGCGGCACGCACGCTGGCCGTCGTCGGCAGCATGCTGCTGCTGGCCCTGGCCTTGGCCGGCCTGTATTTCGTGCGCACCGAGCGCGCCGCTCGCCAGCGTGATGCCGACGTGAAGCAATTGCGTTTGAGTGGTGCCGCGCTTGAGGCGGCGGCCAATGCCATCATCATCACCGATCGAATGGGGACGATCGAATGGGCCAACCCGGCGTTCTGCGCCCTGAGCGGTTACACCCTTGAGGAAGCGCTCGGTCACAATCCGCGGGAATTGATCAAGTCTGGCGTGCAGACGCCCGGCGACTACCAGGAGCTCTGGCACACCATTCTGTCGGGGGATGTCTGGCGTGGTGAACTGATCAATCGGCGCAAGGATGATACGCAGTACCTGGAGGGTCAGACCATCACGCCGGTGCGGGACGAAGATGGCACGATCGGGCACTTCATTTCGGTCAAACGCGACATCACCGAGCGCAAGCTGGTGGAAGATGCCTTGAAAAAGCAAATGAAATTCGCCCATGCGCTCAATCAGATCGCCGAGGCTATCGCCGCGCACGGTGTTTCCAGTTCGATCCTGGAAGTGGCGGCCAGCGTTGTCGGCGAGACGCTGGCGGTGGATGGGGCCTTGATCTACCACATTTCTTTCGAAAAACAGCAACTGATCGGCTTGTGCGAGTGGCTCAATCCGCAGTACCCGGACCTGATGTCTGCCAAAACGACTTACCCGCTCGACATGTTTGCCGGCGCGGCCGGCGAGATGCGGCGCACGCAGCATTGGCTGGTGAGTCAGGCCGACAACATCAATCCGCATTTTCTGGAAGACGGCTCCGACCAGCTGCTGCACCATCAAATGAAGATTAAAAGCCTGCTCTGGTATCCCTTCGATTTCCGTGACGATGCCTGCCATCTGTTGGTGTTGAATCAGATTCACTCGAAGGTGAAATGGAGCAACGAGGAGTTCGATTTTCTGGCGGCGGTCAGCCAGCAGGTGAGCATTGCGTTGACCAAGATCCACATGATGGACGAGCGCCGGCAGAGCGAGCAAAGAATGCATGAATTGTCGCGGCATCTGGTGGTGGTGCAGGAGAGTACGCGCCGGCGCCTGTCCAGCGAACTGCACCAGCGCACCAGCCCCAATCTGGCCGCCATCGGGGTTAACCTTGATGTCGTCAACGCCATCATGCGGGAACAGCAGTCGCCGGTGCTGTCCGCGCGCATCGACGATATTCGTGCACTGATCGAGGATACGACCGCCAGCATTCGCGAAATCTGTTCCGATTTGCGCCCGCCGGTGCTCGACTATGCCGGTCTGGTGGCGGCATTGGAGAGCTATGTCAAGCAGTTTCAGCGGCGGACCAGCATCACGGTTCGGATCGACTGTACCAGCCCCGCCGTGCGGCTGGCTCCGGTGCTGGAATCGGCGTTGTTTCGCATCGTTCAGGAAGCCTTGACGAACTGTGCCAAGCATTCGCGTGCCAAGTCGATTGTGGTAGCGTTGAACCTGGACCGCCCGCCCGTGGCCTTGCTGGTGAGCGACGATGGCATCGGGTTCGATCTGGATTTACTGGGCAAAACCAGCCATACCAGCGGTCTTGGAATCCTCACCATGAGAGAAATGGCCGAATTCTCCGGTGCCAAATTCACCCTCGAGTCGAGCCCGGGGCAGGGCACGCGGATCAAGGTGGAAATGTATTCCGTTGAAGGACAGACATGAACGTGCGCATCCTGCTAGCCGACGATCACCGGATGTTTCGTGAGGCCCTGCGTTTCCTGCTGGATCGAAATCCGGACTTCACGGTGGTGGCGGAAACCGGCGACGGACTCGAAGTCCTGGCCCTGGCGCGCGAAAGAGCGCCGCATATCGTTTGCATGGACATCGACATGCCCGGTCTCAATGGCATTGAAATCACACGGCAGATCGTTGCTGCCTTGCCCGCTGTAAAGGTGATCGCACTGTCGACCTTCTCCGACCGTGGCTACATAACGGACATGTTGAAGGCCGGCGCTTCCGCCTACGTTACCAAGGCGGCGGCCGGCGTCGAACTGCTGCGTGCGATCGAAGCGGTCAGCCAGAACCATTCCTATTTGTGCCCGGATGCCACGGACGCAGTCAAGGAGGTCATGTGCGGTCATGGCGGGGAAAAGCCGGCCCCGGGCAGCAAGCTCGGCGCGCGCGAAGTGCAGGTGCTGCAGCTGGTTGCGGTGGGCTTCACTTCGGTACAAATTGCCGAACAATTGGCCATTGCCCAGGCTACCGTCGAAGTCCATCGGCGCAACATCATGCGCAAGCTCAATGTCAGCAGCGTCGTTGGGCTCACACGTTACGCCATCCGCAACGGTCTCGTCTCCAACGTTTGAGCGCGTCGGCGACGGCGGTGCCTGGCCGCCATTACTGGTTTACCGTTAGTTGCAGTACGCAGATACCGGAATAGCTATTCACGCCCTCCGCCAGTAATATCAATTGTTCGGCTGAATGGTTCGCCACCAGCGTCCTGGAGGGGGTGCTGGCCTGACTTCTGGTGTCGCCGAGACAGAGGGGGGATTTAATGAATGACAGTGCCACTCTTGAGAGCGCTCAATACCCGGCTACGCGGGACGGACTGGCCGAGGCCCTGCAAGCCATCGATCAGGGTTATCTATGGCTGGACGACAAGCTGACGGTTCGTGGAAACAATCAGGCTTACTGCAAGTTGCTGCGGCTTGAAGATGACCACCAACTGATAGGCCAACCGTATTGGGACGTTCTCAAGCTGCTGCTCAAACGCGGCGAATTTTTCGATAGCGGCGACGACGTAAGCTTCATTGCAGAGAGTTTGCGCAGCATGCGACGCCGGGAATCCCGGCGCTTCGAGCGGGTGCGGCCCAATGGGACGGTGTTGCGGATTGCCACCGCTCCGCTGCCGTCCGGCGGCTATGTCCATACTTGTCTGGACATCACCCACGAGAGCCGGGCGCTGGAAGACATACGGCGTAACGCCAAGGCAACGGTTGTGGCGATGGCCAATTTCTCGGAACATCGGGATACCTATGCCGGCATTCACGTGTTACGCGTGGCCAGACTGGTGGGACAAACCGCCTGGCAGTTGTATCGGCGCGGTCTGTTCCCGGCTATTGTTGACGAGGACTTTATCGATCAGGTCTCGACCGCCAGTATTCTTCACGACGTCGGCAAGATCGCCACGCCGGACCGGATTCTGTTCAAGGCCGGACCGCTGACGGAAGAAGAGCGGACGAGCGTGAAGCTGCATGCCGCGGCCGGTGCCAAGATGCTGCGTCAAGCCAGTCTGATGGTGCCCGACAGCCGTTACCTGCAGGTTGGGGCGGAAATCGCACTCACACATCATGAATGGTTCGACGGCACCGGCTATCCGCAGGGTTTGGCCGGCGAAGATATTCCGATCTCGGGACGTATCTGCGCCCTTGCTGACGTGTTCGATACCCTGACCTCGCGCCGCCCTTATAAAACTCCCTGGAGCACCGAGCGGGCGGTGATGCAAGTCCACCGCCAAGCGGGTAGCCAGTTCGATCCGCTGGTGGCTGAGGTTTTTCTGGAAGTTGTCCAGCGCTGTGAAACGGTGTCGCTGGTGCAGTGGTCGGAAGCCATGAGCGTGGGCCATTTGCACATCGATGAGCAGCACCGGATCCTGATCGACACCATCAACCAGCTGGCCAGTGCCGAGAGTCAGAGCGATCGCCCGGCCATTGCCATGATCATTGACGAACTCATAAGCTATACCGCCTTCCATTTCAACTTCGAAGAGCAACTGATGGAGGACGCTGGCTACCCCGAGCTGGAGAGTCATCGACGAACTCACCAGGGTTTTGTCAAGCGGGTTCAGGAATTGCGCGAGGAATTCATTTATTACCGCCGACGCCAATTGGGCGAGCGCATTCTGGGCGTGTTGCGCGACTGGTTGCGAGAGCACATTCTTGGTGAGGATCAAGCTTATCGTCCGTATATTGGTGGACTGGAATGAAGGTGCCGGAGATGCCCAAAGACTTGGACCCGCGCCCGAACGCCAAGCCGACCCTTGCGACGGCCATGAAGTTTCGTTCCATTTTGGACGCGCTTGACCTGAAGGCCCAGATTGCCATCGTTGCCGTGCTGCTGTGCACCGGTGCAACCTGGTTGCTGGTTCATGACCTGGACCGCAAAGTTCGTGACAACGTTCAGGAGGTGCTGGCGGCCCAGCAACTCCAAACCACCCAGCACTTTGCCGGCAACCTTGACGACGCCATCAAGTTGCATATCAACGCACTGGCCGATGCGGCCGCCCAGATGAATTCCGAGGGGAGGGACAACGCGGAGCACATGCAGGCATTGCTGGCGCGGACAGCCCTGAACCGACTCTTCAACTTAGGCCTGTTTGTGATCTCCAGCAAAGGCCTTGAGCTGGCCGGTTGGCCGACGCCGCAGGGACGTCAGGGCGGCAACTTTGCGGATGCCGATTTCTTTCGCGAGGTCATCAGAACGGGGCAAGCTGTTGTAGGCAAGCCCATGCTGGATCGCTTCACGCAGCAGAGCGTCGTCAATATCGGGGTGCCGATCAAAAACAGTCGCAACGAAGTCACGGCCGTACTGGTGGGTGCCAGTCAGATTGCCGGCGGCGGCTTGTTCGGCGCAAACATGCCCCAAAACTCGGTCGCGAACGGTGACCTTCACGTCCTGTCTCCCAAGGATGGCCTGTTCGTGACCTCCACCGACCCGAAGCACATCATGCAACCCGATCCGGCCGTGGGCGTCGACAAAATGTACGACCGCTACCGCCAGGGTTTTGAGGGCTCGGGGGTCGCAGTCGGTTATCAGGGGAGCGAATCACTTAGTTCAGCAACGCGCGTTGCCAGCACCGGTTGGCTTGTCATGGCCACCCTGCCGACCGCCGTCGCCTTCAAGGCAATTGAATCGCTGCGCGGAGATATTTACCTGCAGTCCGCCGTGGCCTGTGGTGTGATTGCCCTGTTGCTGTGGTTGATCCTCTATTGCCAGCTCCGCCCCCTCGCTGACTCGGTGCAGATCTCGGCACAGATCATCGATGCCATGGCGGGCGGACGGGAGCCGCTGCGCCCCCTGCGGATCGAGGGCAGCAAGGAAATCAGGCGTTTACTGGCCAGCTTCAACAAGTTGCAGCAACACATCAAGACACAGAATCAGGCGCTGCAGGAACATGCGGAGCAGATGCGGTTGGCTGCCTCGGTGTTTGAGGGAACCGGCGAGGCCATCATGATTTGCTCTCCTGATAACCGGATCATCAGCGTCAATCGGGCTTTTTGCAAAATGACCGGCTACGACCCCGGCGAGTTGATCGGGGCCAATCCAGGACTGTTGAAGTCGGGACGACAGGATCGCGCCTTTTACCAGAAACTGTGGGCATCGCTACAGAACACGGGCCAATGGCAAGGGGAAATCTGGAACCGGCGCAAGAGCGGAGAGATATACCCCGAACGCTTGACGATTTCCGCGCTGCACGATGAGGAAGGCAAGGTTCTGCGGTATATCGCCATTGCCGCTGACATCACGAAGCAAAAACAGGCCGAAGCCGTCATTTGGCAACAGGCCAACCATGATCTGCTGACCAAGCTGCCGAATCGTCACCGGCTGAACGAACTGATGCGGCAAATGCAGGAGAAGTCGCTTCGGGAGGGCTTTTCACTGGCGGTGCTGCATATCGATTTGGATCGTTTCAAGCAAGTGAACGACACACTGGGTCACGACGCTGGCGATCGGTTGATCGTCGAAACTGCCAGACGGATTTCCTCCTGTCCCGGGATAGACGTGGACCCGGTGGCACACCTTGGCGGGGACGAATTCGTCGTCGTCCTGAGCACCCTGAGCGAGGCCTCGCCCAGGGTGGCACAGGTGGCGGGTGAGATCCTGCACACGATTGCACAACCGTTTTGTCTCGACGGAGAGAAGGTCTATATCTCGGCCAGCATTGGCATCGCGCGTTATCCCGCGGACGCGCAGGACGTCGCCAATCTGCTCAAGAATGCCGACCAGACCAAGTATGCCGCCAAGAACGAAGGACGCAATCGCTATTGCTACTTCACGGCCTCCATGGAACTGGCGGCAAGGACCCGCATGCAGCTTGCCAACGACATGCGCGGTGCGCTTGCCGCCGATCAATTCGAAGTGCATTACCAGCCGATCGTGGACTTGGCCACAGGAATGATCGTCAAGGCGGAGGCCTTGTTGCGTTGGCATCACCCGGAGCGCGGGATGATCAGTCCGGTGGAGTTCATTCCGATTGCCGAAGAAACCGGCTTGATCAGCGAAATTGGCGATTGGGTTTTCAGGGAAGCGGCGCAAACGGTCAAGCGCTGGTGCAGCCGTTGCAGCTTCTCGGAGAATGGTGTCTGTGCCAAAACCAGGGTGGCCGAGGGGGCTGGGGCAGCCTGCCGGCATCAAATTACCGTGAACAAGTCGCCGCGCCAGTTCTTTACCGGGAACACGGACAGGACCTGGATCGACTACTTGCGGGAGCACGATATCTGCTCCGACTGCATCACCATCGAGATCACGGAAGGCTTGCTACTCGATCAGCATCCTGAAGTCATGGAGAAATTGATCGCCTTCCGGGACGCAGGAATTCAGATTGCGCTGGACGATTTCGGCACCGGATACTCGGCTATGTCCTACCTTAAAAAATTCGACATCGATTATCTCAAGATCGACCGCTCGTTTGTGCGCGATATCGTCACCGATCCGAGTGATCGGGCGATTGCCGAAGCCATCATCGTGATGGCGCACAAGCTCGGGTTGAAAGTGGTTGCCGAGGGCGTGGAGACCATCGAGCAGCGCAATCTGCTGGCACAAGCCGGTTGCGACTACGGGCAAGGCTACCTGTTCGCCAGGCCAATGCCACGGGCTCAGTTTGAAGACTTTTGCATGAGCAGCATCAATCCCGCACGGGAAGAGAGTTTGACCACCTTGTAAGCAAGGTTTTCCCCCTTCCCGGCAAGCTGCCAGGCAGCAAATTGCCGCAGCCTCAATGCCAGGCGATACGGCGGCACGGCCGGCCATTTCCCCACCCCTGAGCCGGGCCGGGAACGGCAGCAGGCTGATGGCGCACGCAGCAGGGTAAAATGACCGGTTGATCAATTTCATGGGGGTGGTCTGGTGGACCGACCCCTTTGTTTTTGCGCGGGTGGCGAAATTGGTAGACGCACCAGGTTTAGGTCCTGACGCCAGCAATGGTGTGGGGGTTCGAGTCCCCCCCCGCGCACCACTTGTTTTAACTTGCGGGACAGTCCGCAGTCGCAAAGCGGCCAACTCTGTCCCCAACCATTTAGGAGTATTGCGATGACTGTTACGGTTGAGACCCTGGAAAAGCTGGAACGAAAAATGACCCTGACCTTGCCCGTCGGCAAGGTCCAGTCGGAGGTCGAGTCGCGTCTGAAGAAGCTCGCTCGCACCGTCAAGATGGACGGTTTCCGCCCTGGCAAAGTCCCCATGAATGTGGTGGCACAACGCTACGGTTACTCGGTTCATTATGAAGTCATGAACGACAAAGTCGGCGAGGCCTTCGCCAGCGCCGCCAACGAAGCCAAGCTGCGTGTCGCCGGCCAGCCCCGCATCACCGAAAAAGAAACCTCGCCGGAAGGTGAAATGGCTTTCGATGCTGTTTTCGAGGTTTATCCGGACGTCAAAATTGGCGACCTGAGCGGCGCCGAAGTGCAAAAAATAGCCACTGAAGTGACAGACAGCGCGATCGACAAGACGCTGGACATCCTGCGCAAGCAGCGCCGGACCTTTGCCCAGCGCGCCCATGACGCCGCGGCACAGGTGGGTGACCGCGTGACGGTCGATTTCGAAGGCAAGATTGATGGTGAGCCATTCTCCGGCGGGAAAGCAGCAGATTTCCAGTTCATCTTGGGTGACGGCCAGATGCTCAAGGAGTTCGAAGACGCGACCAGTGGCATGAAGGCAGGCGAAAGTAAGACCTTCCAATTGGCTTTTCCGGCCGATTACCACGGTAAGGACGTGGCTGGCAAGACTGCCGACTTCATGGTTACCCTGAAAAAAGTCGAGGCCGCCCATCTGCCTGAGGTGAACGATGCCTTGGCCAAGTCGCTTGGTATTGCGGACGCCACGGTGGACGGTTTGCGTGCTGATGTGAAGAAGAACCTGGAGCGTGAAGTCAAGTTCCGTCTGCTGGCTCGCAACAAACAAGCCGTCATGGATGCCCTGGTGGCGAAGGCCGAACTGGACCTGCCCAACGCCAGCGTGCAGGCCGAAGTGAGCCGTTTGATGGAAAGTGCCCGCGCCGACCTGAAGCAGCGCGGCATGAAGGATGCCGACAAGACGCCGATGCCCGAGGACATCTTCCGACCCCAGGCCGAGCGCCGGGTACGTCTGGGCCTGGTCGTGGCCGAATTGGTGCGCGCCCACAACCTGCAAGCCAAGCCTGAACAGATCAAGGCGCATATTGAGGAATTGGCCGCCAGCTACGAAAAACCGGCCGAAGTGATGCGCTGGTATTACAGCGACAATAATCGTCTGGCCGAAGTCGAGGCCATCGTGATTGAAAACAATGTCACTGAATTTGTGCTGGCCAAGGCCGTCGTCAACGAGAAGAGCCTATCATTTGACGAATTGATGGCTCAAAATTGACCTTTAAATCTGGCGGGGCAGACCCCAGCTAGGCGCAGCGAGGCAGTTCTGTTCTCAACTAAACTGAGACCTTGCGGGACAGGCCGCTGCTTCACACGGCGGGCCGGCTCTGTCCTCAATTGATTAGGAGAAAACATGAACGAGCGATTTGGTGCAATGGAAACGCAAGGCCTGGGCATGGTCCCGATGGTGATTGAGCAGTCAGGTCGCGGTGAGCGGTCTTACGATATCTACTCGCGCCTGCTGAAAGAGCGGGTGATTTTTCTGGTCGGTCCGGTCAACGACCACGTGGCGAACCTGGTGGTGGCGCAGTTGTTGTTTTTGGAGAGTGACAATCCGGACAAGGATATTTCTTTTTACATCAACTCTCCCGGTGGCTCGGTCAGCGCTGGCATGGCGATTTTTGATACCATGAATTTCATCAAGCCTGACGTTTCCACCCTGTGCACCGGCATGGCGGCCAGCATGGGAGCCTTCTTGTTGGCGGCCGGGGCCAAGGGCAAGCGCTTCTCGCTGCCCAATTCCAAGGTCATGATTCACCAGCCGTCGGGCGGCAGTCAAGGCCAGGCGACCGAGATCGAGATTCAGGCCCGTGAGATATTGAAGACGCGCGAACAGCTCAATAGAATTCTGGCTGAACGTACTGGCCAGCCGCTGGAGCGCATTGAGCGCGACACCGAGCGTGACTATTACATGTCTGCCGATGAGTGCAAGGAATATGGTCTGATCGACAAGGTTATCTCGAAACGGGCGTAGTTCACATGGCTGAAAAAAAAGGTTCTTCGGGCGAGAAAACCCTTTATTGCTCTTTCTGCGGCAAGAGCCAGCATGAGGTTAAAAAACTGATTGCCGGCCCATCGGTATTTGTCTGCGATGAATGCATTGAACTTTGCAACGAAATCATTCGTGATGAATTGCCGGGCAGTACCGAGGCGCGCAGCTCAGGCGGAGAATTGCCGACCCCGGCCGAGATCAAGGCCAATCTGGACAATTACGTGATCGGTCAGGAGCCGGCCAAACGTACTTTGGCGGTGGCGGTTTACAACCATTACAAGCGCTTGAGGCACAAGGAAAAAGCCAAAAAAGATGACGTCGAGTTGGCCAAAAGCAATATATTGCTGATCGGTCCGACCGGCTCCGGCAAGACGCTGCTGGCGCAGACTTTGGCGCGCATGTTGGACGTGCCCTTTGTGATGGCCGATGCGACGACCCTGACGGAGGCCGGTTACGTTGGCGAGGACGTTGAAAACATCGTGCTCAAGCTGCTGCAGAGCTGCAATTACGAGGTCGAACGGGCTCAGCGTGGCATTGTCTACATCGACGAGATTGACAAGATTTCCCGCAAGTCCGACAACCCCTCGATCACACGCGATGTCTCGGGCGAGGGGGTGCAACAGGCGCTGCTCAAGCTGATTGAAGGCACCATGGCCAGCGTGCCGCCGCAAGGGGGGCGCAAACACCCGAATCAGGATTTTGTCCAGATCGATACCACCAACATCCTGTTCATTTGTGGCGGCGCATTTTTCGGACTCGAAAAAGTGATTGACAACCGTACCCAATCTTCCGGCATTGGGTTTGGGGCGTCGGTCAAAAGCAAGGCGCAGCGCAGCCTGACCCAGGTCTTCAAGGACGTGGAGCCGGAAGACTTGATCAAGTTCGGCCTGATTCCTGAACTGGTGGGCCGCATGCCGGTGGTGGCGACCTTGGCTGAGCTGACTGAAGAAGCGCTGGTGCAGATATTGACCGAACCCAAGAATGCACTGGTCAAGCAGTACGCCAAGCTGCTGGCGATGGAAGGCGTGGATCTCGAAATTCGTCCCTCGGCCCTGAAGGCCATTGCCAAAAAAGCGCTGGCCCGAAAGACCGGAGCGCGTGGCTTGCGCTCGATCCTGGAGCAGGCTCTGATCGATACCATGTACGAGCTGCCCAATACCACCAACGTTGATAAGGTTGTGGTTGACGAGTCCACCATCGAAGAGAACAAGCCACCGCTGCTGGTTTACCGTGAGGCCGCCCGCAAGGCCTGATTTTGCCCGTGCGGCTTGAAAATCGGCGTTGCTGATCCATATTCAACAGGTAACGAAAAGGTTTCCTCCATGTCCAGCCATACCCAATTACCTGCCACTGCCCTCGATTTGCCACTGCTGCCACTGCGCGATGTGGTTGTTTTTCCGCACATGGTGATTCCGCTTTTTGTCGGTAGACCGAAGAGCATCAAGGCCCTGGAAGCGGCCATGGAGTCCGAGCGTCGCATCATGCTGGTGGCGCAAAAAGCTGCCGCCAAGGACGATCCGCTGGTGACCGACATGTTTGATGTCGGTTGTATCTCGACCATCCTGCAAATGCTGAAACTGCCTGACGGCACGGTCAAGGTGCTGGTTGAAGGACAGCAGCGCGCCCGCGTCAACCGGATCGAAGACGGTGAATTGCATTTCCTGGCCAATGTCACGCCGGTTGAAGCAGTCGTCGAGGCGGAGCCAAAGTCACGTACCAAGGCCAGTGAAATCGAGGCTTTGCGCCGTGCTGTGATGCAGCAGTTTGAACAGTACGTCAAGCTCAACAAGAAGATCCCGCCTGAAATTCTGACCTCCATTTCCAGTATCGATGACGCTGGACGTCTGGCCGACACGATTGCCGCGCATCTGCCCTTGAAGCTTGACAACAAGCAGGCGGTGCTGGACCTTGCGGGCGTCAAGGAGCGCCTTGAGAACCTGTTTGAGCAGATTGAACGTGAAGTTGACATCCTGAACGTGGACAAAAAAATCCGTGGTCGTGTCAAACGGCAGATGGAAAAAAACCAGCGTGATTTCTACTTGAATGAACAGGTCAAGGCGATTCAGAAAGAGCTTGGTGAAGGAGAAGACGGCGCCGATATCGACGAGATCGAGAAGAGAATCAAGTCCGCCAAGATGCCCAAGGAAGCACTGAGAAAGGCTGAGGGCGAGCTCAAGAAACTCAAACTCATGTCACCCATGTCGGCCGAAGCGACGGTGGTGCGCAATTACATCGATGTGTTGACCGGTTTACCCTGGGTCGGCAAGACCAAGATCAAGCACGACCTGGGCAATGCTGAAAAAGTCCTTAACGAAGACCACTATGGCCTCGACAAGGTGAAAGACCGGATTCTTGAGTATCTTGCGGTGCAACAACGGGTCGACAAGGTGAAGGCACCGATCCTGTGCCTGGTCGGGCCTCCGGGTGTCGGAAAAACCTCGCTCGGGCAATCGATTGCCAAGGCGACCGGGCGCAAGTATGTGCGCATGGCCTTGGGCGGTATGCGTGATGAGGCCGAGATTCGCGGTCACCGGCGCACCTACATCGGGGCCATGCCTGGCAAGGTGCTGCAAAGCCTGTCCAAGATTGGAACGCGCAATCCGCTGTTTCTGCTCGATGAAATAGACAAGCTGGGAACGGACTTCCGGGGCGATCCGTCGAGCGCGCTGCTGGAGGTGCTGGACCCTGAGCAAAATCACAAGTTTGGCGACCACTACGTCGAGGTTGACTTTGATTTGAGCGATGTCATGTTTGTGGCCACTTCGAACTCCATGAACATTCCGCCGGCGTTGCTGGACCGCATGGAAGTGATTCGCCTGTCGGGTTACACGGAAGACGAAAAAACAAATATCGCCATCAAGTTTTTGCTGCCCAAGCAACTCAAGAACAATGGCGTCAAGGAAGAAGAGTTGAAAATCGCCGATGAGGCGGTGCGCGACATTGTTCGCTACTACACCCGTGAAGCCGGTGTGCGTTCGCTGGAACGCGAACTCTCCAAAATTTGCCGCAAAGTGGTGAAAGGCCTGCAACTTGGGAAGATGACGCCGCAGGTCAGAGTGACGGCCGACAATTTGAACGATTTTCTGGGTGTTCGGAAGTTCAACTATGGGCGTGCCGAGCAGCAAAATCAGGTCGGGCAGGTGGTCGGTCTGGCCTGGACCGAGGTCGGCGGCGATCTGCTCACGATTGAGGCCGCCATGATGCCTGGCAAAGGCGTTATCGCGCGCACCGGGTCATTGGGCGATGTGATGAAAGAGTCGGTTGAGGCCGCCCGCACAGTGGTGCGCAGCCGCTCGCGGCGCCTGGGTATCAAGGACGAGTTTTTCGAAAAGAAGGATATTCATATCCACGTACCGGATGGCGCCACGCCCAAGGACGGACCGAGCGCCGGAGCCGCAATGACCACCGCTTTTGTTTCTGCCATGACGGGTATTCCGGTGCGCAGTGATGTCGCCATGACCGGTGAAATTACCTTGCGCGGCGAGGTGACGGCAATTGGTGGCTTGAAGGAAAAACTGCTGGCAGCCTTGCGCGGTGGCATCAAGACGGTGTTGATCCCGGAGGAAAATGCCAAGGACCTGCAGGACATCCCGGCGAACGTGAAAAACGGTCTTGAGATCGTGCCGGTGCGCTGGATCGACAAGGTGCTAGAAATTGCCCTGGAAAGAGCGCCAACGCCCTTGCCGGAGGAAGAGCCGGCGTTGGCTGCTGGCGCAGCGGTTTCGGTGGCTGCGCCCGAACCGGTCGGGTCGGTCAAGCACTAGACGGGATTGCCGCTTGAACTTTTTGCAGCGGTGCGCAGTGATGAGAAAAAATGCGCTATAATTTATGGCTTGAAACGCGGGAATAGCTCAGTTGGTAGAGCGCAACCTTGCCAAGGTTGAGGTCGAGAGTTCGAGACTCTTTTCCCGCTCCAAATTCCAAAAAGGGAAGCCCAGGCTTCCCTTTTTTGTCAGAAAAATTGGCGCGATAGCAAATCGGTTATGCAACGGATTGCAAATCCGTGGAGCCCAGTTCGACTCTGGGTCGCGCCTCCACTAATTTTGACCTGCGCCCGAGTGGTGAAATTGGTAGACACATCGGACTTAAAATCCGCCGCTTCCAGAAATGGGGCGTACCGGTTCGATTCCGGTCTCGGGCACCAGTACACTAGCGTTCCATGTCAAGCTATAACCGCCCCCTAGAGATTCATGTTCATGGCCAGGTGATTCTGCGTGCCGAGGTTGTCTTTGCACAGCTGCAAGACGCTCTCAAGCCTCTCTGGAAGTACGCCGGTGCGCGTTCTTTGGCGGATGCAGCCGACAGTTCCTACGAGGACGAACCGGGCATCAAGTTTGATCCGCAGGAACACCTGTTGCAAATGTGCTGGACCATTGAGGGCGATGACGATTTTCGCCAAACGCTTGATGAGATGTGCATGAACCTCAATGAGTTGGCGCAAACCGGCGCCGCCATTGAAGTCACTTTTTACGACACCGAATTTGACGATGAGGACGAAGAGGAGTCGGACGCGCAGTCACGCGATGATTTCGTCATGCTCTTTGTCGGGCCAGACCCCGCAGCCATCATGCAAGTCCAGCGCGATTTGCTGGTCCAGGACGTTGTCAACCTGATGGAGCGCCATTTTGACGGTGCCGAACTGGGTGGCGTGGTGGCTGAAATCGATAAACTGTTCGGCCAGCGCTTCGATGACCTGGTGAATTCGTTGCAGCTTGGCAAGCCGCCGCGTGGCTCGGGTGGCGGCCACGGTGGCTTGGGCCATGGCGGCGGACGCAAGCCGCGCCATTTGCATTAACTCGTCCTGTAATGCTGCCGGTGCGGGGTTCGGTCGGGCAACGGCAGCAAGAGAGTTTCAGGCCGGTTTGGTGTTGACCGCGTACTTGCCCAATTCCATTTTGGCGATGGAGTTCCGGTGTACTTCATCCGGACCATCGGCAAAGCGCAGGGTGCGCGCATTGGCATAGCTGTAGGCGAGCGGAAAATCGTCGCACATGCCGCCGCCGCCATGCGCCTGCATCGCCCAATCGATCACCTGGCAAGCCATGCTGGGCGCCACCACCTTGATCATGGCGATCTCGTTCTTGGCGAATTTGTTGCCGGCAACGTCCATCATCCAGGCCGCTTTGAGTGTCAGCAGACGCGCCATGTCGATTTTGCAGCGGGCTTCGGCGATCCGTTCCTGGGTCACGGTCTGCGCCGCGATGGGCTTGCCAAAGGCGACCCGCAGGGAGGCGCGTTTGCACATCAACTCCAGCGCCCGTTCAGCCAGACCAATCAGGCGCATGCAGTGGTGAATGCGTCCCGGCCCAAGGCGCCCTTGCGCGATCTCGAAGCCACGGCCTTCGCCCAGCAGGATATTGGTCACCGGCACCCGCACGTTTTCAAACAGCACTTCCATGTGGCCGTGCGGCGCGTCGTCGTAACCCATCACGTTGAGCGCGCGCACCACCGTGATGCCGGGCGTGTTGGCCGGCACCAGCACCATGCTTTGCTGCGAATGACGCGCTGCCTCGGGGTTGGTTTTTCCCATCGTGATGTAGACCGCGCAACGCGGGTCGCCGGCACCGGAGGTCCACCACTTGCGGCCGTTGATGACGTAGTCGTCGCCCTGACGCTCGATGCGGGTCTGGATGTTGGTGGCATCGCTGGATGCGACCTCGGGTTCGGTCATGGCAAAAGAGGACCGGATTTTGCCTTCCAGCAGGGGCTTGAGCCAGCGCGCCTTGTTTTCTTCCGAGCCATAGCGGGCGATGGTTTCCATGTTGCCGGTGTCGGGCGCCGAACAGTTGAAGACCTCGCTGGACCACATCACGTGGCCCATGATTTCAGCCAGAGGCGCGTACTCCTGATTGGTCAGGCCGGCGCCGTTGTAGCCCGAAGCGGCGGCGCTGTCGACCGGCAGAAACAGGTTCCACAGGCCGGCGGCCTGCGCCTTTGGCTTGAGGTTTTCAATGGTTTGCAGCGGCGTCCAGCGCTTGCCGGCTGCCGTATTGGCCGCAATTTCGGCGTGGTAAGCACCTTCAGACGGGTAGATGTACTCGTTCATGAACGCTTGCAACTTGCCTTGCAGCTCTTTTGTTTTGGGTGAGTAGTCAAAGTCCATGGGATCTCCGTTGATGTCAGTTGAAATTGGGTTAGCTTTGTTGGGCGAATTTCCAGGCCATCTGGGCCAGCGGTCTGGCGCCAGCGGCCGAGCTGACGGCTTGGGCGCTGGCAGCGGTGCCAGCCTCCACCCGTTTGGCGATGCCTTGCAGGATGGCGGCAATGCGAAACAGGTTGTAGGCCATGTAGAAATTCCAGTCGGCCTTGAGCGCCTCCGGCGTCGTGAGCCCGGTGCGTTCGCAATAGCGGTGGATGTAGTCGTCTTCGGTCGGAATACCCAGGCTGGCCACGTCGAGCCCGCCGATGCCGCGGAAGGAGCCGGGCGGAATATGCCAGGCCATGCAGTGGTAGCTGAAGTCGGCCAGCGGATGGCCCAGTGTCGACAGTTCCCAGTCCAGCACCGCCACGATGCGCGGCTCGGTCGGGTGAAACATCAGGTTGTCCAGCCGGTAGTCGCCATGCACGATGCTGACCATATTTTCGGCTCTGGCCATGGCCGGAATGTGCTGCGGCAGCCAGGCCATCAGATGGTCCATCTCGACAATCGGCTGCGTGATCGAGGCGACGTACTGTTTGCTCCAGCGGCCGATCTGGCGTTCAAAATAATTGCCAGGTTTGCCGTAGCCGGCCAGCCCGCGTTCGGCGAATTTGACGGTGTGCAGGGCGGCGATGACGCGGTTCATTTCGTCGTAGATTTCGCCGCGTTGCTGGGTGCTCATGCCGGGCAAGGTCTGGTCCCACAGAATGCGTCCTGGCATGAATTCCATGACGTAGAAGGCGCGGCCAATGACAGCTTCGTCCTCGCACAGGCAGTGCATGCGGGGTACCGGAACATCGGTGCCGTACAAACCGCTCATGACGGCAAATTCGCGCTCAATGGCGTGTGCGGAAGGCAGTAATTTGGCGACCGGGCCTGGCTTGGCGCGCATGACATAACTTTGCGTCGGCGTGCTCAGTTTGTAAGTAGGGTTGGACTGACCGCCTTTGAACGATTCCACGGTAACGGGGCCACAGAAACCGTCCAGGTTTTGCGTCAGCCAGGCGGACAGGGCTCCCACATCAAAGGCCTGGTTTTCCGAGACCGGACGGGTGCCCGTGAAATGATCAAAGTCGCTCATCGTGCTGTGCTTCTTCAGAGGGTTAGTTGTCGGCTTCAATAATGCGCATCAAGGCTTCGCGGTTGCGAATCACCAGACCACCCGGTTCGATCCGAATCGCTTCCTCGCGTTCCATCGATTTGAGTTCCTGATTGACGCGCTGGCGCGAAGCACCCAGCAACTGCGCCAACTCTTCCTGGGCCAATTGCAAACCGATGCGCATCTCGCGCCCGTCGCTCAGAGAGGGCACGCCATAGCTGCGCACCAGATGCAGCAATTGCTTGGCCAGACGCGCTCGCAGCGGCAGCGTATTGAGGTCTTCCACCAGGCCGTAGAGTTGCCGGATGCGCCGCGCGTGCAGGCGCAAGAGCGCTTCGTAGAGTTCGGTATGCAGCGCCAGAATCTTCTTGAAATCGGCTTTGGCCACGCACAGAATCGTGCTGTCGCCGTGGGCATAGGCATCGTGCGTGCGCCGGTCGCCGTCGAAGATGGCGACATCGCCGAACCAGATCCCCGGCTCGACATAGGTCAGGGTAATTTGCTTGCCCGAGATAGAAGTCGAGCTGACCCGCACGGCACCACGGGCGCAGGCAATCCACTCCTGTGGCTGCTCGCCGCGGGCAGTGATGAGTTCGCCATCCTTGTAACGTTTGACGTAGGCGCATCGCAGAATATCGTGCCGCAGTGAGGGTGAGAGGGTTGAAAACCAGCGACCGGAGTTGATCGCCTCGCGTTCCTCGATGGTAAGAATAGGGTCGTCCATGGCCTGTCTTTTGGGTGACTGAAAACACCTCCATTGTCGCGCTGGTGACGATCCTGGCACTTAAGGCTTGTCGCCTGCGTGTCTTTGAACAGTGGCGGACAGCGCTTGTTCGCTTCGCGTAACTGCGGGCTGTCCCGCAATGTTTCAGGCTTCTTGGTGCAGCAGGCTCAGGCCGATGGCGCCGCGCCGGCGTAGCCAGGGGCTGGGACGGTAGCGCGGGTCGCCATAGACCGTTTGCATGTTGAACAGCACTTCGAGGATGTTGGTCGGGCCATAAAGATTGCCCATGGCCAGCGGCCCTAGGGGGTAGCCCAAACCCAGCGTCACTGCGGTTTCAAGGTCAGCCGGCGAGCAGATGCCTTGCTGGCAGATGTCGCAGGCAATGTTGACGATGGTGGCCACCACCCGTTGGCTTACAAACCCGCCGCTGTCCCGAATCACGCTGACCGCCTTGCCGTCGCGGGCCATCAGGGCGTGGGCGGCATTACGCATGTCGAGGCGGGTGGCAGGGTTGGTGGCCAGCACGCGCCGCTTGCTGACAGCGTCGTCAACCAGCATGTCAATGCCGATGGTGCGAGCCGGGTCCAGTCGTTCCACCACGGCCACCGTGGTGATGTCGAAGCCCAAGGGCGCTACCAAGGTCAGGGCTTGGGCTGAGGGCGTGGCACCGGTCTCAATCCTGGCCCCCAGATTCTTCAGCAGCAAGAGCAGATCGGCGCGCCGCGCGGCGCGCGGTGAGACCCATACCGGCGGCATCTGATCGACCGACGGTGCGGCTGGCTCGGGTTCGGTCTGCGCGACGCCTTTGTCGTAACGGTAAAAACCTTCACCCACTTTTTTTCCGACCACGCCGCCGGCCAGTCGCTGGGCGGTGATGACGCTGGGCCGGTAGCGTGGTTCTTCGAAGTACTGGTGGTAAATCGATTCCATCACCGGGTGTGACACGTCCAACGCGGTCAGGTCCATCAACTCAAAAGGGCCTAGTTTGAAGCCAATCTGGTCTTTCAAAATCCGGTCAATGGTGGCGAAATCGGCGACCCCTTCGCTGACGACCCGTAGCGCTTCGGTGCCATAGCCGCGGCCGGCGTGATTGACAATAAAACCGGGTGTGTCTTGTGCCAGTACCGGCGTGTGGCCCATTTGCCGGGCATAAGCGGTCAGATCGGCGCAGACGCTGGCGCCGGTCTTGAGGCCGGCGACGACCTCCACTACCTTCATCAGGGGCACCGGGTTGAAGAAGTGAAAGCCGGCAAACTGCTGCGGACGCTTCAGTCTTGCCGCGATCGCAGTGACCGAAAGGGACGAGGTATTGGTCACCAGGACGGTGCTCGGGGCGACCAGGGCTTCGAGTTCCGCGAACAAACTGGCCTTGACATCCAGCCGTTCAACGATGGCCTCCACGATCAGGTCACTGCCGGACAGCGCGGCCAGCGAGTCGGCACAGTGCAGGCGGGATTTGTACAAGGCAGTTTGAGCGGCGTCCAGGCGACCTTTTTCGCAAAGCCTGTCCCATTGGGAGAAGACCGAGGTTTGTGCCACCCGCGCTGTCTCGGCTTGCAGATCGAACAGCAATACCGTGCTACCGGCTTGTGCGGCAATCTGGGCGATGCCACGCCCCATGGCGCCGACGCCGACGATGCCGACGTGTGAAAAAATTGGTTTCATGCGACCAATTATGACGTGACACGCAGGACATAGGTGATGGGTTGCGCTTGTGACACAATGAACTTGGCCCTTGTCTGCGTGCGTCACCGGCATGGGGCTTCAACTACTATTTCAACTGCCATGACGATCAAGCTATGCGGTTTCGCAGCCAGTAATTACTACAACAAAATCAAACTTCAGTTGCTGGAAAAAGAAGTTGCCTTCGAGGAGGAACTGGTCTGGACTGGCAACAATCACGCCACACTGGTGGACCGATCGCCACTGGGCAAGGTGCCATTTCTGGATACTCCGGACGGCCCCATCTCGGAATCGATGGCCTGTGCCGAATACATCGAAGCGGTCTATCCGCAAAACTCATTGCTGCCTGCCGATCCTTTTGCTGCGGCGAAGGTGCGCGAACTCATCATCTACAGTGAGCTGCACCTTGAATTGGTCGCCAGGGAACTCTACCCGGAGGCTTTTTTTGGCGGCAGGGTCAGTGACGGCAACAAGGAGCGCACGCGCAAGTTGCTGATCAAGGGCGTTGCCGCTTTCGCCAAACTGGCCAGGTTTGAGCCGTTCATCGCCGGAGCCCAATTTACCCTGGCCGACTGTGCCGCTATCGCTCATCTACCCCTGATGAGGATTGTCAGCAAGCAGATTTACGGTGAGGACTTGCTGGCAACCCTGCCGCTGAAGGATTACCTGCGCCTGCTGGGTCAGCGTGCCGCAGTGCAAAAAGTCGAGGCTGACCGCAAAGCCAATACGGATCTGATGTTGGCAGCAGATTTGGCCAAAAAATAAGTCAGGCCGGATTCAGCGGCGGACCTGCAAAGCACCGGGATTGACGATGTTGGTCGGGGTACCCTTGATGAAGTTGATGACGTTGTCGAAAGCAGCGCCAAAATACATTTCATAACTGTCCTGCTCGACATAGCCGATGTGGGGCGTGCAAATGCAGTTTTCAATGCGCAACAGAGCGTGACCCTGCAGAATCGGTTCCGTCTCAAAGACGTCGACGGCGGCCATGCCGGGCCGACCCCGGTTGAGGGCCCCGATCAAGGCGTCGGGCTCTACCAATTCGGCGCGTGAAGTGTTGACCAGCAGCGCGGTCGGTTTCATGCGCGCCAGATCGTCGAGCTTGACAATGCCGCGGGTTTCGTCCGCCAGTCGAAGATGCAGCGAGAGTACATCGCATTGAGAAAAAAATTCTTCGCGGCTGGGTGCGGCGGCAAACCCGTCCAGAATGGCTCTCTCGCGTGACGGTGCACGCCCCCAGATCAGCACGTTCATGCCGAAGGCTCTGCCGTAGCCGGCCAGCAACTGGCCGATTCTTCCGTAACCCCAAATACCCAGTGTCTTGCCCTTGAGAATAGTTCCCAAGCCAAAATTGACCGGCATGGAGCCAGCCTTGAAACCCGATTGTTGCCAAGCGCCATGCTTGAGATTGCCAATGTACTGGGGCAGGCGGCGCATGGCGGCCATGATCAGCGCCCAGGTGAGTTCGGCCGGTGCTACCGGTGAACCGGCCCCGTCGGCCACGGCAATGCCGCGTTCGGTGCAGGCGGTGATGTCGATGTGCTCGCCGACGCGCCCGGTTTGCACAACCAGCTTGAGTTTGGGTAGCTTTTCGATCAACTGGCGCGGTAAGTGAGTGCGTTCCCGGTTCAACACAATGATGTCGGCATCCTTGAGCCGAAATGACAACTGCCCCAGCCCCTTGACCGTGTTGGTGTAAACCTTGGCCTGATAGGGTTCCAGTTTGGTCGCGCAGTTGAGCTTTCGGACCGCATCCTGGTAATCGTCAAGAATCACAATATTCATAAGTCCTTATTGTGCCTTGGCATTTCGTCTGTCGGCCACAGACGCTAGCGGGAATGCCGACTCAGTGCAGGGCGGCCAGCCGATCCAACTCGGCGCAGACATCGGCCATGCGGCCTGAGATCACCATGCGTCCGACGTTGGCGGGGGCCTGGCCCGCCTCCAGGATACGCACGATGCGCAGAGGCTTGTGGGCTGAGTTTTTCAGGGAATTTTGCCGCTCAACCTTGGAGCAGTAGGTGGTGTCAGTTATTGCCGATAGCGGAACCTGGCAAGCGCCCCGGTCGCTGCCTGGCCGGGCCGGTCCAAGCGCCGCGTTGGGCATCAGCCAGCGCCACAAACCGTGCAGTGGTGCCAATACTCCGGGAACAACAGTTAGTGCAGTACTCATTTGAAATCTTTCAATCGGTGCCAGTAACCGGGCCTACATCAACATGGTGTTGCGGATCAGGCCAACCGCGAGTCCTTCAATTTCAAACGGCTCGCCGGGCTCGACCACTATGGTTTGGTAGTCGGGGTTTTCGGGGTGCAGTTCTATCAGGTTCTTGTTACGCCGGAAACGCTTGACGGTCACTTCATCGCCCAAGCGGGCCACCACAATCTGCCCGTTTTTGGCGTCTTTGGTGGACTGCACTGCCAGCAGGTCGCCATCCATGATGCCAGCGTCACGCATCGACATGCCGCGCACCTTGAGCAGATAGTCGGGCTTGCGCTGGAACAGACTGCTTTCCAGGTAATAGGTTTGGTCGATGTGCTCCTGCGCCAGAATCGGCGAGCCGGCTGCGACCCGCCCAATCAGGGGCAAGGCCAATTGGGCCAAGCTGGGCAACTGGAAAGAGTACTGCTTGTTGCGGGATTCATTGATGGAGCGCAAGGCGTCGCTTTTGAGGCGGATGCCGCGCGAGGTGCCACTGATCAGTTCGATGACGCCTTTGCGCGCCAAGGCTTGCAAGTGCTCTTCCGCCGCATTGGCTGACTTGAAACCCAATTCGGTGGCGATCTCGGCCCGCGTCGGCGGTGCACCGGTGCGGGCAATGGCGCTCTGGATGAGATCCAGAATCTGTTGCTGGCGGGCGGTCAGTTTGGGGCTTTCAAGCATGGCGACTCCTTGGGGTTTGGGTGGGTCTTGCTGTGGGTTTGTACACGCTGTGTTGATATCCAGTAACTGTATTTTTAACCAGTTTTTGGAAATATGCAAGCGTTGCGTGCGATACGGACTAAAAAGTGGCTTGTTTGCGCGACCCGTGACGGTCAAGCCGGATCGGCGGCCGGAGGCGAGGCATTAAAATCGGGCACTTTCACTTGCCGGGCATCCAGATGATTTCGTTATCCTGCCACGCCATCCTTGCTGGACGCGCACCCTCTGATACCCCCGTCATCGTCCGTGGCTGGGTTCGCACCCGACGCGACTCCAAGGCGGGCTTGTCTTTTGTTCAGGTTTCCGATGGTTCCTGCTTCCATCCGGTACAGGTCGTGGCACCGGCAGCACTTGCCAATTACGCCAGCGAAATCCAGAAGCTCACCGCGGGTTGTGCCGTGGAGGCGGAGGGAATGATTGTGTCCTCGCCCAACGCAGGCCAGGCTTTTGAGATGCATGCAACGGAACTCAGGGTCGTGGGCTGGGTCGACGATCCGGACACCTATCCCATTCAGCCCAAGCCGCACAGCATGGAGTTCCTGCGCGAGGTGGCGCACTTGCGCCCGCGCACCAACGTGATTGGCGCCAGCGCGCGTGTACGGCACACCTTGGCCATGGCGATTCACCGGTTTTTCAGCGAGAACGAATTTCTCTGGGTCAACACGCCCATCATCACCGCCTCCGATGCCGAAGGCGCTGGAGAACTGTTCCGCGTGTCGACGCTGGACGCGCTCAATCCACCGCGCACGGCCGATGGAAAGGTGGACTTTTCGCAGGACTTCTTCGGGCGTGAGGCCTTCCTGACCGTCTCCGGGCAACTCAATGTCGAGACCTATTGCATGGCCTTGTCCAAGGTCTACACCTTTGGCCCCACGTTCCGCGCGGAAAACTCCAACACCAGCCGCCACCTGGCCGAATTCTGGATGGTGGAGCCGGAAATCGCCTTTGCCAATCTGTCGGCCAACGCCGATTTGGCGCAGGCTCTGCTCAAGTACATCTTCAAGGCTGTGCTGACCGAACGGCCTGATGACATGGCCTTCTTCGAGGACCGGATCGAGAAGGGCGTGATCGCCAAGCTGCAGGGCATCGTCGAGCGCGAGTTCGTGCGCATGGACTACACCGAGGCGGTCAGGATTCTGGAAAATTCCGGGCATCCATTCGAGTACCCGGTGAAATGGGGCATCGACCTGCAAAGCGAGCATGAACGCTACCTCGCCGAGAAACATGTGGGTGGTCCGGTGGTGCTGATGAATTATCCGAAGGAAATCAAGGCCTTTTACATGCGGCTAAGCGACGACGGGAAGACCGTGGCGGCGATGGATGTGCTGGCGCCCGGCATCGGTGAGATCATTGGCGGCAGCCAGCGCGAGGAGCGGCTGGATGTGCTGGATGCGCGCCTGGAGGCGACCGGCCTGGACAAGAACGCCTACGCCTGGTATCGCGACTTGCGTCGCTACGGCAGCGTTCCCCACGCCGGATTTGGACTGGGCTTCGAGCGCACCGTTGCTTATGCCACCGGTCTTTCCAATGTGCGCGATGTGATCCCGTTTCCGCGCACGCCAGGCAGCGCCCGCTATTGAACCTGGCGCCCAGGCAAGGTCAAGCGGCTAATGCGGCGAGTGCCTTGGCCCTGATTTCGTCGACGCTGCCGGTACCGTCGATGGCCCGGTACTTGGGTGCCGCGCTGGGCTCCGCTTTGGCCCAGTTGGCGTAGTAGTCCACCAGTGGGCGCGTCTGGGCGCTGTACACCGCCAGGCGTTTCTTGACGGTTTCCTCCTTATCGTCATCGCGCTGAATCAGGGCTTCACCGGTGATGTCGTCGACACCCGCGACTTTCGGTGGGTTGAATTTGACGTGGTAGGTACGACCCGAGGGGGCGTGCGAGCGCCGGCCGCTCATGCGCTCGACGATGGCCTCAAACGGCACGGCTATCTCCAGCACGTAATCGAGTTTCACGCCCGCTGCTTTCATGGCGTCGGCCTGCGGAATGGTGCGCGGGAACCCGTCAAACAGGAAGCCGCCGGCGCAGTCGTTCTGGGCAATGCGTTCTTTCACCAGGTCGATGATCAACTGGTCGCTGACCAGGCCACCTGAATCCATGACCTTCTTGGCTTCAATGCCCAACGCCGTGCCGGCCTTGACCGCGGCGCGCAGCATGTCGCCGGTAGAAATTTGCGGTATGCCGTATTTTTGGCAGATAAAGGTCGCTTGTGTGCCCTTGCCAGCGCCGGGTGCGCCCAACAAAATAAGTTTCATGGATGTCCTTCGAATAAATGACTATCAGGCAGCATCACCGTGCTTGTTCCGGGGCAGGCCGCAATGCTTGGCTACAGTGAAGAATAGCATGCCGCCGTTGCTCGCCGACCTGGAATTTGGCCACCTATTGCTCTGGGACAAGTTCTCACGGCCGCCGCTCAGGACTTGAATAGTTGGCGCACCCGTTCCAGGTCTTCAGGCGTGTCGACCCCGGGGCCGGGTGTGTGCGCCGTGATGTGGACCGCAATGCGGTGGCCATGCCACAGGGCGCGCAATTGCTCCAGCGCTTCCGTGATTTCGAGGGGCGCTTGCGCCAGCTTGGGGAACTGGCGCAAAAAGCCGACCCGGTAGCCGTAAATGCCGATGTGACGCAACGGCGCCGGGCTGGGCAGGGCGTCGGGTCGATCACGCCAAAGCGGAATCGGCGCGCGACTGAAGTAGAGCGCCATGGCACCGCCATCGAGCACCACCTTGACCACGTTGGGGTTGTGGAAGTCGGCCAGAGTCTCGATGGCATGGGCCGCCGTGCTCATGCTGGCTTCAGGTCGCCGGGCCAGCAGTTGCGCGACCGCGTCCACCAATGCCGGATCAATCAAGGGCTCGTCGCCCTGCACGTTGACCACGATCTGGTCGTCCTCAAGACCCAGCAACTGACAGGCCTCCGCCAGACGGTCGCTGCCCGAAGGATGGTCGGTGCCGGTCAGCAAAGCCTCTATGTTGTGCTCCTGACAGGCCTTGACGATGGCCGGGCTGTCGGCCGCAACAACCACCCGGACGAAGCCACCGGGACAGGAGATTGACCTGACCCGCTGCGCCACGCGCACCACCATCGGAGCGCCGCCGATGTCGGCCAGCGGCTTGTTGGGCAGGCGGGTCGATGCCAGACGGGCCGGAATCAGAACCGTGAAATTCAAAGTCCGAGTTCCTCGTCCGTCAGGGTGCGCGCCTCATTTTCGAGCAGGATCGGTATGCCGTCGCGCACCGGGTAGGCCAGGCGCGCGCTGCGGGAGGTCAATTCCTGCTTTTCGCGGTCGTATTCCAGGGGGCCTTTGGTGACCGGGCAAACCAGCAGTTCAAGTAATCGTGTGTCCATGGCGTGATGATAGCGTCGGCTTCGGTTGGGCGGCCAGTAAAACGGACAACAGGGAGTCGAACTTGGTCAGGAACGCCGGTTCAGGCGTGAACAGCAGCGGTATTGCCAGCGCATCCGGTTGCTTGTGCCACAGCTTGACGGCATCTTTTTCAGTGCAAATAACGGTGTGGCCGCGGTAGTCGTCGGGCGACCAGGCGGCAAAAGAAAAGTGATCCGGCAGTGCCATGGTGCCGGCCAACTTCAAGCCCTGAGCGCGTAGCATGGCGAAAAAATCATCCGGCTTGGCGATGGCAGCTACCGCCAGCAAGGGCTTGCTGCCAGCGCGCATCAGATCGGTCAAGGCGACCTGGCTGCCGTCGGCACGCTGGGCCTGCCGGGCCAAGGTACGTTGCGCGCTGAAACCGGCAAAAGCCGGCCGCACCCCGGTGTGCAGCACCAGATCGACGGCGCGCGGCCAGGGCTCGCGCAAGGGCCCGGCCGGCAGCAAAAAGCCATTCCCGATGCCACGGTCGTCAAACACGCAAATCTCCAGGTCGCGCCCCAGGCCCAGGTGTTGCAGGCCATCGTCGCAGACGATGACGTCGGTGTCAGGATAGAGTCGCAGCAACGATCTGGCCGCGGCCAGGCGACGCGGCGCCACAAAAACGGCGGCCGAGGTGTTGCGTTTGATCAGCGCCGGTTCATCCCCGACCTCCGAAATGGGGCTGCTTGAAAGGACTTCCCGGCAGTCCCTGGTACGCCGACCGTAGCCGCGCGAGATCACGCCCACCCGCAGGCCGGCGGACTGCAGGTGGCGCACCAGGGCAATGACGACAGGGGTTTTGCCGGAACCGCCCGCCACTACATTGCCGACCACGATCACCGGCACCGGCACGCGTCCGGTCCGGCACCAGCCGACGCGGTACAAGCCGCGCCGCAGTGCCGCCAGCGCACCAAACATCAGCGCGACCGGCCAGAGCAGCCAGGCCAGCGCGCCCCGGTGTGTCCAGGCGCCGGTCAACACGCGCTGCAACGCTGACTGTTGCGCTGCTCCGATCATGGCTTACCGGGTCCTGGCCTGGGCCGACGACTGGGTGGTGAAAGTGATTTGCGTCAGGCCGGCACGCCGGGCCGCTTCCATCACGGTGACCACCGCCTGGTGCCTGGCACTGGCGTCGGCGTTGATGATCAAGACCGTCTCCCGGCCCGCTTTGGCGCCTTCCAGCAGGGCCGCCGCGAGGGCATCGGCGCTGCGCTCAGGCAGCGGCATTTTGTTGACCGCGTAGGAGCCATCGCTGCCGACGCTGACCATGATTTCCCTGGTGTAGTCGCGTTGTACCTCGGCATCCGCCACCGGCAGTTTGAGCTGTAGTTCGGTGAATTTGTTGTAGCTGGTGGACAACATCAAGAAAATCAGCACCACCAGCAATACGTCGATGAACGGAATCAGGTTGATTTCGGGCTCCTCGCGAACTCGGGGGCGGAAATTCATGATTCTTGTTCTTTACCTGCGCAGGGTATTGAGATGGCGCGCCAAGCGTTCGGAGGCGAGTTCCAGGACCAGCAGATAGGCGTCCAGTCGAGCCCGGAAGTAGCGCCAGAAAATCAGCGACGGAATGGCCACAATCAAACCGAAAGCCGTGTTGTACAGAGCCACCGAGATGCCATGCGCCAGTTGTGCCGGGTTGCCACCGGTGGCAACGCCGGATGGAGTCTGGGAGCCAAAAATCTCGATCATGCCGATCACGGTGCCAAACAGGCCCATCAGCGGCGCGGCCGAGGCGATGGTGGCCAGGGTGCTCAGGTAACGCTCCAGCCGGTGCGCGACCAGGCGGCCGGTTCCTTCCATGGCGGAGCGAAGGTCGGCCTCACTACAGCGCGGGTTGCTGTTGAGCGCGCGCAAGCCGCTGGCCAGCACCTCGCCCAAGGCGGAATTTTGAGCCAGTTGGACGACCATGTCCGGCGTAGGCACCGTGGTACGAGAGACGATCAACACCTCTTCCAGCAATTTGGGGGGGGCCACCTTGGAGGTCTTGAGGCTGATAAAGCGTTCAATGACCAGCGCCAAAGCCAGGACAGAGCAGGCAATCAATGGCCAGATCGGCCAGCCGGCGGCTTGTATGATTGAAAGCAAATGAAATCTCCGCGCAGATGAGGGGCCACGCGATTATGTCCCAGGCTCCGGCATTTTGAGACATGGAGAGTTGCCGCGGCAGTTCAGGTCTTGTCGTCGGTTCGTGGCCACCCACAAAATCTGTGGATAACTTTGTGAAGAACCAGGCGGCGAAGTGCCGCCAAGCCGCATGGGCTGTGGCTTGTGACACATTGATGACAAATTGGGCGGTTAAAAATCAAATGAAATCAATGACTTACAACATAAAAATAGGGTTCCCCAAGGGGTTTTACCCAAGGCCCCGACAATGGAACTTGCAGTGGAACACTCATTTTTGTAACTTCCCGTGACAGACCCCGACCATCAACTCAAAACCTTGTCGGACAAACCGCAGTCACACCGGATGAGCAAGCTCTGTCCTTAACCGATTGGGGGTTTGCCAAGACCCTTTTGCAGATCAATGCCTGAAATCATTTCACCTCCATCGGCGCCAAGAATCTGGCAGGTCGGCGCGTTGTGCCGCGCTGTTGCGGACGCGCTGGAAGCAAGATTCAACCCGGTCGTGGTACGTGGCGAGTTGTCCGGCTTCTCCCGCGCGTCCAGTGGTCACTGTTATTTTTCCCTGAAGGACGAAAGCGCCCAGGTTCGGTGTGCGATGTTTCGCCGGGCCGCCAGTTTGCTGGATTTTTCACCGCGCGACGGCGAACTGGTTGAGTTGCGCGGCCGCTTGGGGATTTACGAGCCGCGGGGCGATCTGCAACTGATAGTGGAGAGCATGAGCCGGGCCGGACAGGGCGCATTGTTTGAGCAGTTCCTCAAGCTCAAAGCCAAGCTCGAGGCGCAAGGGCTGTTCGACGTTGCCAGAAAACGCTCGCTGCCGGTGTTGCCGCGTGGCATAGGTGTGGTGACTTCGCTGGGTGCGGCAGCGCTGCACGATGTGACCAGTGCCCTGCAACGGCGCGCACCGCATATCCCGGTGGTGGTCGCACCGGCCCTGGTTCAAGGGGCCAATGCGCCGGCCGAGTTGATCCAGGCGCTGTCGAATTTATACCGGCTGACGCCGCAAGGACGTCTTGCCGTCGATTTCACCGCGCAGGGGCAAGGCGCGCCAAGCCTGTCAGCTCCGATCATTGACGTCATCCTGCTGGTGCGCGGTGGCGGCTCCATGGAGGATTTGTGGGCTTTCAATGACGAGCAACTGGTGCGCAGCCTGACGCAAAGCCCGGTCCCCATTGTTTGTGGTGTCGGACACGAAACCGATTTCACCCTGGCTGATTTTGCCGCCGACCTGCGGGCTCCCACTCCGACTGCCGCAGCCGAGCTGGTGGCGCAGCCGCGCGAGGTCTGGCTGGGTGCCGTCGAGGGGCTGGCGCAGCGTCTGCGGGACGCGGCCTACCGACACATCGACCAACGGAGTCAGCAGCTCGATTTGACGGCTTCCCGGTTGGGGCGACCGTCCGCGCTGGTCGGTCGGCAGCGTTTGCAACTGTCCTCCAATGCGCAGCGGCTGCACCTTTTTACCTTGCAGCTATTGAAACAAAGACAGCAGGAATTACAACGCTTGCAGGACTCTCTGCCAGACGCCATGGGGCGCGGTCTGAGTCACGCCGACGAGCGCTTGCAGCGCGCCTCCTTGCGCCTGGGTCTGCTGGACCCGACACTGGTGTTGCAGCGTGGCTATGCCTGGCTGCGCAACCGTGACGGCGACACCATCAACAGCGTGCGGCAGGTCCGGGGCGGTCAGCCGTTGCGGGCTACCCTTGCTGACGGTGAGCTTGATTTGACGGTATCCAACCCAAAGTAGGCAAAGTTTCTACAATCGCCCATCTCAACCAACCGACCAACGAGGATCTCATGGAACATACACTGCCTGCACTGCCTTTTGCGCTTGACGCCCTGGCGCCGCACTATTCCAAGGAAACGCTTGAGTACCACCATGGCAAGCACCACAACGCCTATGTGGTGAACCTCAACAATCTGCAAAAAGGGACCGATTTTGAGAACATGGCGCTGGAAGACATTGTCAAGAAGTCCAGTGGCGGCATCTATAACAACGCGGCCCAGATCTGGAATCCCACCTTTTTCTGGAACTGCATGAAACCGCAAGGCGGTGGCGAACCCTCAGGTGCGCTGGCTGCGGCCATCAATGCCAAGTGGGGTTCCTATGCGGCGTTCAAGGAAGCATTCGTCAAGTCCGCCGT
>NZ_JAQTMS010000029.1 GCF_028714215.1 Rhodoferax sp. | reverse complement strand
AAGGCATTTGTCGCTATGGTCACGCCTACGTGCCGCTGGACGAAGCGCTCTCGCGCGTTGTCATTGACTTGTCTGGACGCCCCGGTCTGATCATGAACGTGCCCTTCAAGAGCGGCATGATAGGCACTTTTGACAGTCAGCTTGCGCATGAGTTTTTTCAGGGCTTTGTGAACCACGCTTTTGTCACGCTGCACATCGACAACTTGCGCGGCGAGAACGCCCACCACCAGGCCGAGACCGTGTTCAAGGCCTTTGCCCGTGCCTTGCGGGCGGCCCTGGCGCAGGATCCCCGCGCCGCCGGGACCATTCCATCGACCAAGGGCACGCTCTAGTCCAGTCGATATTGCAAGCAGCTATGAATTCAGCAGTGAATAGCGTCAGCAAGAAGACCGTTGCCGTGGTTGACTACGGCATGGGCAATTTGCGCTCGGTGTCGCAGGCGGTGCAAGCCGCTGCCGCAGGCAGTGGCTACCAGGTGCTGATTACCGCCGACCCGGAGCAGGTACGGGCTTGTGAGCGCCTAGTGCTGCCGGGGCAGGGGGCCATGCCCGACTGCATGCGCGAATTGCGTGAATCGGGTTTGCAGGCATCGGTGCTCGAAGCGGCCGCCAGCAAGCCCCTGTTCGGGGTCTGCGTCGGCATGCAAATGCTGTTGGACCATAGTGCCGAGGGCAACACCCCAGGCTTGGGCTTGATCCACGGTGAAGTGCTGAAGTTCGACTTGATTGGTCGGTTGCAACCGGATGGCAGCCGCTATAAAGTGCCGCAAATGGGCTGGAACCAGGTCTATCGCAACAACCACGGCGGAGCGCCGCATCCGGTATGGGGCGAGGTGCCCGATGGCAGCTATTTCTATTTTGTGCACAGTTTTTACGCACAACCGTCGGATGCGCGCCACAGCGTGGGCGAGACTGACTACGGTCATCGCTTCTGCTCGGCAATTGCGCGTGATAATATTTTCGCCACCCAATTCCATCCCGAAAAAAGTGCCGATCACGGTCTGTCTCTGTACCGGAATTTCCTTCACTGGAATCCATGAAGTCTTCGCTCGCCCTGAGCTTCTCGCCGCAACTCTTCCTCATCAACTCTGAAGCATCATGCTTTTAATTCCTGCAATTGACCTCAAAGACGGTAACTGTGTCCGCCTCAAGCAAGGCGACATGGACCAATCCACCACCTTTGGCGAAGATCCGGTCCTGATGGCCAGCAACTGGGTAGCCAAAGGTGCGCGCCGCCTGCACCTGGTGGACCTGAATGGTGCGTTTGCGGGTCATCCGAAAAACGAGAAAGCGATTCGCAGGATTCTCAAGGAAGTCGGCAGCGCGGTGGACGTGCAACTCGGCGGCGGCATCCGTGATCTGGACGTCATCGAGCGTTACCTGGATGCCGGTTTGCGCTACGTCATCATAGGCACGGCGGCCATCAGGAACCCCGGTTTTTTGCAGGATGCCTGTACCGCTTTTGGCGGTCACATCATTGTCGGCCTGGACGCGCGTGACGGCAAAGTGGCCACCGACGGCTGGAGCAAGCTGACGCGCCACGACGTGGTCGATCTGGGCAAAAAGTTCGAGGATTTTGGTGTCGAATCCATCATCTATACCGACATCGGGCGTGATGGCATGCTCAGCGGCATCAATGTCGAAGCCACGGTCAAGCTGGCCCAGGCCTTGAGCATCCCGGTGATTGCGTCCGGCGGCCTGTCCAACATCGCCGACATCGAAGCCTTGTGCGATGTCGAAGACGAAGGGATCGAAGGCGTCATCTGTGGCCGTGCCATCTATTCCGGTGATCTCGACTTCGCCGCCGCGCAACGGCGGGCCGACGAGCTTAACGGCTGAATTCATTGAGATTTTCATAAATCATGACGTGCACAACGGGACACGCTGTCATGCCGGACTTGATCCGGCATCCATGGATTGCGGGTCAGGCCCGCAATGACAAAGCCGCATCCGTTCCTGTGCAATGTGTCGTGAATGTCGGAAGCATCAATAGTGCTCGCTAAACGCATCATTCCGTGCCTGGATGTTACCGGTGGGCGTGTCGTCAAGGGGGTCAACTTTGTCGAGCTGCGCGACGCTGGCGATCCGGTGGAGATTGCCGCGCGCTACAACGAGCAGGGTGCCGATGAGCTTACTTTTCTCGACATCACCGCCACCAGCGACGCGCGCGATCTGATCCTGCACATCATTGAGGCAGTGGCCTCCCAGGTGTTCATACCGCTCACCGTCGGTGGCGGCGTGCGCACGGTGGACGATGTGCGCCGCCTGCTCAATGCCGGCGCCGACAAGACCAGCTTCAACTCCGCGGCACTGGCCAACCCGCAGGTGATTGCGGATGCGTCGGCCAAATACGGTGCCCAGTGCATTGTGCTGGCGATCGACGCCAAACGGCGTACCGAAGCCGATGCCCTGCGCCTCGATGCCCAGGGGCTGCCAATAGGCCCAGGCTGGGACGTATACAGCCACGGCGGGCGCCACAACACCGGCCGCGACGCGGTCGCTTGGGCCACCGAGATGGCGCAGCGCGGCGCCGGTGAGATTTTGCTCACCAGCATGGACCGCGATGGCACCAAGGCGGGTTTTGATCTGGCGCTGACACGGGCCGTCAGCGACGCTGTCAGCGTGCCCGTGATCGCTTCCGGCGGCGTCGGTACACTGGACCATCTGGCCGACGGCATCCAGCTCGGTGGTGCCGATGCAGTGCTGGCGGCCAGCATCTTTCATTACGGCGAATTCACCATCGCTCAGGCCAAAGCCAGAATGGCCCAGCGTGGCATTCCGGTCAGAATGTAAGCAATTTGCCGGACCGACCGAAGTTTCGCGCAGCGAAACAACGCTGTCCTCAACCGACCAAGGATTTATGAAGTGGCTTGACGCTATCAAATGGGACGCACAGGGCCTGATCCCCGTGATCGCACAGGAGCAGGGCAGCAACGATGTCCTGATGTTGGCCTGGATGAACCGCGAAGCCTTGCAAAAAACGGCGGAAACCGGCCGTGCGGTATATTTCAGCCGTTCGCGTGGCAGGCTGTGGTTCAAGGGCGAAGAATCGGGCCATGTACAGACCGTGCATGAAATCCGTCTGGACTGCGATAGCGATGTGATCTTGCTCAAAGTCACTCAAATGGGGCACACACCGGGCATTGCCTGCCACACCGGACGCCACAGCTGCTTTTTCAGCGTGTATCAGAACGGTACCTGGAAAATCACCGAACCGGTCTTGAAAGACCCGCAAACTATCTACAAATAAACGCCTATGTCTGTTCATGTTTCTGCCCCCGATTCACTGGCCGCCTTGGCGCGTGTGATTGAGAGTCGCTTGTCGCAAAACGGTGGCGATCCGGATGCCAGTTACGTGGCGCGCCTGTTGCACAAGGGGCCGGATGCGTTCCTGAAAAAAATCGGCGAAGAAGCCACCGAGGTGGTGATGGCTGCCAAGGATGCCGACTTTGGCGGCGACAAGACAAAAATCGTGTCTGAAGTGGCGGACCTGTGGTTTCACTGCATGGTTGCGCTGGCCCATTACGGGTTAAGCCCGGCCGATGTGGTGGCGGAACTGGAGCGCCGCGTCGGCACCAGCGGGATTGAAGAAAAGGCCTTGCGCAAGGCGCTGGCGCGTGAAGGAAAAGCCTCGTGACGCAAGATTTTTCCAACCCGGGCAATGATCCCGACCTGGACCGAGTCACCCTGCAAAGACTCCAGTCCCTCAACACGGTCGGCACCATCAGCTACATCCTGCATTTGATTGTGGCGGTTGGTGCCCTGATTCCGGGCGGGCAGTTTGGCCCGCTGCTGTTGCTTGCGGCTTTGATCATCGACATGATCAAACGCCCCGATGCCGAGGGCACTTGGCACGCTTCGCATTTTCGCTGGCGCATCCGCACCGTTGTCATCGCGGCGTTGCTGTACGCGGCTACGGTCCCGTTATGGTTTCTCTTTATTGTTCCCGGATGGATCGCCTGGTGTGCAATCTCCATCTGGTTTCTTTACCGCATCGTGACTGGCATGGTGCGCATGAACAAAGGACTTGCCATGGAGTTTGCCGCATGACCGAAGCGACTGTTCAGAACGACCCGGATTGTCTGTTTTGCAAGATTGTGGCGGGCAAAATCCCGTCCAAGCTGGTTTATCAGGACGAGGAAATTTTTGTTTTCCATGATATTCACCCGTGGGCGCCGGTGCATTTTCTGATGATTCCGAAGCGCCACATTCCGTCCATGGCCCAGGTCACGGTCGAGCACGCCGGATTGCTGGGGCGCATGATGGTGCTGGCGCCCGAGTTGGCCCTGCAGCAAGGGTGCAACCCCTACCCGCAAGGGGGTTTTCGCATTCTGAGCAATACCGGGGCAGAGGGGCGACAGGAAGTGCAACATCTCCATATTCACGTGATGGGCGGGCCGCGTCCCTGGCTTAGGGGCTGATTTGCCGACTAAAATCGGCGCAACTCGTTAGGAGAATCCCATGGGACTTTCGACAACACATCTGATTATTTTTCTGGTCATCATCGTGGTGATTTTTGGCACCAAGAAGCTTCGCAACATCGGGTCTGACCTGGGCGGCGCAGTCAAGGGTTTCAAGGACGGCATGAAAGACGGGGCCGACAAACCGGCTGACGCGCCTGCCGCTGCACCGGTCCAGCAGGTCAGCGCCACGGCCAGCACGGCCAAAGAAACCATTGATGTTGAAGCCAAGACCAAGGCCTGATGCTGCAGGCCGAAGAGTCGAAGAGATTCCTGTAAGTGATTGATATCGGGGTCACCAAGCTCGCCATCGTGGGCGCCATCGCGCTGCTTGTCGTGGGTCCTGAAAAGTTGCCGGGTCTGGCCAAGACCCTGGGGACTTTGCTGGGGCGCGCGCGGCGCTACGTGGCCGATGTGAAGAATGAGGTCAATCGCTCCATGGAGCTCGATGAACTCAAAAAGATGAAAGACACGGTTGAAAACGCCGCGCGCGATGTTGAGAATTCGATTCAGACCAGCGCCGCCGATTTCGAGAAAAGCTGGGCCGAGACCACCGGGATGGTGTCCAGCACGCCCGCTAGCGACGTAGCCCCCAGTTTTCCGCAGTACAAACACCCCAGGAAGAAGTGGCGCGTCAAACAGGGCGCCACGCCACGCTGGTACAAGGCCCGTAGCGGCGTGCGCACCAACGCCTTGTCCGGGGCGGCCCGGGTGGCCCGGTTTCGACCCACCAGACTGAGCTGATGACCGACCCCACCCAAAAAGAAGACGAACTGGCAGGTACCGAGCAGCCTTTCGTACAGCACCTCATCGAGCTGCGGGATCGGCTTTTGCGTTCGATCTACGGTATCGCCGGTGTGTTGGCGGTGTTGCTGTTTTACCCCGGCCCTTCCAAGCTCTATGACTTGCTGGCGATGCCGCTGGTCAAGGCCTTGCCGGAGGGTTCGCGCATGATCGCGGTGGGGGTGGTGTCGCCGTTTCTGGTGCCGATCAAGGTTTCGGTGCTGGCGGCGATGGCGCTGTCCCTGCCCTGGATTCTTTACCAGATCTGGGCCTTTGTCGCACCGGGCTTGTACAAGCACGAAAAAAAGCTGGTTTTGCCCCTGGTGGCGGCCAGCACCATCCTGTTTTACACCGGTGCCGCGTTTTGCTACTTTTTTGTCTTCGGACAGGCTTTTCCGGCGATCCAGAAAATGGCACCGATGTCGGTCGCCGTCAGCCCCGACATCGAAGCCTACCTCGACTTTGTCATCACCATGTTCATCGCGTTCGGGGTCGCGTTCGAGGTGCCCATTGCGGTCGTTATTCTGGCCCGCATGGGCATCGTGACGATTGCGCAGTTGAAGTCGTTCCGGACTTACTTTGTGGTTGGCGCGGCGGCGGTGGCCGGTCTGGTCACGCCGCCCGACCCGGTCTCCATGGTTGCCTTGCTGATTCCAATGGTCCTGCTTTATGAGTTGGGCATCCTGGCGGCAAAGCTGTTTATCAAGCACACCGCAGCCCCCGAACAAGACGTGTGACGCCCATGTTCAAGCAAGTGCTGGATTGGCCACGCTCCGTCAAGCGCTCGCTGGTCATCGTCGTTGACGTGATCCTGTCCCTGGTCGCGACCTGGGTGGCTTATTCCCTGCGGTTTGAAACACTGCATTGGCCAACTGGATGGCAATGGGGCGTCTACCTGCTAGGCCCCGTTCTGGCCATCCCGATTTTTGCCCGGCTCGGTCTCTACCGCGCCATCTTTCGCTACACCGGTCTGGACACCTTGCTGACCACCGGGAAGGCGGTTGCGCTGTATGCGCTGGCGCTTATTGCCGTCTTGCTGTGGCCCATGCGGCCGGTTTTTCCGCTCACTTCGGGTGTCTTGCAGCCCATCATTTTCTTTCTTCTGGTGAGTGCCAGCCGGGTCTCGGCGCAGTATTGGTTGACCGGCATCAGCCTGGGAAAGCAGCCCAATCAAGGCCGCATGTTGATATTTGGTGCCGGTGCGGCGGGCGTGCAGACGTCGTCGGCGATGGCTGTCACCGGGCGTCTGAAACTGCTTGGGTTCGTCGACGAAGATCCGGCCAAGATCGGGCAGACCATCAATGGTGTGCCGGTTTTCGCGGCAGCAGAGGTTCCTGCTGTCGTGAAGAAACTCGGCATCACCGACATCTTGTTGGCGATACCGAGCGCCACCCGGGAGCGGCGCAACAAGATCATCCAGAGTCTGCGGTCGCTGCATGTTCACACCAGAACCTTGCCCGGTTTGGCCGATCTGGCCAGCGGTCGCGTCACGCTACAGGATTTTCGCGAGCTTGACGTTGAGGATTTGCTGGCGCGCGAAGCGGTCGCGCCACAGGCCGACCTGCTGGCTAGCAGTCTTTTCAATCAGACTATTTTGGTGACCGGGGCCGGCGGCAGTATCGGCAGCGAGTTATGCCGCCAGATCTTGCCGGAGTTGCCGCGGCGCCTCTTGTTGCTGGACCACAGTGAGTTTGGTCTGTACACCTTGCACCGCGAGTTGGAGGCCTGGTGCGCAGCGCATGAATCGGACGTGGAGCTGGTGCCCTTGCTGGCCAGCGTGGGCAATCGGCGCCGGCTGGACTGGATTTGCACCACCTACCAGCCCGACACCGTGTACCACGCAGCCGCCTACAAGCATGTGCCGATGGTGGAATGCAACCCGTCGGAAGGCATTTTGAACAACGTGTTCGGCACCTTGAACATGGCGCAGGCGGCGCAGGCCGCCAGGGTCGCCCGCTTTGTGTTGGTGTCCTCCGACAAGGCGGTACGACCCACCAACCTGATGGGGGCCAGCAAGCGCATGGCCGAACTGGTATTGCAGGCCCTGGCGAGCCAGACCGAGGCGCCCGGAACCTGCTTCAGCATGGTTCGGTTTGGCAACGTCCTGGGCTCTAGCGGTAGCGTGGTGCCCATGTTTCGGGCGCAACTGGCGCGCGGCGGGCCGTTGACCGTCACCCACCCGGAGGTCACCCGCTATTTCATGACTATCCCGGAGGCCGTGCAACTGGTGTTGCAAGCTGCCGCCATGGCTGCGGGGGGCGAAGTGTTTGTGCTGGAGATGGGTGAGCCGGTCAAGATCATCGACCTGGCGCGTCGCCTGGTGGCCTTGTCCGGGCTCCAGGTGCGTGACGCCGGGCAACCCGATGGCGACATCGAATTTACCTTCATCGGACTGCGCCCCGGCGAAAAACTCTATGAAGAACTATTGATTGGCAACAACCCGACGCCCACTGAACATCCCCGCATCATGAAAGCCCATGAAGATTTCATGGCATGGCCCGAACTGCTGAGCCACCTCCAGCAGCTACAGCAAGCGGCCGCGGAAGAGGATGTTGAAGCGATCCGGCGCGTGCTGAGAACCTGTGTCCACGGGTTTCATGATCAGCCTGCTCCGGATTGACGCGCCGCCTGATCGTCAAGGCATTATTGCCTCAAGGCTGTCAGTGCCACTGGGCTGTCATTACCACAGAGTTCCCGGCTGTCATTGCGGACACCGATCCGCAATCCATGGATCCCGGGTCAGGCCCGGGATGACAACGGGGCCCGGCATGGCAGATGCGGGTTGGCAAATGCCCACGCTGTACAGCATTGAGCGTCAGGCCGGGTGGCCCCAATTGCTTTGTTGACGAGAAATGTGTGAAGGCCGGACAGGTCGGATTGCGCCCGCGCCGAGAGTCTTACGTGTGGCATAGGGGCACAGGTGCTGCAGGGTTTTGCTGGACTTTATCTACCCAAGTATTGAATTCGTCCAGTGTGATGTGCTGGCCAGTTTGTTTGTAATGCTCAAAGGAGGCTTGGGCAGCTGCGATGAAGTTTTGCCGCGCCTCTTCCTTCTTCACATATTCGAGAATAGCTTCTTTCATCAGGTAGTGAGGGGTGCGTTTCTTGGCCGTTGCCAGGGTCGCGATGGGACCCAATTTCCTACCATCCCACCCACTTGCCTACAAGTTCCTTCATCGCCCTGCCGCTGCCATCCAGGGCCAGTGCATCCGGTAGCCAGGCCAGTAGGCCGGGGGGTGGCAAGCGGTCGGCTTCAAAATCGGTGGGGGCCGGGACTGCTTGCAGGTCTTGTGCGGTAAACAGGGCCAGGGCGCGCGGCATGTGCAGGGCGGAGGTTACCAACAGGATGTGGTGAATGCCGCGTGCCTTGAGCAGCGTGGCGCTGAGGGCGGCGTTTTCGCGGGTGTTGCGGCTCGTCTCTTCCAGCACCATGGCATCAGGTGGCACGCCCAAGTCCTGCAAAAAAATGGCCATGGCGCGCGCTTCCGAATAGGCATCGCGCTCCGGGTCGCTGCCGCCACTGAGTATCAGCAGCGGCGCCTTGCCGGCATGAAACAGGCGCGCCGAGTACCAAACCCGGTCCGCCGCCGACTGCAAATTGATGTCTGAGGATTTACCCGATGGCGGTGACACCGCGCCGCCCAGGACCACCAGCGCCGACGACTGCGGTACCGCCGCGATGGGCCGTTGCGGAAATTGGTCCTCAATGGTGCCGCGCAGCCACAGGCTCGTCACCGGCATCGACCAGACCCACAACCAGACCAAGGCCAACGCCCCCAAGGCTGCCGGCATCCCCAGAGCGGTCGGCGCCGCCAAGTGCTGCCGCGGTGCCCCAGGGGCTGTCATTGCGGACTCCGATCCGCAATCCATGGATCCCGGGTCGCGCCCGGGATGACAACTGGGGCTGGGATGACAACTGAGCCCTGGAGGAGCACCAAGCGACCTACTGCGCAAACGCCTGCGCCATGCCAGCAAGAGAGCCAAGCCAGTCAGACAGAAAGCCGTTCCCAAAGGGGACAGCAGCCAGATGACAAATTTGGACACCAAAGTCAACACCTGGATTGCCCGGGTGTTGACTTGTACCCGTCCGGATTGCTACTTTGCCAGCGCCAAGCGTCGGCACACATGGCGTCCAGCCCGCGCTGGGCGCGCCAACCCAGCAGTGCCAAGGCTTGTGCCGGATCGGCATAGCAGGAAGCAATATCACCGGCACGGCGCGGCGCTACCTTGTAGGGTACCGGCTTGCCACTGGCTTGCTCGAACGCCCGCACCATTTCCAGCACGCTGTAACCCACCCCGGTGCCCAGGTTGATCGCCAGGCACTCGGCGTGCTGCTCAAGGCGCTGCAGCGCCTTGAGGTGCCCCAGCGCCAGGTCCACCACATGAATGTAGTCGCGCACACCGGTGCCGTCAGGGGTGGGGTAGTCGTCGCCCCACACGTTCAGGAACGTGCGCCGCCCCACGGCCACCTGTGCCACAAATGGCAGCAGGTTGTTGGGCGTGCCGCGCGGGTCTTCGCCAATCAGGCCGCTGGCATGCGCCCCCACCGGGTTGAAGTAGCGCAAGATGCTCACGTGCCAGCTTGGATCGCTGCGGAACAGATCACGCAGCATCTCTTCAATCACCAGCTTGGTTTGCCCATACGGGTTGGTGGCAGACAGAGGATGATCCTCAGTCAGCGGCAGGCGCTGCGGGTTGCCATAGACCGTGGCCGATGAGCTGAACACCAGGGTTTTCACGCCGCACTCACGCATGGCCTCAAGCAAGCGCAAGGTGCCCACCACATTGTTGTCATAGTAAGCGAGCGGGTCTTGTACCGACTCCCCCACCGCCTTGAGTCCGGCGAAATGGATCACGGCACTGGCGCCGCTGCGGCGCAAGGCTGCCACCAACGCCGTCCGGTCGCGAACGTCGCCCTGCACCAGGGCTGGCTTCTTGCCGGTGATGCGTTCCACACGCGCCAGGGCTTCGGGCAGGCTGTTGCAAAAGTTGTCGAACACCGTGACCTCGTGCCCCGCGTTAAGCAACTCGACAATCGTGTGGGAGCCGATATAGCCGGCGCCGCCAGTGACAAAAATCATGATGGGGGATTGTCCTGGGAATTGATTGGGATCTGACCCCAATTAATTCTGAAAGTTAGACCGGTGTGACGACGTTTAACGATGCAAAGTAGTTGCGAAAAAAACCAGCATCGCTGGTCAGTAGCGCATCAGCTTGTTGAGTGGCGTGGGCGCCGATCAAAAAGTCAGGGGCCACACGCTCACGTGGCCCCTTGTTGCGGGCATAGCCGCGCATGATGCGTGCAGCTTCCAGCGCCGCTTCCATTGACAGCGGGTCGTGGTCAATTTGGCACGCAACCAAAAACTCACGCAAGTCTTGCTCGTTGGAAAAGTAACGTCCCAGCTCCGCCACCACCACTGCGCAGACGCACAGGCTGCCATGGGTCAGTGCAGCCTCTAGCGCAATTTGAGCCGCAACAGCACCGGGGGCGCCTTTGACAATGTCAAACAACACACTCGAATCAACAGCGGTCTTCATGGCTTAGCATCCCCGCCCTGCCAAGGCACGGGGCGGCCACGCAGTTCTGACAAGGCTTCGTTGGTGGTCAAACCATCATCAATGGCCTTGCCAACCCAGCGGCTCAGGTCAAGCGCCACCTTTTTTTCGATCAGCAGTCGCCCATCTGCCATGCGAATTTGCAGCTTGGCACCGGGTTTGAGGCCCATCGCTTCACGCGCTTCTTTGGGAATCACAATCTGGCCACGTTCTGCCAGAGTTACATCCATCGGCTTCATGACATGCCTTTGTAAGTTAAAAGCACAGTATGAATTATTAAGTATGAATTTGCAAGTACGAATAATACATGGGGGAATTCACATGGGTTTATAGCGGAAAGGGCACGCAACCCTTTTCCTCGCCGGCGTCAAGGTGGCGCAAAGCCACGGCTGTCAGTGCATAACCCAGCCTGTCATTGCGGGCTCTGACCCGCAATCCATGGATCCCGGATCGGGTCCGGGATGACAACTGGGTAGGGTCGATCACCTAATTGGAATCTGACCCCAATTAATTCACCAAAAATAAAGGGACGCAAAGCTACGGTTCTCTTTGCGGACGTCCAAGCTGTCATTGCGACCTAAGGCTGTCATTGCGGACGCCGATCCGCAATCCATCCCCACAACCTCACCACCATCCACCCTGCCAAAATCCCCACAGCATTCGCCAACAGATCAAGCCACTCCGCAGAGCGAGTCGGGGTAAAAGACTGCTAAATTTCTATTAGCGCGCCGTAGGCTAACAGGCTCAGCAGTGTGAATGCCAAATGCTGTGGGAAAGCCTTGCAGCCCAACCACGCCAACACGCCAAAGGCCAGCAAGTGGTTTGATTTGTCCCAGCCGGTGGTGATTACGGGAAGTGGCGACGGCATCAGCGCCAACACCAGTACTGCCAACACACAGGCAAAGAAGGCCCGAACCCATCTGGAAAATCGCGGCGTCATATTTCCGAGTTAACAGGGCGAGGAGACAGCAGCCAACTGGCGAATTTGGACACCTACTCACACATCCTCGTCCAGCTGCAACAAGGTATGGTAATTTTGCCCTCCATAGAACACGCCGATAATCGAGACTCGATCTGTGTCGACCTCGAAAGCGATCACGGCGCGCTTCTTGTAATTTGTGACGCGCAGTCCAGGGCGAACATCATCGCGACGAGTACCCCGGTGCGGGAAGCTATGCAAGCCCTCGCAATAGGTGACGATGGCGTTGGTGTAGCGGTAGGCGATCTCGGGTGAGGCTGCGTCCGCGATGTATCGATAGAGCGATTCAAGTTGCTCCAGCGCCTCAGGCGAGAATACGACAGAGTAATGCTTCACGCTTTTACAGTGACAGTGGCCTTCTCATGCTGTGCCGCAAGGCGCGAGCGCACCTGATCAATGGAGACGGCTCGCACCGGATTCGCCTTCAGTGCGTCATAGGCTGGCCCCACTTCTTGAAGTAACCAACTCTCCACAGCACGGTCGCGTGCCATCAAGGCGCGCAGCCCGTCCCGGATCACTTCGCTCTCGGTTGCGTACTCACCTCCAGCCACCTTGGTCTTGACAACATTGGCCATCTCATTGGGCAGGGTGATGCTGAATTGCTGGGTTGTACGCATGCTGGGCTCCGATTTGACAGGATTAAATCCTACTATAACTTCGAGCTTTGTGCCACCGTTAGAAAAAGGGGTGTCGGGAGTAAATCCAGGCGGCTGCGGGGGTTTTTTAGGGACGACTAATTGGAATCTGACCCCAATTAATTCGGTATGAACGGATTGATCAATTGCACGCCAGTGCTGGCGAAGTCGGCCACGTTGCGCGTCACCACGGTCATGCCGTGTTCGAGCGCCGTCGCCGCGATCATCGCATCACGCTCCGAGCGCGGATTGGGTACGTGCATAGTCGCGCACAACATTGCGGTGTTGTCGGTGAATGGCAGGACGCGGCCGGCGAAATTTTCCCGCACACCGGCTAGCTGGCAAGGTGTGTAGCACGCTGCCTTGCGGCGGTGTCCTGCGTTCCAGCGTCAAGACGCCTCGCTCCAGTTCGAGGACGTTGATTGCCGTGAGAAAAAGCTGACTCACCGGCACGCACGCTGCCCACGCCCGGATCTCGGCCGACTGGTTGGGCTTACCCCGGCACAATTCGGAAATGACGTTGGTATCGAGAACGTACATCGGCTGCGTGCCTCACCCGAGTTCGGCAGCATGCAACTCGACCTGCAGGCGTGGCGGTTCAAACTCGATGTCTGAGTCGCCTGATAATCCACCCGGGATGGCATCCATGACATCCAGTAGTGACAATTCCGGCTGCCCGGCCAGGTGGTAGTAGTCTTCGATCTTCAGCAGCGCGAAGGTGGGCCGGCCACGGTCAGTGATGAACACCGGACCCTCAGCCGCAGCGCGCTTGGCCGCACCCACATCGCGCGTGAAGTTCCGGCTTGTATACGTGTGAACGGACATTTTTCGCTCCATCTCCGGTTTGCGCATGGTTTGGCAATTTGCTTCAATGTTTATATGCCGTGACATTGACCGTGGGATGTCAAGACGCAAAAGGGGGTCGTGGATGGCCAGGTCCAACGACTACTCCGGTAGTGACATTGACCGTGGGATGTCAAGACGCAAAAGGGGGCGCAAAGCTACGGTTCTCTTTGCGGGCGTCCAAGCTGTCATTGCGACCCCAGGCAGTCATTGCGGACGCCGATCCGCAACCCACCCCCACGATCTCACCACCATCCAGCCCGCCAAAATCCCCACAGCATCTGCCAAAAGATCAAGCCACTCGGCCGAGCGGGTTGGGGTGAAAGACTGCAGAATTTCTATCAGCGCGCCGTAGGCTAACAGGCTCAGCAGTGTGAATGCCAAATGCTGTGGGAAAGCCTTGCAGCCCAACCACGCCAACACGCCAAAGGCCAGCAAGTGGTTTGATTTGTCCCAGCCGGTGGTGATCATTGGCGGCGGTGACGGCATCAACGCCAGCACCATCACCACCAGTGCACAGACAAAGAAACCCCAAGTCCATACGGAAAAGCGCAGTGTCATATTTCAGAGAGGTTGATTTCTGCGAGTGTGAACGGACTGACGATCTTGCGCTGTCACCTGTCGCCAGGCCATTGCACTAGGGCAGCCAATTCACCCGGCGGTTGGGGCAGTGAACCAAACACCCGCCAAACTACATTCGACTGCGAAAACAGCACCACCCACGCCGTCACACCGATGCACAGCAAGTAGGTGCCCAGCCCTTGGTTGGTCACATACCACTCTTCCAACGCCCCTTTGTACGGTGCGATGATGTTGTCATAGAACTGAACCGAATCTGCCTGACCATGCAGCAAATTCTCCTCATCGCGAAAGATGATGGAGCCGATGCCTGAAAGACCTGGACGCACCCGGCTAATGGCATTCTGCGAGGCGGTTGGAAAAACATCAAAGCAGCGTTGCGTCTGTGGACGTGGGCCAATGATGCTCATATCGCCGTTCAGGATGTTCAGCAACTGCGGCAGCTCGTTGATCTTGGTCTTGCGCAGGAAGTGCCCCATTGGCAATATGCGAGGGTCGTTCTTGGTCGTTATGGTCCCGGTGCCCAGGTTGGGACTGTTTTTGAGCATGGTGGCAAACTTGTAAAGTTTGAAAGTCCTGCCACCTTTCCCGACACGGTTCTGCAGGAAAAACACCTCGCCCTCGCCGGTCAGGCGCAGCAGCAGGGCAATGGGTAGCAGCAGCGGCGACAACACAAGCAGTGCCAGACCTGATAAGACGATGTCAAACAAGCGTTGCACAGTTACATCCTCGCATCCAGGTACTTACCAGTTTCCTTGTGGGCAAAGTCCGGAATCATTTCGTTGAACAGGTTGACCATCTCAGCCTTGTCCCAACTTGGTTGCGCCTTGATGGCAGCCATCGTCTCGGTAAAGTGTTGCAGCAGCGCTGCGTTAAATGCTGACGCGTTCTTGATAACCCCCACACTGTCAAAGCGTGCCATGTCCAATGTCTCGCGGTCGGTAAAGAACTCTTCAAAGTCTTTTTCACCCGTCGTATCGCTCTTAAAGAAGTAGCACGGCCATTTCTTCCGGTTGATCAACTCACTGGCGCGGTCGCGCGCCTCGTCCTCGCTGGCGCACTCGTAAGGCTCGAAGCCCAGTTCGTTCAGGTAGCGCACAGCGATGTCTGAGAAGGTGGTCAGATGCAGGTGCTGGCTGAGCTTCGGAAAGAAGATGTCACGGTTTTCACCCAGCAGGCATGACAGCAGGCACAGTTCTCCCGATTCTTGCGGTGTGACAAAGTAACGACGCACGTCGTTGGGTGCGGAAATCGGCTGGCGCTTGGCAAATCGTTGGTTGAAGCCGTGCAGCAGCGAGCCGTCTGAAAACGCCACGTTGGCAAAGCGCGCTGTCGATATTGGCAGATCCAAACTGGCGCGCATGAGAAACATCTCCATAATGCGCTTGCTGGCACCCATCATATTGACCGGGTTGGCAGCTTTATCGGTGGAAACGCAAAAGTACTTGCGAGCACCGTGGGTGCGGGTCAGCTCGATTGTCTTGATGGTGTTGAGGACATTGACTTCAATAAGTCGCATCAAAGTAAACGGGTCTTTTTCGCTGCGCACATGCTTGAGGGCGGAGAGGTTGAGCACATAGTCGTAACCGCTGCCCGCGTTCAACAACGCCTCAAACTCGCGGCTCCCACAATCAATGGCAAAGGTGCTGAAGTCGCCATCAATGTAGCCTAGCGTGCTGCGAATGTCGCGCACCAGTTCAACCATGTTGTTTTCACTGATGTCGACCACATGCAGCACCTTCGGGCCGCGCTTGAAAATCTCGCGGGTAACGGCTTGGCCGATGGAGCCGGCACCGCCAATCACTAGAAAGCGGCTGCCGGCAACCAAGGCGGAGAGTTGTTGTGCATGCCCCAGCACATCCGCGTCAAACAGTGGGCTGTCACGGCCAATCAATTGCAGTGTGTTCATAGGGTTTTGGCATTGAATGGGGGCAACGCGCCGTCTGGCACGCTAGATGGGATGTTTACCACGCGGTCCTCCAGCCACAGGGAGTTGGCCAGGCCATCGTGCTGGCACTGGCTGAACATGGCCAAGCGTGTCATCAAGCGCCAAATGGGCCGCGTCATCACGCCGCGGCTGTTGGTAAATTCAAGAAAGGCGTCGCGTTCTTGCAGAGAACCGAGCACGATGGCGTTGAGCCAGTAGTTGGCTGTGGTGCCCTCAGGCGCGCGTACGACAGTCACACCTATTGAATCAAAAAATTCTGCATAACGTCGGGCCACGTCAGCCTTGACCGCCAGCATCTCCGGCAAACGTTCCATCTGCGCGCAGCCCAATGCGGCGTTAAGGTTAGGCAGGCGGTAGTTGTACCCCACTTCGTCATGCACAAATTCAAACGGGTGCGGTACCTTGGCGGTGGTGGTGAGGTGCTTGGCATGGGTGGCCAGCGCGGCATCGTCGGTAATGATCATGCCGCCACCGCCGGTGGTGATAACCTTGTTGCCGTTAAAGCTCAGTGTGGCCAGCTTGCCAAAGGTGCCGGTGTGACGCTTGCCCACATAACTGCCTAACGACTCGGCAGCGTCTTCCACGACAGCAATGCCGTATTCGTCGCAAACACTGACGATTTCTTCAATGCGACACGGGAAGCCAAAGGTGTGCATGGGCACGCATGCGGCTAGGCGGCGTCCGGTGGATTTATTAAAGGCGCGTCCATCGCGTAGCTCGGCATGGCGCGCCAGAAACTGGCGTAGTGCTGCCGGGCTCATACCCAAGGTGTCGCGGTCCACATCCACCATCACCGGGTGTGCACCGGCATAACTGAGCGCATTGCAAGTGGCGATGAAGGTCAAGGCCTGGGTAATTACCTCGTCATCGGGCAGTACGTCAACCAGTCGTAGCGCCACATGCAGTGCCGCCGTACCGTTGACTGTAGCCACGGCGTATTTGGCGCCAGTAAAGGCCGCCACTTGCTGCTCAAACTCAGTGACCCGGGCGCCCACCGAGGAGACAAAATTGGAGTCAATGCAGTCGATCAGGTATTGTCTTTCATTACCCTCGAAGACAGGGCGGTGCAATGTGACAAAGTCCAAACCATAAATAGAGCGGGAAAAATCAACAATTGCACGAAAGGTAAAAGCACGCTCTTGCAAATGAACATTCATTTTGATTACTTTCTATAATTTTCAAAGAAGGAGTTCTTAATACTTCGGTGCGGATTTTTGTGTGTGTCATTCAGATTCGACCTGAACGTTCGGACTTCTCCAAAACGAACACCACCAAAACAAAGTTTGCAATATGGCCTGCTGCCAGAAGTCAACGCCGTAGCCGCGAGCCACCTCGATATATTCAAGGCAATGGATAATTACGACTATAGTGAACGCAGTTCAGTCAAATTCTTGAATACTTATAGGCATACTGTTTTAACCACTGTGGCATCACTGCCAGTCCAAATCGTACACTAACACTCTTTAGAAATTCGGAATATGTAAGAAACCCAATACGATATTGATATCGAACAACCGCATATTCAAATTTAAAGTTTCTCAACCCACTGCGTGCCATAAATGCTGAATTTGCTCGGACTCTGTATAATACGTCGGGCAGGTTGGCAAGCTTATATCCCTGCATAATTAGTGTTGACCACAATGCAACATCTTGAGAACGTCTAAAAAGAGGGTAACCACCCACTCCCATAACGGCTTCCTTGCGGAATATGGCGACTGCGTGACTAATTGGACTTCTAAGTTTGGCAAAACTAATAAGATCATTGTGATTCAAAGGAAGTACTCTTGAAGAAAAAACATTACCGCTATCATCAAACTCCTGTAAAGATGCGCTACTTACTGCAATTTCAGGGTGAGACTCCATAAATGCAATTTGCTTGGCAAAACGATCTGGTAAAGAGATGTCGTCACTATCCATTCGAGCAACCAGATCATACATGCAGCAAGCCAAACCAGTATTCAGGGCGATCGCCAACCCAGAGTTTTCCTTAAGTTGAATTGATTTGATATTCAATCGCTTCCGGAAATGATCAATCACTTCACTCAACGGAAGGGGAATTGGCCCATCCTCAACAAGCACAACCTCATCAGGAAATCTTGTTTGATGACAGAGGCTAGATAATGCGTCAGCCAGACAATTGGAATGATCTCCAAAATATACTGCCATTAAAACTGAAAAACGCATTATTTTTCGATCTATACTTAAGAAAATCTGGGATCTCTTTTTAGTCGAATTGAAATACCAACCAGGACCCCAAAGAAAAACCAAATCTCAGGCAACAAAATATACTCGTTCATGGTCATCATTACCGCAATAACGATAAACGAAGTTCTAAACTCTGGATATATGCTCCTTAATCCAATAAGTTTCTGAAATACTAGAGAAAAAAATATAATTAACGCGGAGAGACCTAGTAAGCCTAACTCCGCCATGTAGGATAGATAAAAATTATGAGCTTTTGATTCTTTATGATAATTACTAACTTCCCTCAATTTTTTTCTGTAGTTCTCCAAACCAAGTCCACTTCCTAAAAGGAAATTCTTTTCTATTACAAGAATCGCAGCGGTCATGAGTTGTACTCTATTGAAATCTTTTTCATCAGCATCAAACTCGTCGCCACTAGTATATTTTTGTGTGGAAGCAAGACCAGCATCCATGCGCTGGATCGCGACATCTCCAATTTCCGTCATTAAAAATATTCCCATTACTGACAAAATTAGTCCAAATTTAAGAAGAGATTGGATGTTGAATCTAATGTAGTAGACAGAGACAGCTACCAATGCACCAATCAAACCAGACCTGGAAGTCATAAGAATTAGGGCAACAAAAATAATTGATAATGAAGCCCCAAAAAATGAGGTTGAAATCTCCCGTCTAGAATGCAATCCAAACAACAAAGGCAAAACCATAACAACGAAAATTACAGTTCCGTTACGATTCACCACAGGCATAAAATTGGAATCACCTGAGATACCGAAAACAAATCTGGCAATACCAACGGCACACCCAAGAGTAAGTATAAATGAAATCGATTTCAGCAGTGTTGTAGATTGAATATTGCTGGCGGTTGTAAATAGCCTCATCGCTGCAAAAAATATGAGGAAATTGAATGGCCAAACCACCCAATAAGTGAAGTTGACAAAACTAAAATCGTTTATTATAAGGCCAGTTATGAATGTATAGATTGAAAATACTAAAGATAAAGTTAAGAGGCCTTTGTTATAGTTATCTATTTGAAGTCGACCCTGAGCGCTTAATGCGAAACCTGCAGACATTATCGGCAAATAGGCCAATGGAACACCTGCTAATCGTGCCAAGTCCATCGAGAAACTTGGGGCAAACATCAGAGGAAAAATGTTTAATGCAACACCGTATCCAAATGCGTGAGATGCCGAAGTCCTATTTCTCATTGCGTACACATATAACGCAAAGGAGGATATGGAAAAATATATTTGAAGCGCTAATAACAATTAATTTTCCTGCAAGTTAGTCACCAAATCAATAAGTCTTCTTGCTTGGGCATCTCTTGCATAATTCCCAATTTCATCAATTTTAGGCTCGTAAAACTCGGCATGCTTAAACTTAAAGAGTTGGCGAATAATTATTTTTATCTCATGGATCTGTCTGGCACAAATCCCCACGCCAGTCCTCTGTAGTAATTCGCCTGCAGAGTTATTTGTATCGATACCGATAGCAATAACAGGTTTGCCACTCACAATATACTCAAATAGTTTTCCGGTAAGGACACCTGCAGCCTGCGGATCACCCCACTCCAAAAATAGTAAAATGTCTGAATTTCTCTGCGCTGCAAGAGACTCATCGCGCGACACAAAGCCATTAATTCTTATAACGTCATGTTTATTAGCATTGCTCGCACTAATTAAGCGACTCAACTCACTGCGATTGTCACCATAAAAACTAATTTCTATTTGCGCTGCCGAAATTTCCCCATCGTCAATAAGTTCATTGACAGCCATAAATAGTGGGGTTGGATCTCTTTTTTGATGATAAATAGTACCGGCATAACAAAACTTCAATTTACTCCCAAAGTCAACTTCAGATGCTATCAAATCCCGCCATTTCGGAAATTCTTCTGGATCAAACCCATTTTCGAGCGTGAACACAGGTATGGCAGGGTATCTATGTTGCAAATCTTTGGTCAATGGCTTTGAAACAGTTATCATTGCATTGCAAATACCTTTCATAGTTCGCCGCTCAATCGCTTTTTCTATAAGGCGAAATACACCCTTGGCAGATAGAATGTGATTATTGAACCACAAATCCCTAAAGTCGGCGATCCAAACGACCTTCGGTGCGAATATCTTCAGATTGTGTGCTACTTTATGTGCTGCTGGTGGTGAATAGGAACTGATAATTACATCGAATTCCTCATTCGATAAGAGTGACTTTCCAATGCATGAAGCTGGTTTAACCCACAGATCATGTATATCAAATAGAGAACCGACTGAACCTCTCATTTTTCTTATCACTTTTTTCAAAAATGTAACTATTCGTGAACCGTGATTATTATTGTCGCTTGAAATATTGCGATCGCTTTGATCTTGACGATTTTGAATATTCTCAAGCCAATTTGGTAAAAATGGAATCTCAATGATTCTTACGCTTGAAGGAATATTTCCAGTTAACCCCATGGGTCCATTGAAATTATATTTAAGCGTGGTTAATACAGTAACAGTGTGCCCGTTTAGCGCCCAATACTTTGCCCATTGCCCGACTCGCAAAACAGAAACTTTATTTTGAGGATAGAAAGAACATGTTATTAATAGTATATTCATTGCAATTACATGTAATTCTCTACAATTAATGCCGCTATTTTAGTGGCCGCATCAGCTTGCCCATATAAAGATGTTTCACTGTTGACCATCAAATTTTTTTGAGTTAGAGCCTCAGTAATTTTGTAACTATTTGTTCCTGCGACTATATTGAATCCATTATCAACCAGTTCGGTCCATTCTGTTTCTTCACGCAATGTCACGCACATTTTGTTGTGGAAATATGCTTCCTTTTGAATTCCTCCGGAATCGGTGGCAATAATGCGACAATTCATTTCTAGCCAAGTCATTTCCAAGTATCCAACAGGGTCCACCACTCTGATACCGGTCGGCAGAGGTATGCCCATGGCCTGGAGCACAATACGAGTGCGCGGGTGCAGCGGAAGTATCACAGGCATGCAGGAACCGACAAGCCCTTCAAATATATCCTTGATGTTCTGACTGTCATTAGTGTTTTCAGCGCGGTGAATGGTGCAAAGTACAAATTCACCGATCTCAATATCTAGTGCGTCGAACCAGTCCGGTTTCCGAGCGCACTCCTCAAAATAGCGTGCAGCGTCACACATCACATCCCCAACAACATGAATTTTCTCCTTAGGAATTCCTTCATTGAGCAAGTTTCTGAGTGCCGCCTTGCTGGGAACGAATAGAAAAGTAGAAACGTGATCAGTCAATATGCGGTTGATCTCCTCCGGCATACGGCGGTTATAGGAGCGCAAGCCTGCCTCGACATGAGCCACCGGAATGTGTAATTTCGCAGCCGCCAACGCTCCGGCTAACGTGCTGTCAGTATCCCCATAGACCAATACTAGGGCTGGCTTCTCAGTAACCATGAGCGCTTCCAGCTTTTCCAGCATTCGCCCAGTGTTCTGCGCATGACTTCCACCGCCAATGCCAAGGTTATAGTCTGGGTGCGAGATGCTCAACTCCTCAAAGAACACATCTGACATATTGGTGTCATAGTGCTGCCCAGTATGCACCAAGATTTCTCGCACCTCCGACCTGTGAATAGCAAACGCACGTGACACAACGGCTGCCTTGATGAATTGAGGGCGTGCGCCAATTACAGTTAAAATTTTCATAAATTTTCAATTCACTGGATAATCTCAAAACATTTGTCTATGCTGCACGGTATTAATGATATTCCATATTTCAAGACATATTAATATCCCGTCAGAAAAGTTGATTACTGGATTCAGAATATCAATGGAGATTTTTGAATATCCAATTTTCAATATCCTTCTCACGGCTTCCAACCACTGTCGCAATTCCGATCGAGCGTTCCAAGATATAATTCATATCACGGACTCCTCCGACCTCTATTTCTGGATCTAAAATAGCACTTCTAATACCAAACCACGATGCTTCTATAATAACCGAAGAGCTGAAAGTTAAATGAAGACTCGTCTGCGAAAGTATAATTGGAAGTGCAGTCAAGCTAGTCTTTTGCCATTCCACGCAAGGTAATCTTCCAAATGTATATTCAAGATATTTAACGGCTTCCAATCTGTATGTTCCATGCAGTTGAACTGGGTGAAGACGAAGCATCCAGTTGTATTTTCCTCTAGTTCTTAGAATTAATTTTTCCAAACCACTGACCATAATCCCATTGAAATTATTTTCGCTGCATAATTCATCAAGCCCCCACTGTAAGCTGACTAATATTTTTGGTAATTTATTGGTAAAAATGGTGCTATTCTTCAATGCTTCCAATACCAAAAAATCGTCATTTTGTTGGCTTCTAAATCTCTTGATCCAAGGATTCCCATTAATCAGAACATGAATTTTTTTATCGGTAGCCCACTTGTTGATAGCGTTCGCTGACTGTTCATCCCAGACTAAAAATTCTGTAGGCAAATCATTAATCGGTGTTCCAGATCTAAATTGAGTCCCGTACCATGGATGCAAGTCATTAATAACACCGTGCTGTAAATCTGCAATTTTGATACCTAACTTTCTCGCTGCGCGACACAAGGCCGCTTCTGGCTGAATTGCAACAATACGGGTCGGCTTAGTTCGCGCCAATAGCCCAGTCCAAAATTTCTCCTCACGAGCAAATGACAAGCCATGCAATGGTTTGTAAAATCTTCCAAGAAACCGTATTATAAACGTTAGACAATAATGTCGGTTGAAAGTTTGATGCTCATGCCATGCATTTTGTGATTTTGTTACAGAGAACGGCCTTAATATAATTGCGGTGTCCATTCCATTCTTATTGAAATATTCCTTCATGCTACCTAACAGTGGGCTGTAAAGTTTGCCTTGGTGCAAGAAATTAAAATGGTGATCGTGTCCGATCAAGAGTACATCAATTTTTGGAATATTTTTCCAAGTATCTGGTATAAGCAGTCCTAGCAAAAATTGAATAATAATTCGCTTACCATTTTTCCACTTCATGTCGATATATCTCTAATATTCCCTTGAAATAGAGTCAATTTATTCTTGATCAGTCGCTAAAAATAATCGATTCTTAGCAGACCGCTGAGGTCCCTGTGGCAATCGATTGGAGGTAAATATATTGAAATAGCGAGTTTATATGATCAGATTTGCTTACAAGAGTTTTTGGCACACGTCAGTTGTCATTTTTCACTCTAAAATCGACGCTGCAACCTTGAAATCCCATTCGGTATCTATATCAATGGATTCTATCGGTGATTCGACCAGCAATGGTATTGCTGTTCCTTCAAAAAAACTCCGGTTTGATCGTAACTCAGCAGGAGTGATTAAATAAAAGCTACCGTTGACTGTGTAAACTGGGGGAAGGTCTTGTGACCGCATTCCTAACCCATGAGTTGGCATAAACGGCACTAGATAATGTCCCTCCATCTTTAAAGCCCACATGGGGTGAGCATGTGTCGGCGAAATTCCAATCACTGATTTCAGATCATGTTTCACAAACAACTCAATACCTTTGAGCACAGTTTCTCTGGTTCTAAATGGGGAGGTCGGTTGCAGCAATAGAACCCCATCAACTGCACCATTTTCAGCCTCATACCAATCCAGTGCGTGTATCGCAACGTCGTTTGTGCTCGCAGTATCAGTTGCCAGTTCTGCTGGGCGCAACCATGGCACACAGGCTCCAGCGTCTGTACATACTTTTGCGATCACTGGGTCGTCAGTCGATACAAGAATATTGCAAATTTCGGGTATGCCTCTTATCACCTCAATGGTCCAATTAATTAGTGGTTTATTACCCAAAAATCGGATATTCTTTCCGGGTAATCGTTTCGAGCCGCCACGTGCTGGAATTAGGGCTAATATCTTCATGATGTGCCTTTTACTGTCCTCAAGCGTGCCTCAATTAAATCGTCTGGTCTACCGACATCCAACCATGGTTCGTGCATTGGATACGCAACTGTACGTTTGGCCATGTTTTGCAGGTGTGAGAACAGGACAGGCATATCGCAATGAGTATTTTCATCTAAAATTTCCAATGCATCCGGATTAAATGCATAGACTCCGGCATTAATATGACTACGCAATACAGGTTTTTCCTCAAAACCGACAATCTCGATGCCTTGTGTTTGCACTACGCCAAAAGGGTGATGCCATTCATGCACGCGTACAGCCATGGTGGCAGCAGCTCCGTTCCGAATGTGAAAGTCAAGTAGCTCGCCGTAATGTATATCAGTCATTACATCGCCGTTGGTAACTAAAAAAGGGAGTGCTGGTCGAGGGCTAAGCAGTCCTAGTGCTCCGGCCGTTCCTAGGGGGGACTGTTCGCGCAGGTAGTCGATTTGCACTCCAAGATGCTCGCCATTCCCAAAATAATCTTCTATCATATGGCCGAAGTGATGAATAGCCAGCACAAAGTGGTTGAATCCTTCCGACTTGGCACGCTCGATGATGTGTTCCAACATCGGCTTGCCGGCGACCAATAAAAGAGGCTTGGGACAATTTTCGGTATGCGGTAGCAACCGTTTGCCGATTCCCCCTGCCATGATGACCATCAGGTTGGAACGTTTTGGCAGTGTTGTGATTTCATCCCATAGATGCAGCCCAACTAACCGGCGATGTTCATTAACCACGGGAATCTGATGAATCTTATTCGCGGTCATAAGTTGCAGGACCATTTCCCGCTTCATCTCAGGTGGCACCACTAGCGCGTTGCGATGGATGATGCTTATGATTGGGCTGCCGAGTCCCAACCCCTTGAGCAGGCCACGCCGAATATCACCATCCGATATCGTTCCTTGCAACTCACCAGCCTCGTTAATTATCAAGACAATCTTGAGCGCAACCTGATTCAAATTGTGAATCACTTGCTCGATGGTCACATCAGTTGGAAGAGTCGCTTTATGCCATAACTCTTCTCGCAAGATATTAGTGATCATATCGTATCTAAATTGGAATTGGGTGGGACAAACCTCGTGGCCTCTTTCCGGGATATATTTTCATTCTGGCGTAGTGAAAATTTGTTTCTGCACTGGATTCCATGACATTGAATTAACCGCGATAAAAAAGAAGGCGCTTGGAGTTTGCCGCCAATTGAGGGGCCCCCTCGCGCAAGCGAGCATACGTAGCGGGGTCGTGAATTCGATGGCCGAAACGGAACATTAGATGCGCTGCGGCAAAAGATTCCTTGAAGCGTAAGAGCGGGTCGTCCGGTCGCATGCTTGTCCCGCCACCAAGATAGAGTGACAAACAACCGGATGATTGCGCGGTCTGGGCAGCAGCATGGACCAGCAAGTTGGTGGCCCCGCTTTGCCGACCGGCTCTCAAAGTTCCTGATAAGTGGTATTCGGCCTGTTTCGGACCAAACAGGAACAGGCCCATCGAAAGCCGTTTCTCGCCATCGGATACGCTCAATACGCGGGCGCCAGGCAAACGCAGCATGTGTTCAAAATATGCGTCCGAAAAAAGGTAGAAGTTGTCAGCATCAATCTCACCCATACAACGCCGATAGAACGCTGGAAAGATCTCGATCGCGTGTTCCTGGGTTTCAAATGAGACCTGCAACCCCGCGCGCTCGGCCTTGCGAATTGCTGTGCGTGCCCGTCCCTTATAACTGGACAACAGGTCAGCCGTATCAAGGTTAATCACCACCACGGCCCTGTCCGCGAACACAGTCCCAGGATAGAAATGATGGTTTTCCAAGGCCGGATGAAAGCGAACAAACTCGGCGACCACGTGGCGTACAGTGGCCTCAGCATCAAGCCTGCGCCATGCACGGGTTAGCGCTTCTGCATTCATGTGATGGACAATTGGGCCACCATAGCCATAGGCTGACTGCCAGTCACGGGCCTCCAGCCCAGGGACGTGTGCCTCGTGTACGCCATGCATCAAAAGACCATCGTCTTCCTGACTGACAAGGAAAACTGGAGCCAACTGCGAATCGCGCAACGCATCCGCGGCGACGTAAGCCGGGCTCAGTGTTGGCCACTGCATTTCCGCTGGCAAGGCGTCAAACAGCGCCTGGGCGCAAGCCTGATCAACGAAAGCCCGCTCAGAACTCATCGATAAGCTCGTCCTCAAGGAAGTCTCGGGCAGCTGGTCGCCCCAGGAATTCATCAAAGTGCATCGCGCATACTCCCGTTCCAGGGCGCTTGGTCGTCAAGTTCTCTGCATTGAAAAGCGTGCCCTTCGGTATCGCTTGGGCGGCCACAAGGCTCTTGCGAGCGACTGTGATGTTCTTCACCTCGGACGGTGCCGGTATCTTGATGCCGTTGCCCAGTGCATGTTCGATGTCGCGAATGGCGCGTACCATCGATGTCAGTTCAGCCGGCTCAAGCGATGCAACATGGTCCGGACCGGGCAGACTGCGGTCGGTTGTGAAGTGCTTTTCGATAATGGTCGCACCCAGCGCCACTGCAGCGACGGAAACGTGAATGCCTTCAGTGTGATCGGAATAGCCGACAGGCAGGCCAAAGGCGACGCGCATTGCGGACATTGCCGTCAGGTTGACATCAGCGACCGGGGCAGGATATTCGGTCGTGCAGTGCAGCAGCGAAATGCGTTCTTTCAGAAGCCGCTGACCGACTTCTGAAAGGAATGCCGCCTTCATCGCTGCCGTAGTGGGACGGACAGTGTCCACAGTCGACATTGCAAAAGCAAGTACCATCAGTGTCCGTTCAACTTCACCGAGCGTGGCCATGCCCGTTGAGACGATCAGCGGTCGTCCGCTTCGGCCGGCGGCAAGTAGGAGTGGCAGATTGGTGATCTCACCCGATGGGATTTTTAATTGCGGCAGGTTGAAGACGTCGACAAGGACGTGCAAGCTCTCTATGTCGAACGGCGTCGAGAGAAAACGGATGCTGCGGCTTCGCGCATGTTCGATCAGAATGCGATGCTCCTCAACTCCGAGTTCAAGCTTGCGGACCATATCGAGTTGCGACTCGTCTGCCCTGGTGTTGGTGATTTGGTATTCGGCCTTCTTTGCGGCTCGGCTGATCACGGCCTCGGAGCGGAAGGTCTGAAACTTAACAGCGTCTGCACCGGCGGTCGCCGCGACGTCGATCAGTTGCTTGGCGAGGTCCAATGACCCGTTGTGATTTACACCGGCTTCGGCAATGATAAAGACAGACTGACTCATGAGCAATCTCTACAAAAGGTTGAAAGGGAAGCAAGAATTATTGACATGTCGTTCTCATCGTATCGTTGGTCAATCGGCAGCGTCAGCATCGACGCAGACAATGCGCGCTCTTCAGCAAACACGGCGCCCGCGAGGTGGGCGAGATCCCAGTGGATGGGACAGAAGATGCCCCACCCGGCGAGATGAGCCCGTAGCGCGTCGCGTCGCCCTTCCCCAACGACTACGGGGAAACCGAGTGGAACCTCGCCGACATCGAGCCCGGGCAGTAACGGCACGATGCCGATGCGCGGCGCAATGTCGGCCAGTCCCTGCCTCAGTGTTGCGAAGTTGGCAGTGCGCCGGGCCGCGACCATCGGAAGGTCGGTGCGTCCTAGCAACTGCTGACTGATCCACGACATCGTCCGCGGGACATCATCAGCGAGACGTGACTCCGAACGCTCGAACAGCGGGAGGAAGGCTTCGGGCCTCGCTGCCGCTCCGCGCTGCAGCTTACCCACAACTCGGGCGCTAACGAACTCCTCATCGGCAGCATCGGCGTTGATAGCGATGGTCTCGCGCGAGGCGAGCATGGCCCCATCTGGTTGGGGTAGCAGCTTACGCAGACTGGTCAGTGCATGATCGCCGTGCGTGCCAATGCCGGTCGTCAGCACCGCTTGGACGCAATCCTCAATCACGCATATAGAAGCACTACGAAATTCTTCGATGCGGTGTAGTGCAGTTCGATTGCGGCATCCAAAGTAGTGAATGAATAGCAGTGTGTCGCCACGCGAAGGGTCAGCATCGATGCGATTCAGCCGCTCGCCAACCGAGTAGAAGCGCACGTGTAGACTCTTTCGCAAAAAGGGAGCGACGATCGATTCACAACAGTAGGCGGGTAGCCAGACGGTTGACCCCTCCGCTGTATGGGCCAGATGGCGCGCGATAACCGCCAGCGCTGACCGTCCTGTATCGAGCCAGGTTTCTTGTGGTGCGCCAAAGCTCGGCAATACCGGGTTGGCTGCCGTGTCGAATTCGAGATCGGAGCATTTCAGTTCGAACTCGCCCCCGATACGGCAGGATTTAACAGACGATGTCATGAAAAGGTTTCTGCAGATGACGTCCGATGTCGACCTGCTTGAGAATTTGCCGAATGCGCGTTGATGCATTGCACTGACCATACAGCGACACAGTACCGTTGACTTGGCTCTGGAACGCGTCTGAGCAGACATGATCAAGGGCGTCAAGGATCGCCGCCTTTTCGGCACCACAGTCGACTATCGATGTGGCCTTCAATCGTCCGTCTTGGCGCGGACCGACGTTGACCGTCGGCCGCAACATCGCAGGCGCTTCGACGATCCCCGACGACGAATTGCCAACCACGGCCGCGCAATGTTTCATCGCGCTGAGGTAACGTAGTTGGCCGAGAGAAGTAGAAGCTACTACACGCCCGGCGTGGCGCTGCGCGTACGCGTCGACCATCAGTGCGAGCTGTCGACCACCAGCGTCAGCATTGGGCTTGGTGATCAATACCTGGTGGGTGGATCGCTCGTCCAGCGCATCGAGCAGTGCCTGCATTGCCTGCTCCGTGGGCTCCGACCCCAGTGTCACCGGATGGTAGGTAACGAGAAAGAAAGGTCGATCAGCGGCGAGTCCGACTTGGGCGCATATCTCAGTGCGATTGAGCAGGTTCAGGCGCGTGATGTTGTCGAGCCCGGGGTCGCCAACGTTGAAGACCCGATCGGGATGCTCACCCAACTGGATAACCCTGCTGCGGTAGGCCTCAGCGGCGACGAAGTGATAGCGCGAGAGTTTGGTGATGGCATGCCGAATCGCATCATCGATCGCACCTTCTGTTACTTCTCCCCCGGAAATGTGCGCCACGACATAACCGGATACGAAAGCAGCCTGCGCGACCGCGAGCATCTCGAAGCGATCCCCGAGCACGACGACGACGTCTGGAGCGAGCGAGTCAAAGGCGTCGGCGAAACTGAGCACGCCCAATCCAACCGACTTGGCCATGCCGACCGAGGTATCGCTCGCCACCATCATCTCGACCTTCCTGTCAATCGTGAAGCCGTCGGCTTCAATCACGCGAAAGGTCGAGCCGAACTCAGGCATCAGATGCATCCCGGTGGCAACCAGTTGCAGTGACACATGCGGATCCTCCGACAGTTCACGGACCAGCCAGTAAAGAATGCCATATTCAGCTCGACTGCCGGTGACAATGCAGATCTTCCTGTTCATCTTGTTACCACCCGAAGTCAGGGCTTCAATGACATGCGAACTGATAGCCATTCGAAACTGTAATGAATATTTTCATTCGATTGCTCTTTTCTTTCGTATCAATTTTGCAGGCACGCCACCCCAAATTTCAAAGGGAGGAATATCTTTAGTTACAACCGAGTTGGCGCCAACCACAGAGTTATTACCAATAGCCACACCGGGATTTATAAAAACATTAGCGCCAACCCAGCAGTAGTCTCCAAAAGTAACATCGCCACACTTCTGTGGCCGATCTTTTATTGAAAAATCATAATCCGGTGAGGCTGATTGAGTGTACACGCGAACATTATGAGAAATCGAACAAAAAGAGCCAATGTCTATTGCATATCCTTTTGCTGCCTGCAGTGTTGATAACGCACCGATATAACTGTCTACCCCGGTTCTTATGGATCCTTCCCCATAAAGTTGGATTAGCTTTCCATTAAATCTAAAACTCTCATCAATTTCATATTTCTTTCGAAAATTAGAATATATTATAATCCAATAAATATTGGAAATCGTATTAAAGAGTCTGACAAGGATGCTTGGAAAATACCTCATTTTTTGGATCGCGAAAAAGATACCGCATCAAAAGCCAATCGAAATTTGAACCACGGCATTGGATAAACCAAGGAGGTTAATGCCCACGCAAGCAAGAACCTGAGTATTTGAGATAAAAGAAAGCCCAAGGCAACTCCTTCTATTCCCATGTTGATACCTAAAATCCACATTAAAAATATAGATGTGATGCCAGAAGTAATGGTGGCTATTGACACGAATTTTGTTTTTGATGTGAAAAAGAAAAATCCGGCAATTGCATAATACATGCCTACGAAGGCATTCCCGAAAATAAAAAAAATTGTCAAAAATTTGGCAGGTAAAAAATTTTTACCAACAACAAAAGGGAAAATCAAAAAAATTACCAAACTTGCAACTGCAGCTAGAACCAAAAATAGCAAAAATACATAATATGTTATTCCCACTACGAAAAGACGTGATGCAATTGATTCATCTTTTATCTTTTCATACAACCACGGGCCATAAGATTTGACAAATGCGTCAGATAAAATACCAATAATTGCTCCAAACTGAACTGCCACAACATATATCCCAGTTTTCGCAACCCCAAGCATATTCGTTATGAGAAATTGCCCTATAGTCAAAATAATAATTCCACCGATGACATGAGGTATTAGCGGAACACCAAAATTCAAAGCATCAAGACACTGGTTACGCCAATCCTGAGGTATTCTTAGTAACTTGTTTTTTAATAACCACCACAAAGCGACAACTCCGAGTGCGATGATCGAGACGGCTTGACCTAAAACACGGCCTTGCCAAGCTAATCTCATAATCAAGATAAAAATTAGCGAGAAACCCCCATTGAACATACCCTGAGCGACCTGAAAAATCCCATATTTTTTGGCTTGCCCAGACACTTGCCAGAGAGATAGTTGGATATTCCCAAGAAACTGGAAACCGGAAAGAACAACAGCCACGAGAAGCCAATTTGCAGGAACTCCTGTGACACCTTCCAGCAACGAGCCAAATGTCGCGATCAAAATAATGAGCGCTAATGTACTGACTACCACTATCCCGATACAGGTTCCGATGTACTGCGCTAATTGCTCTTTTCCTAGTTGAAAATAACGGATGCTGACGGCGCCATGCACGCTTAGGCCGGTGAATGCGCCCAACACGCCAAGCACTATGCCAAACATGGCTACGGTGCCGTAGTCGGACGGCGTGAGTACCCGAGTCAAGATTGGCAAAAGAAAGAAAGGAATCGCGGCATTGAGGATATTGGCCCCTAAGTAAATTGCCGCATTGCCGACAAGCTTGCTCCGAAGGTTGATTGCAATCATGCCCCGTTAGCTGCCAAGCTCTGCGCAATTTGTTGCTGTTGCGATGTCGTCAAACCCGGGCCCATCGGCAGACTTATTACCTGTTCACTCACTGTGTCACCCACCGGCAAGTAGACCGAACTATCTGCCACAGCAGGCTGCCTATTGAGCGGAATCGGATAGTGCACAGCAGCGGGAATGCCAGCGCGCTTTAGCTTCTCCTGGACTGCATTTCGGTCTTGTATACGAATCGTATACTGAGCCCAGGCACTGGTGTTGTGGGGCTCGGTATGCGGCGTTGTACACACGCCCGCTTCGATCAGCAATTTGCCATAGCGGTCGGCCACTTGCTGACGCAAAACCAATTCCTCATCCAGAACGGCCAGTTTCGGTAACAGGGTAGCGGCTTGAAGCGTGTCCAAGCGGCTATTCACACCCACCCGAATGTGGTGGTATCGCCTGTCTTGTCCGTGGCGGGCAATTTGGCGCATTACCTTGGCCAGTTCGTCGTCATTGGTGAAGATGGCGCCACCGTCTCCGTAGCAGCCCAATGGTTTAGTAGGGAAGAAACTGGTGCAGGCGATGGTGCTCAGGTTACAGCTTTTGTGGCCTTTGTAGGTGGCACCAAAGCTTTGGGCGGCGTCTTCAATCACCGGGATGCCGTGCTTGGCGGCGATGGCATTGATGGCGTCCATATCTGCACATTGCCCGTACAGGCTCACTGGGATGATGGCTTTGGTGCGCGGGGTGATGGCGGCTTCAAGCAACGCCGGGTTAAGGTTGTAGGTGCGGGGGTCGATGTCCACGTACACCGGTTTGGCACCCAGCAAAGCTACCGTTTCAGCGGTAGCGATGTAGGTAAAACCGGGGGTGATGACTTCATGACCCGGACCGATGCCCAATGCCATTTGTGCAATCTGTAGGGCGTCAGTGCCGTTGGCTACGCTGATGCAGTACTTGGCGCCGGTGTAGGCTGCCAGTCTTTCTTCCAGCTCGGCCACTTCGGGGCCGAGGATGTATTGGCTGTGGTGCAGTACGCGGTGAATGTTGCGCTCTAGCTGGGGGCGGATGCGGTCTTGCTGGGCGGCCAGGTCGCAGAACTCGATGGCTTTGGATTGCAGTGGTGTTTGCAGGTATTGCTGGGGTGTGATGGTTAGCGCAGGGTAGCGTTCACACAGCAGTTCATCACGGGTCAGTAACTTGATGCTGCCAGGGGAAAAACGGCCCAGGGCGCGGATGAGTTGTTCGTCTTCGGGGTCTGGGCTGTCAAAAACATCTCCCTCGTCCGCCAAAGAGGCCAACCAATGTTTGTCGGCAGCGAAGGCTTGAAGCGTTTGGCGTGTTTGCTGAGCCAGTTGGCGAGCGGTGGCGCTGATGCCTTCAATTGGGTTGCTACGGCGCAATTCGCTGCGGGTCACATATTCAAGTGTTTGCAGGCTACCCGTGTACAGCCACAACCGCCCACCCGCGCTTGCGCATTGGGTCACAGCAAGGTCTGCTGCATCAAAAAACGGTGATCGCCTTGTGCAAATGTCGACGGCAATATTGATATCGATTAATAAATCCATGGGTTACACCGGACGTCCTTGTTCACGTCGCATTTGTGCTCGTAGCTCAAAGGCTTCGATGCGTTCCACTTGCTTGGGTGTTATCTCAGGCAGTTCGTCATCAGGTGGCAAAGGGGCGCGCCGGGCCGCATCAACGCGTTGGCGCATTTCTTCTGCTTTTTGTAGTACTTCAGGGGACAGGTTGTAAGGGTTGCCTTGATGGTCAACCTCTTCATCAGGGACCGTCACAAGCAGGCGCACCCGGTCATGACGCAGGCGCAGGCGTTGAACCAGTTCAATGCGGCCTTTGTCGTATATGGCTTCTACTTGCATGTTGATTTCTCCAAAACGGTGATTTGATCATTTTGCAACAGGTAATGCAGGCCGGTGGCGGCACAGGTGGCGGTGCCTTGACCAGTGAGAGGTAGATCAAGCCGCTCGCCTTGCTGGCTCATCCAGCCAATTTGTTGGGCGGGCACGCCGGCCATGAGGGCATAGGGTTTGACGTTGCGGTTGATAACGGCACCGGCGGCCACAAAGGCATATTCGCCTACAGTGCTGCCGCACACAATGGTGGCATTGGCGCCGATGGTGGCGCCGCGCTTGACCAAGGTATCGCGGTATTCGTTTTTGCGGCTCACCGCGCTACGCGGGTTGTAAACGTTGGTGAAGACCATGCTGGGGCCGCAGAACACGTCGTCTTCAAGGGTGACGTTGTCGTAGACCGAGACGTTGTTTTGAATCTTGCAGTTGTTGCCAATCAACACGCGGTTGCCCACAAAGACGTTTTGGCCGAAGGAGCAATCGCGGCCAATTTTGGCGCCGCCGCAGATGTGTACCCAGTGCCAGACGCGGCTGCCTTCGCCAATTTGGGCGCCGTCGTCGACGATGGCGGTGGGGTGGATGGTGATGGGCATGGTTTTTGTGGTGCGGAGGCATGGATTGCGGGTCAAGCCCGCAATGACAGCCGGGAGGGTCAGTAGTCCAGCGGCAGGGCAACGCGTTTGCCGTCGCGGGATGAGAGGTACATGGCTATCAATAGCTCCAAGGTCTTAAGTCCCTCGCGGCCATCAGTTTCGGGTTCGGCTTGGCCGCGCAGGGTTTCGATTACGTTGGCGTAATAGAGCGGATGGCCCAGGCCATACACCGAGGTGGTCTGGTAACTGCTGCTGCCAACGTCGGCGTCTTCGGGCCGGGTGTCGGCGAATTGCCAGGTCTGGATTTCATTGACAGCTACGCCGCCAACGCGGACTGTGCCTTTTTCGCCCAGGATGGTGATGCTGCCTTCCATGTTTTTGGGGTAGGTGAGCATGGTGACGTTGACCGTACCCATGGCACCGCTGCGCCAGCGCACGGCTGCAACGCCGCTATCTTCAACCTCGATGTTGCGGGCCAGGGTGGCGGTGTAGGCCATGACGCTCTCTACTGGGCCAATCATCCAGTCGAGCAGGTCTATGTAATGGCTGGCCTGGTTCATGAAGGCGCCGCCGTCAAATTCCCAGGTGCCGCGCCATTTGGCGCTGTCATAGTACTCCTGCGGGCGGGTCCAGAAGACGTTCATGGCAACCGAATAGATTTTGCCAAAACGGTCTTGCTCAACGGCTCTTTTGAGCAGCTGCAGGGTGGCGTTACGGCGGTTTTGTTTGACGACAAACAGGCGCACATTGGCATCGTCGCAGGCCTTGACCATGCGCACGCCGTCGTGCCAGCGGGTGGCCATGGGTTTTTCGGTCATGACGTGGCGGCCGGTTGCTGCCACCTGAATGGCTTGTTCGGGGTGCAGGCCGCTGGGGGTTGTCAAGATCACTAGATCAGCTGTGGTGGATTTAAGCATGGTGGCCAGGCTGCTGTGGCCCGTGGCTTTGGTGCGATCAACAGCTTGCGCCAGGGCGACGGCGTTGACATCACAGACGTCAACCAGTTCCACGCTGTCGGCGTGTTGTTCCATGGCGCCAAAGTGGTTGGCGGCAATGCGGCCGCAGCCTACCAGGGCAAGACGGATTTTGCGGTCAGTGACTGTGGGGTAATTATGCATGGCTAATTGCTGTGGAAAAATGGATGTACCAAGGCATGGCTTGCGCTATGCCTGCTGCTATGTTGAACGCTGGTCGGTATCCCAGCCGCCGCTGGGCCTTGCTTATGTCGGCCAGGCTGTGGCGAACGTCGCCAGCGCGAAAGTCACGGTATACGGGCTTTGTTTGCTGTAAGTGGGGGTACTGTGGCATCAGCTTGATTTTGAGTTGGGCATACAACTCGTTGAGCGTGGTGCGTTCGCCCACTGCAACGTTGTAGACTTGGTTGACAGGTGACATGGATTGCGGGTCGTGGCCCGCAATGACAACCTCAAGGTCCTCAATGACGGGAACGGTGGCAGCCAGCAGGTTGGCTTGTACTGCGTTGGCCACGTAGCAAAAGTCGCGGCTGGTTTCACCATCGCCATTGACATAAACCGGCTCGCCCCTGATCAGGCTGGCGATCCACTTCGGGATGACGGCGGCGTAGGCACCATTAGGGTCTTGCCGCGGGCCGAAGACGTTGAAGTAGCGTAAGCCTATGCTTTGCAGACCGTAGGTTTTGCCGAAGACGTCGGCGTACAACTCGTTGACGTATTTCGTGACAGCGTAGGGGCTGAGCGGTTTGCCAATAGTCTCTTCTACCTTGGGTAGGCCAGGGTGATCGCCATAGGTGCTGCTGCTGGCGGCGTAGACAAAGCGTTTGACCTTGGCGTCTCTGGCGGCTACCAGCATATTCAAGAAGCCTGTGATGTTCGCAGCGTTGGTAGTGATGGGGTCTTCTACGCTGCGGGGAACGGAGCCTAGGGCGGCTTGGTGGAGGACGTATTCGACGGGGCGGGCTGTCAATACGGAATCTTCCGCTGTCATTTCAAAATCTTCTGATGTCATCCCGGACTTGATCCGGGATCCATGGATTGCGGGTCGGGCCCGCAATGACGAAGGGGGAAGCAGTGACAGATTCCACGTCATCGCGCGATGGCAGTCTTCTAGGTTGCGAATGTCCCCCTGTATGAATTTGAAGTTGGCCCATTGTGCGGGTGTAACGAGGGTTTCTACTTCATCCAGGTTGCGTTGGTGGCCGGTGGCGAAGTTGTCTAGGCCTACTACACGTTGATTTAGTTTGAGCAGAGTTTCTAGAAGGTTGCTGCCAATGAAGCCAGCCACGCCGGTGACGAGCCAAGTGTGAGGCTCAGCCTGCAGACGTACTTGCAATCGCTCGTAGGCAGTGGGGTTCGATGCGGTATGGGTCACACTGTTGCTCACTGTGATGTTGGCTCGACCAGCTTATAGCCTTCCGTCTGTAGCGGCTAACGGTAGCATGCTCTTGACGTCATAGATGACTGCTCCGCTCTGGCCAAGTGCCTTGATACCTTTCTCGCCTAATGTGACAAATTGGTGATGACTAACGGCCAACACAATGGCTGCGTATTGGCCGGCTTGCGGTGGTTGGGTCAAGCAGGCAAGACCGTATTCATGTTGAGCCTCGGCCACATCGATCCACGGGTCGTATACGTCTACCTGGGTGTTGTAGCCTTGTAGCGCCTTGACGATGTCCACCACTTTCGTGTTGCGCAGGTCGGGGCAGTTTTCCTTGAACGTCAGGCCCAACACCAGCACGCGGCTGCCGAGCACCGGCAGGTTTTTGCGCAACATGAGTTTGACGGTCTGGTCAGCCACATGCACGGCCATGCTGTCGTTGATATGGCGTCCGGCCAGGATGACCTCAGAGTGGTAACCCACCTCTTGTGCTTTGTGCGTCAGGTAGTAGGGGTCAACGCCTATGCAGTGGCCACCCACCAGGCCGGGGCGAAACGGCAAGAAGTTCCACTTGGTGCCAGCGGCCTGCAGTACTTCAAGCGTGTCAATGCCAAGGCGATTGAAGATCAGGCTGAGCTCGTTCATCAGGGCGATGTTGACGTCGCGCTGGGTGTTCTCAATTACCTTGGCGGCCTCGGCCACTTTGATACTGCTGGCCTTGTGGGTGCCGGCTGTGATAATTTGTTTGTAGAGATGGTCGACCGCCTCGGCCACTTCAGGCGTGCTGCCGCTCGTGACTTTTTTGATACTGGGCAAGCGGTGCTGTTTGTCACCGGGGTTGATGCGCTCGGGGGAGTAGCCGCAGAAGAAATCAGTGTTGAATTTTTTACCGCTGAATTTTTCTAGCACCGGCACGCACACTTCTTCTGTGGCACCGGGGTAAACGGTGGACTCATAAATGACGATGGCGTTGGCCGGCATGGTGCGCCCCACCGTTTCGCTGGCCTTGACCAGCGGCGTCAGGTCGGGCCGATTGGCCTTGTCCACTGGGGTGGGCACAGTGACGATAAACACCTGGCAGGCATTGAGGTCTTCCGGGTTGCTACTGAAAGTCAATTGACTGGCAGTGGTTAGCTCTTCTGGGCTGACCTCAAGCGTGTGGTCTTGCCCAGACTGTAGTTCGGCAATGCGCGCTGCGTTGATGTCAAAGCCCAGTACCGGGCGTAGTTTGCCAAACTCCACGGCCAAAGGCAGGCCGACGTAGCCCAAGCCGATGATGGCGATTTTTGTGGTTTCTAATTGCATGATGGTGTGTGGTTGTTGATATTTTTGTCATCGCGAGGCCGTACGCTGTGACGATCCATGAGACTTGTTGGTGTTTGCAGTAGTTTCCTGCTGTAGCAATTCAATCTCCGCCTTGAGCGATGCGTATTCCTGCGTTTTGCGCTTGAGAAAGCGGCTTGTGAGTGTTGCCTTCTTGGCTATGCCGGCCGGGGTGAGCAGGTACGCATAGGCGAGTTTGCTTTTGCTGCTCTGAAAGTTCTGCATTTTTAGCAGTCCTTTATCGAGCAGCGCTTTCAAACAGAAGTTGGTTTTGCCCAGACTTACACCCAAAGCCGCAGCCAAGTCGCGCTGGTTCATTTGTGGGTTGGCTTCTAACAGGCGCAACACCTTTAAATGAGTTTCCTCGTGAAGGGATGGGGTTTCTGGCATGGGGAGGGGGCAGATAGGTCCGTCGTGCCGCTGCAATTTTCTATCAGGCAGGCTACCGCAGTGTCGAAAGACACTGGTTGTTCAAGTATTGAACATATGCTAGCACAAGCAGATGACAATTCACCGCTCGACGCGGTAAATTGTCATTACGCACCACGTTGTCATTGCGGGCTTGACCCGCAATCCATGGATCCCGGGTCAAGCCCGGGATGACAACCATTGAGCCCGATGAAAGCCAACACCCGCCATAGCAAGTGCCTGTGGATCAGGCTACTTTGCTTAAACTGGCGGGCGATAGGGTCAATTTGACGGGTTTGCTCAATATTTCGATTAACACCATGGCGCGGCTTTCGCCGTTGGGCATTTGGTAGACGGCTTCCAGCCCGGCAAACGCGCCGTCTTTGATTTGAACGCGATCACCTGGTTCGAATAGACGTTCAGGTCTTTCACGCAGGCCGTCGGTATTTGCGCGCAAGGCTTCAATCAGGGTGGGGTCGACTTTGGCCGGTTCCACACCAAAGGTCACCAGCCGGCTGACACCTTGGGTGGAGCGTATGGGAGCCCAACTTTTGCCGCTTTGGCCGGTATCGAGGCTAATGAACAGGTAGCGCGCAAAGAGCGGCTCTTGCACCACCTTCAATGCGCCCTGACGCAGCTTTTCAGTGGCCAGCAGCGGCAAATAGCAGCCGTAACCCTGTTGCACCAGATTGACCAGGGCGCGTTGTTCTTGCCGCGGTTTGGTGTGAATGACGTACCAAGGCATGGCGCGCTGTTTATTTGGAGTCGGGCAATATTGGCACTGGCCTGGACCACCACTGTCGGTTCCACCTGAACCACACCAAGCGGACGTACAGAGCGTGGTAACCCAGTGTGTAAACAATCAACCCCAGCATCAGCATGGGCGTACTGTCATAAAACGAAACAGCCCACAGCGCAGGCAGTAGCGTCATGAGCCACAGCATGGCACCGGTGATCGAATTGCACAGGGTGCGACTAATGTTGGGAAAGCGCTGGCACGCCACCCGGCGCATGACCAGGCTGTGCAAGTGCAGGTGGTCCGGATGCCCGACATCCAGATGCCGCTGCCGCCGTCGCAGCATGCTGAACAACACTTCCAGCACCGGGTAAGCGCAGATCAGCAGCGGGCACCAGGCCGAGACCTGTGGATGACGCTGCAGCAGCAGTACCGCCACCCAGGCAATGGCAAAGCCGACAAAATAGGCTCCACCGTCGCCCAAAAACAATTTCCCCAGTGGCCAGTTGACCAGAAAAAACCCCAGCACGGCGGCCGCCAGCATCACACAAACATGGCCCACTTGCACATCGCCCAAGTGCAGGCTGAGCAGGCCCATGGCGGTCAGGACGATAACCGCGGTGCCCGAGGCCAAGCCGTTGAAGCCGTCAATGATGTTGAAGGCGTTGGCCACGCCGCTGACGGCAAAGGCGGTAAACAGCACGGCAGCGGGCGTCCACAGCAATAGTGCGTCCAGCCAGGGCACATTCACGTCGGCGATGGTGATGCCGGTCACAAACCAGCCCAGCAGGCCGCTGCCCAGAGTGGCAAACAGGCGTGTCGACACCCTTACGCGCTTGGTCAGATCTTCCAGCAGGCCGAAAGCAAAGGCCGGGACACCGGCCAGCACAATGATCCGCAATATGTAGCGCGATTCACCCGCGATCAGCAATGTGCCCAGCAGCACGCCGCAGACGATGGCAATCCCGCCGATGCGGGGGGTGGGTTGGGTGTGAAAACGCTGCGGGCCAAAGGTGGAGTCCAGTGAGTGACGGCCGTGCAGGTCCTTGGTCAACACCAGCAGCACGGCGGTAAACAAGGCGGTGGCTCCGGTGGCAAAAGCCGCCAGGGGCCAAACGTACTGAGAAAATTCCATGATCCATTCCCCTGTCCTTTGTTCTAAGCCTTACTTGGGCGTCTTCTTCGAGGCACTTTCCGTATCGTCATCACCGTAGCTACTGTAACCGTAACCTTTACCGTAACCACTATAACCGTAACCCTTGCCGTAGCGGCCGCCGTACTTGCGGTAGCGATAGCCGTAGCCATAACCGTAACCATAGCCATAACGCAGGGTTGACGGAATGTACCCATTGAAGACCAGGCCGCTGACCGGTTTGCCGGCCTTGGCCAACAGCGTTAGCGCTTCAGCTATTTCAGCCTGGCTGACCGAGTCTTGCCGCGCCACAAACACCGTCACGTCCGCCCATTTGGAGAGCGCCGCGGCGTCGTTCACTGGCAGCACTGGCGGCGAGTCGATGACCACAAAGTCGTACTGCTCGGCGGCACTGGCGATGGTGTCGGCCAAAGCCTGCTTGGAGAACAAATCGCCGGGGTTTTTGACGCGGGCACCTGCGGCCAGTAGGTCCAGATGGGGGTGCACCTCGCGGCGCACCAGGTCGACAAAGGATGCGCCGTCTTTCAGCACGTCGGACAAACCATGCGGGTGTTCCGGCAGCGCGATGTAACGTTTCAGGGACGAGCGGCGCACGTCGGCGTCGATCAGCAGAACACGCTTGCCGGCGGCTGCCATCAAATAGGCCAGGTTGACGGAAATAAAGCTCTTGCCTTGCCCTGGCGCCGCCGAGGTGACGAGGATGACTTTGGCGCGTGGGGTTTCCGACAAGGCAAACAGCAGGGCCGTGCGCAAACTGCGCAGCGCTTCCACCACAATGGCGGTGGGTTTTTCATGCGCCAGCAGAAACGGTTTGTCGTCCACCAGGTCAAAGTCGGCCTGCTCGGGCGCCAAGGGCAAAATGGCAAAGGTCTGGATGCCGGTTTTGAGTTCGAGTTTTTTCGGGTCGCGCACAATGCCGGACATCATCGCCAACAGCTGGCTGGCCAAAAAACCCAGCAGCAGGCCCAGCAGGCCGCCAATGGCTACCGTCAAGGGTTGGTTGGGGCGGGAGGGCCGCTCCGGTACCACGGCGCGGTCAATGATGGCGACATTACCGGTGGTGCCAGCGCGCGCTACTTTAAGCTGTTGGGCGTTGTTGAGTAGGCCGACATAGAGCTGGTTGTTGACCTCCACGTCACGCGCATAGCGGATGTAGTCTTGCTGCGTGTTGGGCAGCGCAGAAATGGCACGACCCAGGCTTTGAAACTCACCTTTGAGTGCGGAGATCTGCCCGTCCAGCGCTCGGATAGCGGGGTGGATTGGCTCATAGCGTTGCAGCAACTCCTTGCGCTTGAGCTCGGCTTCCATGCGAAGCCTTTCGATATCGGTTGTTTTGTCGAGCAGCACCTTGATTTCACCAGAAATATCAAGGGTTTTTTCCCGGTTGCGAAACCCGTTGAGGGCTTTCTCGGCCACTTCCAGTTGCTTTTGCAACTCAGGCAATTGCTCTTGCAAGAACTTCAGGCTCTTGTCGGCTTCTTCCGAGCGGCGCTCAAGGTTTTGCTTGAGGTAGGCGTCGGCAATGGCATTGAGCATGCGGGCCGCGTTGGTCGAGTTGGTGTCTTCGTAAGTGAGCTTCAGCACATTCGACTGGCGTTTGGTTTCTGTGACCGTCATCTGTCCCAGAATCTGAACTACGCGTGAAGGCACTGAATAGCGCCTTATCTCAAAGTGGTTGCCGGGGCGGGCTTTCATGTCCGAGACCCAGAGCCTGAACTGGCCGTCGGCGGACTGAGCGCTTTGGCCGGCCTTGCCTTGTAGCACGGCGACGCCCTCGGAATCAACCAGCGACCAACCCCCAGCAGTGCTTGCGATGAGGTCAAACGGCTTGCCAAAATAGCGCTCGGGTACGACAAATTCATCGATGGTTAGCGTCTCGCCACCCCAGGCGATATTGCCCCAGTCCCATAACGGTTTGGCCAGACCGTCGCTGCCACGTTCGCGCAGGCGGGCCAGCCAGCCACCGACCAGCGGCAGGCGGTTGCCCACCTTGATGCTGGTGTGGGCCAGCTCGGCCTCGACGGCGCGGCCGATGACGTTGCGTGAGCGCAGGATTTCGATCTCGCCCATGACAGGGGACTGCTGCACGTCCAGCGCAGTGGCGACGGCGTTTAGTGCGCCCAGCGAGGAGCTCTTTTTCTCTTCGATTTGTATCAGCACGTCAGCCGTGTAAATGGGCGTGGCGACGATGGCATAAAACACCGAGAGCACAAACACCGCACTGGCCACCACGATGAAGTGCCACTTGAAATACAGCACGTTTTCAAGAATATCGATGAGCGACAGGCCCTCTTCCTCCTGGATCAGGGGACGGTTGTCGTTGTTGCGGTCGCTGTAATCTGTCGCCATGGAAGCCTGAAAGTTTAAGTTTATATTGTTACTTATGCGTCGAATGGTGGCCTAGAAGCCGCCGACCTGTTTGACGCTGGAGACACCTTGCAGCAGCGGCAGATACTGGTTCATGATCCGCACGGCGTGGGTCATGCTGGTCGGGTTGACGTAGACCAGGTCACGCGCTTGTACATCAAAACGATCGGCCAGCAGCAGCGCCACCGGTTCGCGCGCGTCGAGCTGGAACACCAGCGGTTTGCCGTCAACGCCCAAGCGCATGACAAAGACTTCGCCGGCGTTGGCCGACAGCGGATTCGGGCCACCGGCATCGGCCAGTACCTCGGCCAGACTGACGCGGCCCCGGCGCAGCACGTAGGATTTGGGTTGCATCACTTCACCCAGCAAAAACACCTTGCGTGCTTGGCGATCAGGCACGGTGAGCACATCGCCGTGTTGCAGCGTCAGGTTCAGCGCCAGCTCGCCACCAAAATACAGGCGGTTCAAGTCGATGGTAAAGCTTTGGGCGGCACGGGTGAGTTGGACCACGCCGAGGTCGGCGTCAGGGGTGGTGCCGCCGACGGCGGCCAGGGCATCGGTGATCTTGAGCGGGATGTCGGTAATGGGCACCACGCCGGGGGCTTTGACCTCACCCGCCATGAACACCCGCTGGCTGCGAAAGGCGGCCATATCGACGTCGACTTGCGGATCCTTGATGTATTTGGTCAGGGCTTTGGTCAGCGCAACGCGAAACTCCGATAACGTGAGGCCGGCCGCTGGCAAGGCGCCCACCAGCGGAAAGAATAGTGTGCCATCTTCGTTGATGGTGCGCCCCAGGGGCACACTGGCAACGCCGCTGGACGATACGGCCGAGAGCGTGGGTAAAAAGTCGGGATGGCCCCAGACGTTGATGCGCAGCACGTCTTGCAGGCCCAACTTGTAGGGGCCGCTGCTGTTGGCACTGAACAGAGGGACGCCGGAGCCGTTGCCCGGTAGACTGTACTTGCCCATGTTTTCCGCTGATAGACGGATCAGTGCAAAGTCTATGCTGGGCTCGGGTTCGCTGGCGCGGCTGCCAAACCAGGTGCTGCGTGTTTGCGCAGTGGCCGGCGTGGCCACGTACATGCCCGGTGCAGTGCCGCAACCGGCCATTGCTGCGCTGAGCAGGATAGCCAGCGCGCCGGCCTTGAATTGTTCTGTCATCTCATCATTCCCATGTCTATCAATTTTTGCGCCCATTGTCCGGCGCAACTTTCAATTTGGTCGAGCGCGGCAGCATACACCGTATCGGGCTGGCCGATGGGGTCGGCAATTTGTTGCCCGCTCCAGTGGCCCAATAGTCGAACCTTGCCCCGGCCGGCCGGGTACAGCGCCAGCACCTGCCGGACATGTTGGTCTTCCATGCACAGCACCTGGTCGTAACGGGCCAACATGGTGGGCATGATGGGCCGCGAGCGGTGCTGGGCCAGGGCGTCGATGCCGCGCGCCTGCAGCAGGCGTGCCATGGTGGTGTCGACCGCGTTGCCATCGAGCGCGCGGGTACCGGCCGATTCGATCCGGACATTGTGGTTTGCCAGTTGTGCCGCCAACAGGGCTTGGCCAGCCGGGCTGCGACAGATGTTGGCAGTGCACACCACCAGAATGGAAAAGGTGGCTTGACTCATTCGTGCGAGTGATGGTGGTGCGAGTGCTTGCCGGGTTTGTGAGCTGCGCGGCGTGCAGCCCGGGACTTGAACAACCGCCTGTGCAGCGCGGGGCCTGCGATGGCCCCGGCTGTACCTGCCAGCGCCATGCCCAGCATCAGACCCCAGACCCCCGTGCTGCTCTCAGACACGGAATCGCCGCCCGACAGTAAGAAGGCTGCCAACAACAGGTAGGCCGCAACAAAAACGGTTGCGTAAGCGCCTCGATACACTGCGGTGCGATAAGTCAACTGGCTCATGCCGCTCCCAAGAAAGCTGTTATTACGATTTGTAGCCCTGCGAGTGTAATTGGAAACCCCGGGGCGTCAGGGGACAACTTTGACGCTGCTCAAAATTCTGTGGTACCTGAACATGCTGCCATGTTTTTGCAGAGCTGTGCCACAATGCGGCGTGCAAAAAAACAGATGACAAGCACGCTGGCTGGCTGTATAAACTGGTCAGACCCGCAGCGGTGTTAATTTTTCTTCTTCGCGGCTTTCTCATTAACGGGGGTTTCATGTCTAATTCTTCTCTTTCAATTCGAATTTTGATGACGTCGGTCTTTGTTACGGCGCTCGCTGCTTGCGGCGGCAACCCGGCGCCGCAGGTTGCGGCAGCCGACACCGTGGTGCCGGTGACTGCAGCTACGGTAAAAGCTGCTGAGGCTGTGCCCTTCTCGGTTCCCGCGGGGGCTTTCCCGGCGAGCGTGCCGGCCTTAGCCACAGTGGCTACTACAGTGAAATTTACGAATACGACCTCTGCGACACCGACCGCCACCATTACCGCGCCCGGTGGCACGGTAACGGGTATCACAACCTTCGGGTCGTGCATATTCACCGTGACTGCCAGTACGCTTGCGGGAGTGACTGTGGGTCAGGTGATCACTGTCCACCCCTGTCAGATCAATGTCGAGACCGGCGGTGTTCAGGCCACGGGACAGGCCACTACCGTGCATATACTGCTGCAACTGGGACAGATTCCCTCAGCGCCAGCACAGGCCTCTGTGTCGATTGATCCAACAACTGGCGTGGTAACTGTCAATGGTGTCAACGGCGGGACGGTGACGCTAAAAGTGACGGGTGCCCAATAAGAACTGACGTGTGTGCGTGAGGGCGCTGGGCGCGCCCTCTTGGTGCCAGAATGCTAGCTGGGGGTGGGTTGGCTTGTCTGGTAAAAAGGATACCCCTGAGGTACCCCATGTCGTAAGGCATTGCAATCTCCACGGCTTCCACTGAATTTTATTTTTCCAGGTTAATTCTCTCTGCATGTTCTTGCGCTCATCACTTTCTTGGACTTTGTGGCTGGGTGCGGCGGCTCTCGGTGGGTCCGCGTTCGCGCAGTTGGCGCCGGCAGCCTTTACCGGTGCGATCAACTCACCCACCGCCGATGTACTGAGCCCGGGCACGGTCAGCGCGGCGTGGAACAACAGCAACCCCGAAAAGCCGCGCGTCTATCCGGGCGTTGGGGGGTTCGGCTCTGTTAACCTGGGTTTCGGCGTGTTACCGGGTCTGGAACTGGCAGGTCGGCTCGCTTATGACGGCGATTTGTATTGCAGCATGTACGTCATCAGCCCCCCTTGTCAGGGTGCTTTGCGTGATCTGTCGGCTTCCGCCAAGTACCAGTTGCCCCTGAGATTGGGGTGGGATACGCGCTTGGCCTTTGGCGCGGTCGACATCGGCGGCGCCGCCACCAACTTTCGCAGCTACTACGGCGTCGCAACCGCCTCGGTTGGGGCGTTTGATTTTTCGCTGGGCTATGGCAGGGGAGGGCGTGCTTACTCGTCGCTGGATGGCGTGTTTGGCAGCGGCCAGGTGTTTTTGAACCAGCATTGGCAGGCGCTGGCCGAATACGACAGCCATGAACTGCGCGCTGGCTTGCGCTATGCGAGGCCGCTATCCGAATCCCTCGCGCTGGAAGTTAGTGCCAGCCGAAAGCTCAGCAGTCGCACGGACCAGCAGGCTTGGCAGGCTGGACTGGGCCTCACCTACAGCTTTGACAAATCGGCACTTGGCGAAGGAACGCGCAGGCTCGCTGCCGCCGCGCCAGCCCAGGCAGCGCCTCAGACTGCGCCAAAGACGCCGCCGCTTGCGCCAATGCCCTTGGCACAGCCGAAAACACCGCCTGCGGCGGTCCCTGCGCCACCATTGTCGGTAACCCCACCCGCACCTGAAATGGCGGCGACGCAGGCGCAACGTGCTGAGCAACTGGCAAGCCGCTTGCAAAGTGCCGGATTTACGTCGGTCTGGGTTGGTTTTGACAATGCGCGGCGCTGGGTGGTGCAGGCTGAGCCGTTGACCTGGCGCAAGAACCGGCTCGATGCCCTTGGCGTGGCCTTAGGCGTGTGGCAAAAGATGGCGCAAAGCGATGAGCAACTCCATCTGGTGCTCAGTTACCTGCAGGACCCGGTGCTGACGGTTCAAACCAATGCCACTTGTTTGGCGAAATTTGCCGATGGCGGGTGGTGGTGCGACGGGCAAGCGGCGCTGAAGCTGAATAGCGGCTTGGCGGGGCGCTCGCCCGAGCCGGTTTGGCTGGTAACGCCTGCTCAGGCCCGGGATAGATGGCATCCTCAGTTGGAGATCGCTCCTGTGCTGCACCAGCGTGTTGGCACCGAATTGGGCTTGTTTGACGCCTCGGTGGGCATGAGTCTGCGTTGGGAACTGGGTTTGTCACGCGGTGCCTTGTGGCAGGGTGAAGTGACGGTGCCGCTGGCAAATAGTCCCAACTTTGGCGCCGATGGGGCGTTTGGCGGTGACCGCATTCGGAGCCGCGTGGAAAGCAGCACGTTGTCGCTTCAGATGGAACTGGCGCCCCGGTTGTGGGCCCAGGGGAGCGTTGGCTATGTCATGCACAGCGATTATGGCGGTCAAATGGACCTTGCTTGGCTGAGCCCACAGGGGACGCTGCGTTTGAGTGGGTTGGCTGGCTATTACCAGGGAACGGATACCAGCGGCGGGACGTTTGAGCGCATCCGCCACCCGCTGGCCTTGGGTTCCGCACGGTGGAGTGTTATCGACGGGCGCTGGTATTGGGAAGCGCAAGCCGGGCAGTTTTACAATCAGGATCGTGGCCTCCGGCTGGCAAGCCATCACTGGTTTGGGGATAACCGCCTGACCTTTTATTACCGCAACACGGAAGCCAGTTCACCGATAGTGATGCCGCGGACAAAGTTTGCCGGCTTTGAAATCAGCATGCCCATAGGTAGCCGGGCCGCGACCGTTGTCGGGCCAGCCACCCTGCGTGGCGCTGACCAGTGGGTCTATGGCATCGCGACCAAGGTAGGGGGCACCGATAACTACGTCACCAGTGGCTACGGCATGGTGCCGGTCATTCAGCATGGTCTGCTGAACGACACCCTGGACTACGACCGGGCCGGCCAGGCCGACATGCTGGCCAACCTCTACCGCGTGCGCGCCATGTTGCGTGAGATGGCGGGCAAACCTTGACTAAAAAGGTCTTCATCAAAACCTTTGGTTGTCAGATGAACGAGTACGACTCGGGCAAGATGGCCGATGTGCTCAATGCCGCGCAAGGGTATGAGCCGACCGACGATGTGGAGCAGGCGGATCTGATTTTGTTCAACACCTGCTCGGTGCGGGAGAAAGCACAGGAGAAGGTGTTTTCCGATCTGGGGCGCATCCGGCACCTGAAGAAGAAGGGCGTTTTGATTGGCGTCGGTGGTTGCGTGGCGAGTCAGGAAGGGGCTGCCATCATCGAGCGCGCGCCCTACGTGGATGTGGTGTTTGGTCCGCAAACCCTGCACCGTTTGCCGCAGATGCTGCTCGAGCGCGAACGGCAGAATCGCTCGCAAGTGGACATCAGCTTTCCGGAAATCGAAAAGTTTGATCACTTGCCGCCGGCCCGCGTGGAAGGGGCCACCGCTTTCGTCAGCATCATGGAGGGCTGCTCCAAATACTGCAGTTACTGCGTGGTGCCTTACACCCGAGGCGAAGAGGTGTCACGGCCGTTCGACGATGTGCTGGTGGAGGTGGCGGGGCTGGCCGACCAGGGCGTGAAGGAGGTGACGTTGCTGGGCCAAAACGTGAACGCCTACCGCACCCCCATGGGCGATGGCGCCGAGATGGCGGACTTTGCCACCTTGCTGGATTATGTGGCCGACATCCCCGGCATTGAGCGCATCCGCTACCTGACCAGCCACCCCAACGAGTTCACGCCGGCGCTGATTGCAGCCTACGAAAAAATACCCAAGCTGGTGAGCCACCTGCACTTGCCGGTGCAACACGGTTCGGATCGCATTTTGATGGCCATGAAGCGCGGCTACACCGCCATGGAATTCAAGTCGACCGTGCGCAAACTGCGCGCCATCCGGCCCGATATGGCGTTGAGTAGCGATTTCATCGTTGGTTTTCCGGGCGAGACGGAGGACGATTTCAACAGGATGATGAAGCTGATAGACGAGGTTGGCTTTGACAACTCCTTCAGTTTTATCTTCAGTCCGCGCCCCGGTACACCGGCGGCCAACCTGGCTGACGACACACCGCATGCCGTCAAACTGCGCCGCTTGCAACATCTGCAAGGCGTGATCAACGACAGCATCAAGCGCATTAGCGAAAGCCGCCTGGGCACGGTGCAGCGCATTCTGGTGGAAGGCCACTCCCGGCGCGATGCGGCAGAACTGATGGGCCGCACCGAATGCAACCGCGTCGTCAACTTCATCGGACAACCCGCCCTGATCGGGCAGTTGGTGGACGTGAAAATTACCGAGACCCGCTCTTACACACTGCGCGGGGAACTGCTGACCTGATTGCCATCACCGGCTCAGGATTGCCATCACCGGCTCAGGATTGCGATCGCCGACTCAGGATTGCCATTCCGGCGTGGTATTTGTCATTGCGGGCCTGACCCGCAATCCACTGCCTCCCGGTTGTCATTGCGGACTCGATCCGCAATCCATGGATCCCGGGTCAAGCCCGGGATGACAACTGCAGGGGTCCGGGATGACAACCAGAGTGGGTGACAGCCAGTGTGGGTGACAGCCAGTGTGGGTGACAGCCAGTGTGGGAAACGGTTCAGGCACCTCAAAGCAAACCCTCATAGAGATCATTCCAGTCTGGATTTCCTTTCTCTATCAGAGCCACCTTCCACTCTCGTTTCCAATTCTTGATTTGCTTTTCTCGCTGAATTGCCGCTTCGATGGAACTGGTGGATTCAAACCAGACCAGAGTGTGCACGGCGTACCGCTTGGTAAACCCCTCGACGGCGTCATTTTTGTGCTCAAACACGCGTCGAATCAGGTTGTTGGTCACGCCCACATACAAAGTACCGTTCTTCTGACTTGCCATGAAGTACACGAAGTAGCTCATGTGAATGATTGTGTGGCAGATATGGATCCCGGATCAAGTCCGGGGTCTCAGCACCCCCAATCCAATGCCTCCCGGATGTCATTGCGGACTCGATCCGCAATCCATGGATCCCGGGTCAAGCCCGGGATGACAGTAGTAAGGCTGCGGTCTGTCCCACAAGGTTTCAGAACGGCATTTTCGGCATGCCTTTCATGCCGCCCATGCGCCGCATCATTTTCATCATGCCGCCGCCCTTCATCTTTTTCATCATGTCCTGCATCTGTTCAAATTCCTTGAGCATGCGGTTCACTTCCTGCACTTGCACGCCGGCGCCGGCGGCGATGCGGCGCTTGCGGGTGGCCTTGATGAGTTCGGGTTTGCGGCGTTCCAGGGGTGTCATGCTGTGGATGATGCCTTGCTTGCGCTGGATGTCTTTCTCGGCCCGGCACATGTCCATCTGACCGGCCTTGGCCGCGATGGCCGCCGGCATTTTGTCCATCAGGCTGGACAAACCACCCATCTGTTTCATTTGCTGGATCTGCGCCAGGAAATCATTGAGATCAAAACCGCCGCCGCTCTTGACTTTGGCTGCCAATTTTTGCGCTGCCGCCATGTCGACGCCGGAAGTGACCTGCTCGACCAGTGCCAGGATGTCGCCCATGCCCAGAATGCGCCCGGCATGACGTTCGGCATCGAATACTTCCAGGCCGTCCAGTTTTTCACTGGTGCCGGCAAATTTGATCGGTGCACCGGTAATCTGGCGCACCGACAGCGCCGCGCCGCCGCGCGAATCGCCATCGAGCTTGGTCAGGACGATGCCGGTCAGTGGCAGCGATTCCTTGAACGCCTTGGCAGTGTTGATGGCGTCCTGCCCCTGCATGGCGTCGACCACAAACAGGGTTTCTACTGGATTCAGCGCCGCGTGCAGTTCCTTGATTTCCCGCATCAGCGCTTCATCGATGGCCAGGCGACCGGCGGTGTCGACCAACAGCACGTCAAAGAAATGTTTGCGTGCGTAGTCCAGCGCCGCCAGTGCAATGGCCACCGGTTTCTGGTCCGGCGTGCTGGGAAACCATTCGGCACCGGCTTGCGCCGTGACGGTTTTCAATTGTTCAATGGCGGCTGGGCGGTAGACGTCGCCCGACACTGTCAAGACCTTTTTGCGCCGCTTCTCGATCAAGTGCTTGGCCAGCTTGGCGGTGGTGGTGGTCTTGCCGGCACCTTGCAAGCCGGCCATCAGGATCACCGCCGGTGGCTGTGCTGCCAGATTGATGTCGGCAACGCCGGCGCCCATGGTGGCCACCAGTTCCTTGCTGACAATGCCCACCAGTGCCTGCCCCGGCGACAGCGATCCCAATACCTCCTGGCCCAGTGCTTTTTCCTTGACGCGGGCGATGAAGTCGCGCACCACGGGCAAGGCCACGTCGGCCTCCAGCAGGGCCATGCGGACTTCGCGCAGCATGTCGGCCACATTGGCTTCGGTGATGCGCGCCTGGCCGCGAATTTCTTTGACCAGGCGGGAGAGTTTGTCGGAAAGGGCGGAGGCCATAGAGGGTATTCCGATGAACGGAACCAAGGTTGGGGGCCAATCGAAATTGGCGAACTGCAAAACGCTAAACTGTAGGCATGATTTTAGCCAGTGCTTCCCCGCTCAGTTTGACTTTGGCAATTGCCGTGGCAGCGGCTTATTCGGTGTCGGCCATAGGCGCCACCCGCTTGGGCACGCCGGTGGCCAAAACATTGGTGTGGCTGGCCTGGCTGGTGCACGGCGCGCTGTTGGCCCTGGGTCTGTTTGGCAGCGAACCACGCTTTGGCTTCGCGCCGGCCTTGTCCGTCACGGCCTGGTTGATCGCCGCTGTGTACGCGATCGAGAGTCACCTGTACCCGCTGCTGCAAACGCGCTGGGCGCTGTCGGCACTGGGCGCCGTTGCGGTGCTGCTGGCGGTATTGTTTCCGGGCAATCTGCTGCACCCCACCGCTTCGCCGTGGTTGCCGCTGCATTGGGCGCTGGGCATTGCCTCCTATGGCCTGTTTGGCGCTGCCGTGGTGCATGCCTGGTTCATGACGCAGGCCGAAGAGCGCTTCCGGCTGGCCGCCGAGCCCAACAGCGGCATGCCCCTATTGACCATGGAACGCCTGACCTTCAGATTTGTGACGGCCGGTTTTCTGCTCCTGTCGGCCACGCTGCTGGTGGGCATCCTGTTCGGCAACCAACTCTACGGTTCCACTGCGCGCCTGAAGTGGGATCACAAGACCGCCTTTTCCGTGCTGTCGTGGCTGACCTTCGCGGTCTTGCTGATGGGCCGTGCCCGCTTCGGCTGGCGTGGCAAGCGGGCGGTCAGGGTTTTGTACATCGGCTCCGCTTTGCTGCTGTTGGCCTATGTCGGTTCTCGGTTCGTCATGGAGATCATTCTCGGACGGTCGGTATGAGGTTTTTTTTGATCTTGCTGGTGGCGCTGCTGGGGGTTTGGCTGTGGCGTTCCAACCGGGAGGAAAAATCCAGATTGAAAGAACAAAAACCGCGGGCGGCACCAGCGCCGCTGCAGACCGTTGCTTGCTCCCTGTGCGCGGTCCATGTCCCGGCGTTGGAAGCCGTCCAGGGAAAAAAAGGGGCTTATTGTTGCCTTGAACACCGCCAGCGCGCGGAGCCTTGAATGAGCTGGCAGCCAGCAGCCAAGTCCTGGTTCGATTCCACCCTGCTTGAACCCGGCATCGAGGTGGTGGACAAGCCACAGGAGTTTGAGCGATTGTGGCGCGGCTTCATGACCGCTCGGGTCATGCTGGGGCTGGTGCTACTGTTGCTGCAGGGCGTTATCTACCAGCTCGGGTCGGCCAAGGACATCACCTTGATCCTGATTTGCAGCGGCTATTGTGCGGTTGCCTTGGGGGTCAGATTGAAGGCCAGGGTGCGTCCCCTCGGCAAGACTTTTGATGTGCAGTGGATCGCTGTCAGCGGCGTCGATATTCTGGCCTTTGCGGTGCTGCAAATGGTCCAGGGCAACAGCATCAATTACACGCCTCTGTTCGCCTTGCCGATCTTGATGACCTCCGTCCTGGGGTCCCTGTCGCTGTCCATGGCGGGTGCCGCAGGTGTGACCTTGCTGCTGTTTGGCTACGCCGCCTGGTTGTCGATTCAAATTCCGGTCGACACAGCGGCCTATTTTTTGCAGGCAGCCCTGACCGGAGCGGGTTGTTTCACGGTGGCCTTTCTGGCCAGTCAGATCGCGACCCGTCTGGCCACCGTGGAACTGAGGGCACAGCGCAGCCAACTGGCGGTGCGGGTCCAGAGACAGGTTAATGAACTGGTGATCGAGTCCTTGACGGATGGGATTCTGGTGCTGGACCCGGGCTGCATGGTGCGGGCCGCCAACCCGGCGGCACGCCGCTTGCTGGGTACTGAATATGCCTTGGGAGGCAACCCTTTCAGTCTGGCATCGATGGTCGGATGGCAGGGTTTGGTGAAGCTGATGCAACTGAGTTTTTCCGACCATGCGGCCAGGCAAGCCGATGTCACCATTCACCATGCCGGTCAAGGCCCCAGGCGCTTGCGGGTGCGTACCCAGATAAGCACTACGCCGGGTGAAAACGACGAGAGCCTGTGCGTCATGTTTCTGCAGGACCAGCGCGAGATGGAAGCCCGCATGCGAACCGAGAAATTGGCCAGCATGGGACGCATGTCTGCCGCGGTAGCCCATGAAATCCGCAACCCCCTGGCCGCGATTGCGCAGGCCAACGCCCTGCTCGAGGAAGACCTGGCCGATCCGCGGCACAAGCAACTGACCCAGATGGTGCGGCAGAATACCCGGCGATTGGAAAAGATTGTGGAGGAAGTGCTGGATGTTTCCCGAGTCCGCCAGCGTGACAATGCGGCCGCAACCAGTGTGCTCGAATTGAACGAGGCAGTGACCAGAATTTGCCGTGACTGGCAAGAGCAGGCGAAAACGGAGCAGCAATTGCTGCGCCTCGATCTTTCTGCTCAGCGCATCATGGTAAGGTTCGAATTCGAGCATCTGCGCCGGATTCTGGTGAATCTGCTGGACAATGCCCGGCGCTTTTCGGGGCAACAGCCCGGCGCCCTGGAGGTGTCGACCAGCCTGGTCAAATCGGGGCAGGGCGTATTGCGGGTGTGGAGTCATGGGCAACCCATGGATCAATCGGTGGAGCGCCATTTGTTTGAACCGTTTTTTTCTTCCGAGAGCCGTTCCAGCGGATTGGGCCTCTATATCTGTCGCGAACTGTGTGAAGAGCAGGGCGCCTCCATTGCCTATTTCCGGACCGCGCGACAGCTCAATGGCCAGCAGGTCGAAGGCAACGAATTCCTGGTGACGTTCCAGACTCATCAGTTCGACCCGGCCGGCGCCCCGCCAGAGACCAGCGCGGCGGCAACATCATGAATGCCAACAGAGTGACCGGCAACGCCCAGATCCTGGTGGTCGACGACGAGCCCGATTTGCGAACGCTTTACGAGTTGACGTTGTTGCGCGAAGGCTTCGGCGTTGAAACGGCCGAAAACCTGGCGCAGGCCTTTGGGCATTTGAGTGAACGCCCCTTTGACGTGGTGATCACCGACATGCGCCTGCCCGATGGCTTGGGTGTCGAACTGATACGCTACCTGAAGGCCCAGCAACGCCGGGAACGCTGTGTTGTCATCACGGCCTACGGTTCGGCCGAGAACGCGGTCGAGACCCTCAAGGCGGGTGCTTTCGACTATTTGACCAAGCCGGTTGATCTCAAGCAGTTTCGCGGCGTCATCGCGTCGGCCGTGCAGGATGCCAAGTCCAGAACCAGCCCTGGCGGGCGCAGCGTGTCGGTGCCGGCCGAGGCCGGTGAAGCGGCACTGGCGCGCCTGGTCGGGGACTCCAGCAGCATCCGGTTGGTGAAGGAAAGAATTGTCAAGGTGGCGCGCAGCATGGCCCCCATATTGATCACCGGAGAGTCAGGTACCGGCAAGGAGTTGGTGGCGAGCGCGATTCACGCCAACAGCCACCGCACCGGTGGTGCCTGGGTCGCGGTGAATTGCAGTGCCATTCCAGAGAATCTTCTTGAAGCTGAATTTTTTGGTGCCAAGAAAGGCGCTTATACCGGGGCGGCGCAAGATCGTGATGGCTTCTTTCAGGCCGCCAGTGGGGGGACCCTGTTTCTCGACGAGATTGGGGACTTGCCGCTGGCCATGCAGTCCAAGCTGCTGCGCGCCATTCAGGAGCGCTGCATTCGCCAGATCGGGTCGCCCCAGGAGGAGCCGGTGGATGTGCGGATCATCAGTGCCACGCACAAGGACCTGGCCGCCGAAGTGCAGGTCGGACGCTTCCGGCAAGATCTGTATTACCGCCTGAATGTGATTCAAATTGTGATCCCGCCCTTGCGTGAGCGGCGCGATGATTTGCCCGCACTCTGCACTGCCCTGCTGCGCCGAATCGCCCTGGAATCAGGTATTGCGGTGCCGACGCTGTCCGATTCGGTTCTGGAACAACTGGCCAACGATCCCTTGCCGGGGAACGTGCGCGAACTGGAGAATCTATTGCACCGCGCGGTTGCCTTGAGCGAGGAAAACGAGCTGCAGATTGAGCCTTCGGTGCGGCAAACGCTAACCCGGGACATCGACCAGATGAACACCGGCGCCGCGCCGCTGGACGAGCAGGTCACCATTCCGAGTGACTTGCAGAGTCATCTTGACCGCACGGAACGCGAAATATTGATTCAGGCACTGCGTGAAACCGGCTTTAACCGGACCGCTGCGGCGGCACGGCTGGGCTTGAGCTTGCGGCAGATGCGTTATCGCATCGCCAGACTGCATATTGATGCGCCGCACAACGGCGATACGTCCGATGAAGCGGCCTGAAGTGTCGGCCGAGGGCTCGTTCTGGAAGAATGGTTGGTACCGCTTTTCGGGTCGGCTGGATTCGCCGAATTTTGGCCCCCGTCCGAGCCAGGAAACTATCGATCTGATCGTGCTGCATAGCATCAGCCTGCCGCCGGGTCAGTATGGTGGTGACGCCGTGCAGCTCCTGTTTGCCAATCAGCTCGACTGGGACCAGCACCCTTACTTCAAAAGCATTCGGGGTCTGCAGGTGTCGTCGCATTTTTACATCCGCCGCCAAGGTGAATTGTTGCAGTTTGTAAGTGCCGACGAGCGTGCCTGGCATGCCGGCGTCTCCAGCTATGCGCAGCGCAGCAATTGCAATGACAACTCGATCGGAATCGAGTTGGAGGGGGTGGCCGGCGAGCGCTTTGAAGACCCACAATATGAAACGCTGGCGGGCTTGTGTGCGGCCATCCTGCAACGCTATCCGATCGCTCATATTGCCGGGCATGAACATATTGCCCCGGGCCGCAAGACCGACCCCGGAGGCGGCTTTGACTGGCCCCGCTTGCAGCACGCACTGGGTTTGCCGGCGGATTATTTTCCGGTTGGCGTCCTGTCAAGATGACACACTACCGGTAGTGGCTAGATTTGCCGAATACACCACATATAGTGTATTCTGCTTACAATGGAAAAAATCTAAGAATCGATCCGCGGGGCTTCGCCAAGCTCCCGGATCTCCATAAATACCTAGCCGCAGACGAGAAATTTTATGCAAACTGTTTTGACTACGCCGTCTACCCGGGAGACTGATGTTTTTGCGCCGCGCGACACCGACGCTGCCGGTGACGCGGCGACCCATTCCCTGAGCCACTACCAGATCATCCGCCGTAACGGATCCGTGGTGCCTTTTGAGCCACGCAAGATTGCCGTTGCCATGATGAAGGCTTTTTTGGCGGTGCACGGCACGCAAGGTGCGGCATCCGCCAGCGTTCGTGAATTGGTCGATGATTTGACGCAAGCCGTGATCCGTGCGCTGCTGCGTTCGCGCCCGGCGGGTGGCACTTTTCACATCGAGGATGTGCAGGATCAGGTCGAGCTGGGGTTGATGCGGGGCGGCCATCACGAGGTTGCACGTGCTTATGTGCTGTATCGGGAAAAGCGCACGCAGGAGCGCGCCAGGCAGGTCACTCAGGAGTTGCCCGCGGCGCCGTTGCTGCACGCCATCGACCAGGGTGAACGCATCGTTCTTGACCTTGATCGCTTGCAGCGCCTGATCGAATCGGCCTGCGCCGGATTGGGTGCCGACGTCAAGGCTGCGCCCATCATGGCCGAGACCCTGCGCAACCTGTATGACGATGTCCCGATGGACGAGGTCTACAAGGCCTCCGTACTGGCGGCACGCACCTTGATCGAGAAGGACCCCGACTACACCTATGCCACGGCGCGCCTTCTGTTTCACACCATTGCCAAGGAAGTGCTGGGCCAAGACGTGGCGCAGGACCAGATGGCCCAGGCTTATCTTGATTACTTCCCGCAATTCATCCGCAAGGGCGTCGACAACGCCTTGCTGGACGAAAAGCTGCTCCAGTTTGATCTGCCGCGCTTGGCCGCGGCGCTGCAGGCCCAGCGTGATCTGAAATTTGACTACCTGGGTCTGCAAACCCTGTACGACCGCTATTTCCTGCACGTCCATAAAGCACGCATTGAGTTGCCCCAGGCTTTTTTCATGCGCGTTGCGATGGGCTTGGCGCTCAATGAGATCGACCGTGAGGCGCGCGCCATAGAGTTCTACGAAGTCCTGTCTTCCTTTGATTTCATGTCCAGCACGCCGACGCTGTTCAACAGCGGCACCTTGCGTTCGCAGCTTTCGAGCTGCTACCTGACCACGGTGCCGGATGAACTGGATGGCATTTATGAATCGATCAAGGAGAATGCGCTGTTGTCGAAGTTCGCCGGTGGTCTGGGCAACGACTGGACACGGGTACGCGCCCTGGGCGCCCATATCAAGGGCACCAATGGCGAATCGCAGGGCGTGGTGCCGTTCCTGAAGGTGGTGAATGACACGGCGGTGGCGGTGAATCAGGGCGGCAAGCGCAAGGGGGCGGTTTGCACCTATCTGGAAACCTGGCACCTCGACATCGAGGAGTTTCTGGAGTTGCGCAAGAACACCGGTGATGATCGCCGGCGCACCCACGACATGAACACCGCCAACTGGATTCCCGACCTGTTCATGCGCCGGGTCATGGAAAAAGGGCAGTGGACCCTGTTCTCGCCCAACAGTGTGCCCGACCTGCACGACAAGTTTGGCGTCGACTTCGAAAATGCGTATGTCGCTTACGAAGAGAAAGCGGCGCGTGGCGAGATCAAGCCGACCCGCACTTTGCCGGCGGCCGATCTGTGGCGAAAAATGCTCACCATGCTGTTTGAAACCGGGCACCCCTGGATCACGTTCAAGGACGCCTGCAATATTCGCTCGCCGCAACAGCATGTCGGCGTGGTTCACTCCAGCAACCTGTGCACCGAGATCACACTCAATACCAGCGATACGGAGACTGCGGTATGCAACCTGGGCTCGGTCAACTTGCTGCAGCACCTCAAGGACGACCCCGCCAGCTCGACCGGTGCCAAGGTGCTTGATCATGCCAAGCTGCAAAAAACCATCGGCACGGCGATGCGCATGCTCGACAACGTTATCGACATCAACTACTACGCGGTCAAGAAAGCGCGCGACTCCAATCTGCGGCACCGTCCGGTGGGTCTGGGCGTGATGGCTTTTCAGGACAGCCTGTATGAAATGCGCATTCCCTACGGCAGCGACGCGGCCGTGATATTTGCCGACCAATCGATGGAAGCGGTTTGCTACTACGCCTATTGGGCCTCCACCGAATTGGCGCGCGAGCGTGGTTCTTACTCTACTTACAAAGGGTCTCTCTGGCAGCAGGGGATTTTGCCGATCGACACGCTGGACATGCTGGCGCATGAACGCGGCGCTTACGTGGATGTGGATCGTTCGTCGACGCTGGACTGGGACGCCCTGCGGCAAAAGATTGCCCGTGACGGCATGCGCAACTCCAACTGCACCGCGATCGCGCCGACTGCCACCATTTCCAACATCATCGGTGTCGACGCTTCCATCGAACCCTGCTTTGGCAATCTGTCCGTCAAGTCCAATCTCTCGGGTGAATTCACCATCACCAACAGCTACCTGGTGCGCGACCTCAAGCGCCTGGGGCTTTGGGACGATGTGATGGTAATGGACCTCAAGCATTTTGATGGTTCGCTGCATCCGATTGACCGCATTCCGGCTGACATCAAGGCCTTGTACGCAACCGCCTTCGAGGTGCAGGCGCACTGGCTGGTGGAAGCGGCGGCACGACGCCAGAAGTGGATCGATCAAGCCCAATCGCTCAATATCTACATGGCCGGTGCCTCGGGCAAAAAGCTCGACGAGATCTACAAGCTGGCGTGGGTTCGTGGTTTGAAAACGACTTATTATTTGCGCACCATGTCGGCCACCCATGCCGAAAAATCAACCGTCAGTGCAGGGCGAATGAACTCAGTGTCGTCCGGCCATCAATCGCACGGACATAGTGGCGCCGGCAGTGCGCTGGATATCGCAGCTGCCGCGGCCAGGGTGCAGATGTCGGAAGGCCCCGCCACGGACATCAAGTTTTGTGGTGTCGATGACCCGACTTGTGAGTCATGCCAATGAGGCCTGCAGCGCGGCCAGCAGTGTCGCCTTGCGATGCTGCTGCACAACACTTGACGACCCAAGGAGGTAGTGATGTGAATGAACACTTTTCATTTCATTTCGCTGCTCGCATAATCGCCTGATTGGAACTATTTATGTTGAACTGGGACGAAGAAATAAAACCTTCCGCGCAATTACCCAACACTCGTGGCTCGTCTGGCAGTCGCCCGGTGGAGTTGTCGCCGTCTTCACTTCCAGTCCGCACTCTTCATGATGGTGCCGTCGCACCGATCCCGGCCGCCGCAAGCGCAGGCGCGTCGAACCTCCCGCAGCGCGTCAACGCCGCCGACAAGCGAATCATCAACGGCAAGACCGATGTCAATCAACTGGTTCCCTTCAAGTACAAGTGGGCCTGGGAAAAATATCTTTCGAGCTGTGCCAATCACTGGATGCCGCAAGAAGTCAACATGACGCGCGACATTGCCTTGTGGAAGGACCCCAAGGGCCTGACGGAAGATGAGCGCCGTATCATCAAACGCAATCTGGGATTTTTCGTGACGGCGGATTCGCTGGCTGCCAACAACATTGTGCTTGGCACTTACCGCCATATCACGGCCCCTGAGTGCCGCCAGTTTTTGTTGCGTCAGGCCTTTGAAGAAGCGATTCATACCCACGCCTACCAGTACATCGTGGAGTCCTTGGGGCTGGACGAGAGCGAGATCTTCAACGCCTATCACGAAATCAAGTCGATCCGCGACAAAGACGAGTTTCTGCTTCCCTTCATAGAAGCCATCATGAACCCGGAGTTCAAGACCGGTACGCCGGATGCCGACCGAACTCTGCTGAAGTCCTTGATTGTGTTTGCCTGCTTGATGGAAGGCCTGTTTTTTTATGTCGGTTTTGCCCAGATTCTGGCCTTGGGCCGGCAAAACAAAATGACCGGTGCCGCCGAGCAGTACCAGTACATTCTGCGTGACGAATCGATGCACTGCAACTTCGGCATTGACCTGATCAACCAGCTCAAACTGGAAAATCCCCAGTTGTGGACCGCGGATTTCAAGGCAGAAATCAAGGCCTTGTTCGAGCGAGCCGTTGAGCTTGAGTACAAGTACGCCGAAGACACCATGCCGCGCGGCGTGCTGGGCATGAATGCGTCGATGTTCAAAGGTTACTTGCGCTACATTGCCAATCGGCGTGCGACGCAGATTGGGCTGGATGTGCTTTTCCCCAACGAAGAAAATCCATTCCCGTGGATGAGCGAAATGATAGATCTGAAGAAAGAACGAAACTTCTTCGAGACCCGTGTCATTGAATACCAATCAGGCGGCGCCCTGTCCTGGGATTGAGTTTCGAAATGACAAGCAGAATTTCACAAACCGTTGATTGCCCCAAAGAGGTCGAGAACGTTTTGTGCACCCGAGTTCATGGTGCTGGGATTGAACCCAACATCATGAATCGCTTCATGCACTCCAACTCGCATGAAGTGCTCTTTGTAAATTGATCAAGGAGAAAATAATGGCAACTGCAAAAAAACCGGCCGCAAAAAAGGCCGCTCCCGCGAAAAAAGTAGCGGTTAAAAAGGCTGCACCGGCTAAGAAGGCTGCACCAGCTAAGAAGGCTGCACCGGCTAAGAAGGCTGCACCGGCTAAGAAGGCTGCACCGGCTAAGAAGGCTGCACCGGCTAAGAAGGCTGCACCAGCTAAGAAGGCTGCACCGGCTAAGAAAGCTGCACCGGCTAAGAAGGCTGCACCAGCTAAGAAAGCTGCACCGGCTAAGAAGGCTGCACCGGCTAAGAAAGCTGCACCGGCTAAGAAGGCAAGCGCTCCAGCGGCACCTGTGGCTCAGACCACCTTGAACCCGCAAGCGGCCTGGCCTTTTCCATCGGGCAGCAAACCCTGAAAAACC
>NZ_JAQTMS010000028.1 GCF_028714215.1 Rhodoferax sp. | reverse complement strand
CACCTCGGCATGCAGCTCGCGGAAGGAATAAACCCGCTCCTGATCGGTCTCGGTGGAAACAAATATCAGCGCCGCCTGATCCGCTCGGTCCTTCAGATGCCGGTCGATCGCGTTTTAACATAGATTGGTGACGCGGCCGGCAAACCACTGGGCAAACGGCGGATTGCTGTAGTCGCAAATCTGCTGCGGCGGGGTTTTCCAGTCGACCAGTTGGGCCTGCTCGGCCCAGAAAGCGTCACGCTCAGTGAGGGAGCGGCGATGGAAATCGGCATAGCTTGTCATTGTTTGTCTCCTGGCGGGTCATGAAACTGAATTTATAATTATGGCCAGGCAGCTTGCAACAGACTGACTCGCCCAGCGCCCACTCCGCAGGCGGTAAAAACTACTTGATCAGCGCCTGCACCGCCTTGAACGCCGGATGCTCGGCCGTGCGAAGCCACTCGAAGGCCACCATCTCGGTCGTCACCAGCTCGACACCTACACCCGCCAGACGGTCAAAGGCAGCGTCCCGGTTGCGCTCGGTGCGCGAACTGCAGGCGTCGGTCACAACCCAGACTTCGAACTCGTCTTCCAGCAAGTCCAGCGCCGTCTGTAGCAAACAGACATGGGCTTCGCAGCCGGCAACCACTACCGTGTTGCGCTCGGCGGCGTTGCCCTGCGGTTTTTGCAAATGCTTGGGCAGGCTGCGGGCATTGCCGGCCGCCGCTTTGACCGGTGGACGCAGCCATTCGCCCAGGCCCTCCTCGACAGCGCTGAACTGCATCTTGCTCAAAGTCTGCGCGCACAGCGCCTTGACCTCGGCCACGTTCTCGCCCAGCCGGGACGGGTTTTGCTCGGTGCCCCACACCGGCACCTCCAGCAGGCGCGCCATTTGGCCCAGACGCACCGCGTTGGCCAGCACCAGGGCGTTTTCAAAAATGACGGGCATCAGGCGGCTTTGGTAGTCCACCAGGACGAGTTGGGATTGGGCGGCGTCTAGCAACATGGCAAACTTTCTACAGGGAATGAGCGTTTTTTGGCAATCCCCTATTAAACCGCAGGCAACGCGGACCAGTCCATGGCGTTTGACCGCAGCCCTTATACTGCGGCCATGCAGAGACCGATCCGAATTTCCACCACCCTTGTTGCCCTTGTGCTCGCCGTCAGTGCGCACGCCAACCCGCCGGTGGCAGGAGATGACCTGGATAAATTGCTGGCCAACAAAGGCCTGTTGGCACAAATCGATCAGGTAAGACAATCGGTCGGCGAGAAAGCCTCCGACCTGGTCGTTACCGCCATGGGTTTTCTGGGCGTGCCGTATCGGCGCGGTGGCAATACGGTGGAAAGTGGTTTTGACTGCAGCGGTTTCGTCAAAGCCATGTTCGAGCAAACGGTGGGCCTGGTTCTGCCGCGCAAGGCAGCCCAGCAGGCCGCCGCCACGCAAAAAATCGAACGCGCCGACTTGCAGCCCGGTGATCTGGTGTTCTTCAACACCATGCGGCACGCATTCAGCCACGTCGGCATTTACATCGGCGAAGGCAAGTTCATCCACTCCCCCAAGCCGGGTGCCGAAGTGCGGGTGGAGAGCATGGCCGTCAGCTACTGGAACCGCCGCTTCGACGGTGCGCGCCGGGTGCCTGCCACCGCGCCTGAGACTGCCACCGCTCAGACCAACTGATCCGGGCCGCTGCCCAGGTCGCTGGCGCTCAGCCGGAACTGCATCGGGTAGGCCGGCTCAGCCAGTCGGTCATCTTGAGGAACAGCAGACAGTGAGCTGCTCAGTGGCTGCGCACGGCGGCCTCAATGGCTTGGCGCGGGTTCTGGCTGCGCTGGTTTTGCTGTAGTACCATTGCCCCATGACGCTCAAAGAATCCAACCCGTACCTGCGCAGCCGCACAGAAGCCAGCCGCAAGGCCGCGCTTCGGATTTCTGCGAAAACGTCATCCGCAGTGGAAGGCATTCGCGCCCCGTTTGCCGAAAGCACGGCGGCCAAGACCCCTGCCAGTCGGGAATCCTTCACCGCTTATTGGCAGCAGCGTGCTGCTTTGAGCGCGCGATAATTTTTTCAAACACCGACGACAGGGGCCTATAGTCCCGCCCCATCGCGGCATGAATGGCGCCAATATAGATGTGCCGCCCACGTCCCAGCATGGGGCCGAAGTCCAGCGGCGGCAGGCCCGCCTGCAACGCCATCAACAGGGACAGTAAGCGCGCCAAACGACCGTTGCCCTCGCGAAAGGGGTGAACCAGGATCAGCTCTGCATGCACCTCTGCCAAGGCAAGCGCCAGCGCAGCGTCATCCGCAGGCCGGCACGGCGTGCGCCGTCGAAGGGCTCCGCGCTCAAGCTCCGTCATCAGACCCTGGATGAGGCGCGCATGTGCAAACTGAAAGCCACCCTTGCCGATATCGACAGAACGGTACTCGCCTGCCCAGAGGTAGATGGGACCGAGCCACAAGGCGTGCAGATCGCAAAGGTCCTGCGCCGTAAACCGGTGGTCAGCGTCATATCGGTCCAAAGCCAGGTCCTGCGCGATTTCCAGCGCCTGCGACTCCGCCAGATTCATGTCGCGCACACGAACAATGCCCAGCAGATTGCGCAGCACGCGACCGCGTGAGCCGGGTTCAAACTCTGCCTCGGCACCGGTTGCCTGATAGCGATTTCTCACCATGCCGTTACGCCTCCGTCTCTAGCGCCTGCAATTCGCGCAGCGCCACGCCACGCTCGGCGTGGATGTCGGCGTGTGCCATATCGCAAACGTGCCAACCGGCCTGGGTCAGCAAGGCGTCAATGCTGACTCTGGCTTTTTGCTCTGGCGTCATGCCGTCTCCTTTGTCAGTCATTCTAGAGCTTGCGCGACTCCAACAGGAGCCGGGCCAGCACCATAATCATGCTCATGAACCTGACCCGTCGCACCTGCATCAGCGCCTTGCTGGCTACCGCCCTGCCCGGTCTGCGTGCGCAGACCCCAACCAACGGCATCGCGGTGGTCGACGAGACCTGGCTGGACGCCGCGCGCCAGCGTGAGCTGTCGGTCAAAGTGCGCTGGCCTGATGCGGCAGCACGCAGCGGGCCGCTGCCGGTGGTGCTGTTTTCGCACGGGCTGGGCGGCACGCGCAAGGGTGGCGCGGTGTGGGGCGAGGCCTGGGCAGTGGCGGGTTTTGTGGTGCTGCATCTGCAACATCCGGGCAGCGATCTGGCGGCCGTCAGGGCCGTGACCAACACCTTCATCGACAAGCCGGCGCTGAGCCGGGCAGCCAGTCCGGCGCAACTGCTGGCGCGCTTGCTTGACGTGACGTTTGCGCTGGACGAAATCGGGCGGCGCCACGCGGCCCGCCAAGGACGCTGGGGCACGGTGCGGACTACGCAGATCGGCATGAGTGGCCATTCGTTTGGCGCCCACACCACGCTGGGCATGGCCGGGCAACGCTACGCCGGCTTTGAGGGCATCGACGAGCCGCGGCTGGCCTCTTTCATTGCGTTTTCGCCGTCCCTGCCGGCAGCGGGTGATGCGAGACAAGCCTTTGACCGGATGACGCGACCCATGCTGTGCCTGACCGGCACGCTGGATACGGATGTGGCCGGCAACAACGCGACGCCCGAGCGGCGCATGGCCGTCTTTGACGCCTTGCCGGCCGGCGACAAGGCGCAACTGGTCTTGCAGCATGCCGACCACATGACCTTCGCCGGGCAGACCGGCCGCGCAGTGGAAATCGTGCCGCGCCAACAGGTCACGCGCGATTTACAGGCGGCCCACCACGCACTGGTGGCCAGCATCAGCAGCGACTGGTGGCGCGCCACATTGTTGGGCGATGCCGCGGCACGCGGCCGGCTGGCGGCACCACAGGGCTTGCGCCAAGGGGACATCTGGCGACAGAAGTAGCGCTTAAGCTCCCACCCAGCATGCAAACCGACCTCCCGCTCACGCTCTTTCTGGACCAGCTGGCATTCCCGGAGTCGCCGCGCTGGCATGACGGCGCCCTGTGGTTCTCGGATTTCCACACGCGGCGCGTGCAGCGGGCAGCCATGGCGGGGCGCTGCGAGACGGTGGTCACGGTGCCGGGTCAACCTTCCGGCCTGGGCTGGCTGCCCGACGGCACGTTGCTGATCGTTTCGATGACGGAGCGGCGTCTGCTGCGGCTCGACGGCGACGTCTTGACCGAACTGGCCGACCTGTCGGCGCTGGCGCCGTTTCATTGCAACGACATGGTGGTGGACGCCAAAGGCCGTGCCTACGTCGGCAACTTCGGCTTCGACTTCATGGCCCGGCAGACGCCGCGCCCCACCGGCCTGATATTGGTGTTGCCCGATGGCCAAGCCCGCGTGGTGGCGGACGATCTGTATTTCCCCAATGGTGCGGTGATCACGCCGGATGGGCGCACCTTGATCCTCGGCGAGAGTTACGCCGAGCGCCTGACCGCATTCGACATTGCCGAAGACGGTTCCCTGAGCGGCCGGCGTGTCTGGGCAACTTTAGACAAAGCCGCGCCGGATGGCATTTGCCTGGATGCCGAGGGCGCCATCTGGCTGGCCTCACCCACCAGCCGCGAGGTGCTGCGCGTGCGCGAGGGCGGCGAGGTCACGCACCGCATCGCCACACCCGGCCAGGCGGTGGCCTGCATGCTGGGCGGGCCGGACCGCCGCACCTTGTTTGTGTTGACCACCAAGGTCATGCTGCCCGCCGAACAATCGCTTCAATCGCGGCCCGGCGCCATCCACACCGTGGCGGTCACCGTGCCCGGTGTCGGCCGGCCCTGAATCAGGGGGCTGCCTCAACTGGTACGCTGACACCGGCCTCGAACAGCCGCAGCGCGGTCTGCGCGCCATCGGCCGCCAGCAGTCGCGCGCACCAGGCATCCACGCTGGCCTGCGACACCGGCTGCGGCTCGAAAACCAGGCGCGGCAACACGCGGGCTACCACCGTCGACGCCACACCGGCGGCAACCAGGGCCGCCGCGAAGCGGCTGGCCGCGTCACCGATGCGAAAAGCGTTGATGTTGGCCTTGACGATGCGCTCGCCCTTGCCGGCAAACAGTTCCTCGATCTGCTTCTCCAGCAGCGCCAAAGGCAGGGGCAGCTGCGACGCCGCCGCACCCAGCACTACCATGTTCTGCGCCTTCACGGTGCCGGCTTTCTGCGCCAGTTGCGTGGCATCCAGCGCCACCAGATGCGGTACCGAGAACAGCACTTTGTAGAGCGCTTCGTGCGGCGGGTAGACGTCAACGTTTTCCAGCGGCGTGACGTCCGTGACGATCCAGCCATCCGGGCGCAGCAAGCGTGTGTAGCGCAGCGCTTCCATCGGCTCCACCGTCAGCAGCAGGCTGGCGCCACCGTCGGCGATCAGGTCGCTGGCGACCGGCTGGTCCGAGATCCGCACATAGGCCGACACGGCGCCGCCGCGCTGCGCCATGCCGTGCACCTCGGACTGCTTCAGGTACAAGCCGGCTTCGTGGACCGCGTGGTCGATGACCCAGGCGATCGACAGCACGCCCTGGCCGCCGACGCCACAAAGCACCAGGTCGTAGTTCATTGTTCTTCCTCCTGGCAGCCGCGCTTGAAGGCCTTGATCTGCTTGGCGTAGGTGACGCAGGCGCGCCGGGCGATGATCACCGACAGGCCCTGGTAGGCCAGTTCCTCGCGGATGACCGCCAGGGTCTGGTCTTTTTTGTGCGTGGTCGGCTCGACGACGCGGATGTGCTGGCGCGGCACGCCCAGGCCGGCGACCAGGTCTACCACCTCCTCGTCGGTGGCCATGGTGGGTTGGCCACCGGTCATGGCGATGATGCTGTTGTCCAGGATGAAGACCTTGATGTTGGTGTTGTCGCGCGCCGCGTCCAGCAGCGGCGTCATGCCGGCGTGCGTGAAGGTACCGTCGCCGATCACGCACAGCGATGGCGTCATGCCGGCGTGCGCGGCGCCCATCGCCATGCCGATGGAAGCACCCATGCACAAGCAGGAGTGGATCGCGTGGTAGGGCTCCAGGTAGCCCAGCGTGTAGCAGCCGATGTCGCCCATCACGCGCACGCCGGGGCCTAGTTCGGCGACCACTTCGTTGATGGCGATGAAGGCGTCGGTGTGCGGGCACTTGTCGCACAGGCGCGGCGGCCGCCCCACCAACACCTCGGCCAGCCCCGCAATCTGCAGGGACGGGCTCAGCGGCAGGCCGAAGCAACGTTTGATGGCGTCGGGGTCCAGCTCGCCGATGCGCGGCAGGTCGCCGCTGAGCTTGCCGCGGATGGGGCGCTCGCGCATCAGCCCCAGGGCGCTGACGTAACGTTCGATGAAGGGGTAGCCCTCCTCCACGATCCAGAGTTCGCTGGAGGAGTCCAGCAACTGGCGTATCTTCTTCACCGGCAGCGGGTAGACACCGATGCGCAGCAGGTTGTAGCCGTCCAGCGCGCCGCCCATCGCCTCCTGCAAATAGTTCCAGGCCAGGCCGCTGACCAGGATGCCGGGCCGGCCATCGCCACGCAGCGTCAACGGGTTGGCCGGATGGGACTCCGAATATTCTTGCAGGGCGGCCTGCTTGTCGACCAGCTTGGCGTAGGCACGCCGCGCGTTGACCGGCAGCAGCGTGAAGCGGCTCGGGTCGTCCACGTAGCGCGCCTCGTTCTGCGCCCGCGGCGCCGCCAGCGTGACCCTGGCGCGGCTGTGCGCCAAACGGGTTACCAGCCGCAGCATCACCGGCACCTGCAACTTCTCGGACAAGTCAAAAGCCTCGCGCGTGAAGTCGTAGCACTGCTGCTGGTCGCCGGGCTCCAGGCAGGGCACCATGGCAAAGTCGGCAAAGTAGCGCGAATCCTGCTCGTTCTGCGAGCTGTGCATGGACGGGTCGTCCACCACCGCCAGCACCAGGCCGCCGTGCGCTCCGGACACTGCCACGTTCATGAACGGATCGGCCGCCACGTTCAGCCCGACGTGCTTCATCGAGACGATGGCGCGCCGACCGGCGTAGGAAACGCCTACGCCCTGCTCCAGTGCCACCTTCTCGTTGGTCGACCAGAGGCCACGCACCGGCAAGCCCAGCTCCTTGGCGTGGTCCTGGATGGTCTGCAAAATCTCGGTCGACGGCGTGCCGGGATAGGCGTAGGCGGCACTGATGCCAGCATCAATCGCACCACGCGCAACCGCCTCGTCGCCCAGCAAAATAACTTCGGACATGGTTACCCCAAAATCAGGGCGGACCGGAAATTGAACCGCCTCGCTTCAAGTATCGCATCCCGCGTGCTAGCATCGCGACCGCGCATCAACCAACAAAAAAAAGGGGAGTCGATTTTCATGCTGCATCCAACCTTGCGCCGCCTCGCCGGCGGCTTGCTGATTCTTGTCACGCTGTTTCTCGCGCCGCCGGTGCTGGCCGACATGGCCCCGTTGCCGCCCGGCGTACAGTACGTCACCGCCGTCGAAGGCATCTCCGAGTACCGCCTGGACAATGGCCTGCGCGTGCTTCTGTTCCCGGACGCCGCGAAGCCGACCCTGACTGTGAACATCACCTACCTGGTCGGCTCGCGTCACGAGAACTACGGCGAGACCGGCATGGCGCATCTGCTGGAACACCTGGTGTTCAAGGGCACGCCCAGCCACCCCAACATCCCCGACGAATTCAAGCAGCGCGGCGCCCGCTGGAACGGCACCACCTGGCTGGACCGCACCAACTACTTCGAGCTGGTGCCGGCCAGCGACGACAACCTGCGCTGGGCGATCGCGCTGGAGGCCGACAGCATGGTCAACTCGTTCATCGCGCGCAAAGACCTGGACAGCGAAATGACGGTGGTGCGCAACGAATTCGAAATGGGCGAGAACAGCCCGTTTCGGGTCATGCTCAAGCGCCTGCAGAGCATTGCCTACGACTGGCACGCCTACGGCCGCGACACCATAGGCAACCGCAGCGATATCGAGAACGTGAAGATCGAGAACCTGCAAGCCTTCTACCGCACCTACTACCAGCCGGACAACGCGGTGCTGCTGCTGGCCGGCAAGTTCGATAGCGACAAGGCGCTGGCTTATGTGGCCCAGTCGTTCGGCAAGATCCCGAAACCGAGCCGCGTGCTGCCGCCGTTCTGGACGGTGGAGCCGACCCAGGACGGCGAACGCAATTTCATGGTCCGACGCAAGGCGGACGAGCAACTGGTGATGGTGGCCTACAAGGTGCCAGCCGCCCTGCACCCGGATGCCACGGCCCTGGCAGTGGCCAGCCCGATCCTGGCCGGGACGCCAACCGGGCGGCTGCACAAGTCTTTGGTGGAGACCGGCAAGGCGGCCCAGGTTTTCGGCTTCCAGTTCAACCTGCACGCCCCTTCCCTGGCGCTGTTCGGCGCCGTGGTGAAGAAGGGCGAGCCGGTGGAACCGGTGCGCGATGCCATCATCCGAGAGGTCGAGGGTCTGGGCGGCACCCCACCCACGGCGCAGGAGCTGGAGCGCGTGAAACTGCAGGTGCAAAAGCAGTGGGAGCATGCCTTCAACAACCACGAGCAGATCGGGGTCATGCTGTCGGAATACATTGCCTTGGGCGACTGGCGCCTGTTCTTCGTCGGTCGGGAGCGTGTCGCCAAATTGAGCGCCGAAGCGATAGGCGCGGCCGCCAAAACCTATTTCCGCCGTGACAATCGCACGGTGGGCATCTTCCAGCCGGAAGACGCGCCCCAGCGCGCCGACATCCCGGCGGCACCTGCACTCTCCGAGGTGCTGAAGGAATTCAAGCCCAAGCAAGCCGCCGCGGCCGGCGAAGTTTTCGAGCCGACACCCATCAACATCCAGGCGCGCACCCGCTTCGCGCAGGCCGGCGGCCTGAAGGTGGCAATGCTACCCAAGAAGAATCGCGGCGAGACCGTCAGCGTGTCCATCCGCCTCAACTGGGGCGACGAGAAAACGCTGTTCGGCAAGAAGGCCATCGGCGACATGATGTCGGGCTTGATCGGCCGCGGCACCGACAAGATGAGCCGCGAGCAGCTCTCCGACGCCCGGGACAAGCTGAAAATGACCGGCGGCTTCTTCGACTTCCAGACCACCCGCGCCAATCTGGAAGGCGCCCTGCGCCTGGCGGCCCACGCCATGCGCGATGCCAACTTTCCCGAGTCCGAGTTCGAGCAACTGCGCAAGCAATTCATCACCGGCGCCGAATCGCAGAAGAACGAACCCAATGCGCGTGCCGGCGAGTTGCTGGGCAAACACTTCAACCGCTACCCCAAGGGCGACTGGCGCTATAGCAGCAGCATTGACGAAACCATCGCCGATGTCCAGGCCGTCAAGCTCGACGAGGTGCGCGCCCTGCATAAGGCGTTCTACGGCGCTTCCCACGGTCAGGTGGCCATCGTCGGCGACTTCGACGCCGACGCCACCCTGAAGGTGTTGCAGGCCGAACTCGAACCCTGGAAGAGCCAGCAACCGTACAACCCTATTCTCAGGTCTTATGCCGACGTTGCACCCGCCAAGCTGGTCGCGCCAACGCCGGACAAGGAGAACGCAATTTTTCTGGCCCGCGGCAACATCGACATCAAGGATGACGCGCCGGACTTCCCGGCCCTGCAGGTGGCCAATCACATCATCGGTGGCGGCCAGATCAGCTCGCGCCTGGGCGACCGGCTGCGGCAGAAGGACGGCTTGTCCTACAGCGTTGGCTCCTGGCTGACCGCCCACGCCCTGGACAACGCCGGCGACTGGGGTGTCTATGCTATCGCCGCGCCGCAGAATGTGGCCAAGGTGGAAGCCGGCATGCGCGAGGAAGTGGCCCGCGCACTGAAGGACGGCTTCACGGCCAAGGAAGTGGCCGACGCCGTCGAAGGCCTGCTCAAGCTGCGCCTGCAGAACCGCGCCCAGGACAACGGACTGACGCGCGGTTGGGCCGACCTGATGTTCCTGGACCGCAGCTACGGCAACTGGGTCAGCGCCAGCGATCGGGCCCTGAGCGCCGTCACAGCGGAGTCGGCCCTGGCCGCCGCGCGCAAACACCTCAACCCGGAAAAATTGAGCATCGCCGTGGGCGGCGACCCGGCCAAACTGCCCAAGCAGTAGCTGGCAAAACCCTCATCGCGGCCGTTCGCCTTGGCACGGCCGGACGCGGGCGTCGAAAGCGGTGCCGGCAGAACCCATGCATCATTTTCACAAAATGATTTACACTTTCGGAGTCGCAACTCGGATTTGTAAAAACAAGTGATCTCACGTCATGCTGCGCCCCGGCTGCTGCGGCTGTTGAAGGGCTTTCCCGTCGTCACGGTTACTGGACCGCGCCAGTCCGGCAAGACCACTTTGGTGCGCGCATTGCTTGCCGACAAACCCTATGTATCGCTGGAGGCACCGGCCCAGCGCGAGTTTGCACGCACCCAGCCGGCAGAGTTCCTGCTTCAGTTTCCCAACGGCGCGGTCATCGACGAAGCACAAAATGCACCCGAACTGTTCTCTCAGATGCAGGGAGTGGTGGATACGTCGGGCGTCATGGGACAGTTTGTCCTGACAGGCTCCCATAACCTGTCGCTGCTGGCCAGCGTGACACAGAGCCTGGCCGGTCGCACCGCGCTGGTTGAATTGCTGCCCTTATCGATTGCCGAACTGAGAGACGCCGGCTTGCTCGATGTTGACTACGCCAGCCAATTGGTCAAGGGTTTCTACCCGGCCCTGTACGCGCGCCCACTGGAAGCTTACGAGTGGTTGCAGGCTTATTTGGTGACCTACGCCGAACGCGATGCGCGCCAGCTGGCAGCGATTCAGGACCTCGGAGCCTTCCAGCGCTTCCTGAAGCTGACGGCCGCGCGCACCGGCCAACTGCTGAACATGCAGTCGCTCGCCAGCGACGCCGGCGTATCGGATAAAACCGCCAAGAACTGGCTGTCGATTCTGGAAACATGCTATCTGATTCACTACGTGCGTCCGCACTTTGCCAACTTTGGCAAGCGCTTGACCAAGAGCCCCAAGCTTTACATGACCGATGTGGGCCTGGCCGCGGCGCTCATTGGCATTCAGAACACTACCCAGATGCAAACCCACCCCTTGCGTGGCGCGCTGTTCGAAACCATGGTGGTGAATGAATTTCTGAAAAGCCGCTGCAACACCGGCCAGCATGATCCACTGTACTTCTGGCGTGACAACATCGGCACCGAAGTCGATTTGATTCTGGAACGCGGCACCGAGATTGCCGCGGTCGAGATCAAATCCGGCATTACCGTTGCGTCCGATGCTTTTGGCAAGCTCAAGAAATGGCAGGCCTACGCCAGCCAGCGCGGCAACTTTTCAGCCATCTACCCCGGTCTGGTGTACGGCGGCGAGACCCGCTTCACGCGCGAAGGCGTGGATGTGATGCCCTGGAGCAAACTGTGACACCTCGTCGTCACAACTGAGTCGGCCCTGGCCGCCCCGCCCAAATACCTCAACCCGGAAAAACTGAGCATCACCATTGGCAGCAGGCGCTTCAAACCCAGTTTTCCAGGCGCAGACCCGGGACTCTTGCAAATTCGCGCCGGTTGTTGGTCACCAGCGTGATGTCAAGCGCCAGCGCGTGGGCGGCGATCTGCTGGTCAAACGGACCAATGGGCGTGCCCTGCTGCTCCAGGTAAGCCCGCAACTCGCCGTACTTTTGCGCCGCACCCAGGTCGTAATCGAGGACAGCCAAAGGGGAAAGAAATTTCTCCAATGTTGTACGGTTGCGCACCGAACCGCTCTTGCACACGCCCCAGTACAACTCGCTGGCGGTGATGGCTGAAATGCCCAAGCCATCGACTTCGTGCGCCACAAAGCGTGCCAGCACGGCAGGCGGTCGGGCATTGATCACGTAAATGCAAATATTGGTGTCAAGCAAATAGCGGATGGGAAGGCTCGATGACGTGGCGCTCATGACGTGAATCAGCGCTTGACAGCGGAAAATAGCGCTTCACGATCATCCTGGCGCACGGGCTGCGAACGTTCCATGACGAACCCCGACTCAAACTCATCCAACGCATCCAGCAGATTCTGCATGGACGCCTTGGGCTGGCTGCTCAGCACCACGTCGGCACCCACGCGGCGCACATAGACCTCGGTTCCTTCAAAGCGAAATTCCTTGGGCAGGCGCACCGCTTGGCTGCGCCCATGAAAAAACAATTTGGCGCGTGCCGGTGAGTCGATGTTGGGTTTCATATCGGGCCTGAAGTGCAATTGGTAGATACCAAATATATACCAATTCAATTGCTTGCGCAAAGAAGCGAAGATACCGTGTGAAACACCTTCGCCGCCATCCGAGGAAGTTTCAGGCACGCATGTTCCGACACCAGCCAGGTGAAAGACACCGTGGCCACCGATGTATGGATCTACTGGGCCGGGGCTACCTGTTGCTCAGGCTCCGGTGCCAGCCCCAAACCCTCCAGATACGCGCCCAGCGCCATTTCAGCAACGCCGACCAGCTCAAAAGCCTCCGGCGCCAGCAACCAGCTATTGATAAGTCCCACCACCAGCGCGTGCAAACCCTGCGCCGCCATCGACGGCGACGCCCGCAAGGGCGCCCCACGGCGCGCAGCGGCCTCCCGCAGGCTACGCTCCATCTGAAATACCGCGTCAACATAGCATTGAAGATGGCGCGCCTTGACGGCCAGCAATTCATCGACGTACTCCACCTTGAGCGTGGCCACCTCAAAAACACGACGGATGCGTTCATCCGAGGCAATTTTTCGCATGGCATCCAGAATCGCACGCTGCAACTCATGCAGCGGGTCCAACGCGGGATCGTGCCCAATTTGGTGCAGGGAATCCTCCAAAGGCCAAGTGGTGCGCTCCATCATGGCGTTGAACAAATCCGCCTTGTTTTTGAAATGCCAGTAAATCGCGCCCCGGCTCACGCCAGCGGCTTCCGCAATGTCATGCAAGGAGGTGCGGGACACGCCTTTTTCGGCAAACACATGCTCTGCCGCATCCAGCAAGCGATTGCGGGTGGCGAGGGCTTCTTCCTTGGTACAGCGAGCCATGGCGAACCTCTTCCAAATAACGTTGTAAAAATGAAATGTAAGGCATAAGACACATACATCCATGATTGTATGTATACTATGAGAAAGCTGCTGGTTTTTTAGCACCCTGCGGCAAAAAAACCAAAATTCCCCTTCTTTCAGGAAGTACACCATGTCCTTACCACACGCCCGGCTTTCCATCGCCGCCCCCATCCCCCGCCGGTGGCCGTTGCGCGGCCACCTTGCCTTGACCTCTCTCAGTCTTGCGGCCCTGCTGGCGGGCTGCGGCCAAAGCAGTAACGCACCGGCAGGCCCTGCGGGCGGCATGCCGCCCGCCGAGGTGGGCGTGGTCACCGTCACCCCGGGCGACATGGGTTTGATCACCGAGCTACCCGGCCGACTGGAGGCATCGCGCGTGGCACAGGTGCGGGCACGGGCTGCCGGCATTCTGCAAAGACGGCTGTTTGTTGAGGGCAGCGACGTGAAAGCCGGTCAGGCTTTGTTCGAAATTGATGCCAGCCCCTACCAGGCCGCTTTGGCCAGTGCCCAGGGCAGCCTGGCCAAGGCCGAGGCCAACCTGACGCAGGCCAGTGCGCAAGCCGAGCGCTACAAACCCCTGGTCGAAGCCAAAGCCATCAGCCAGCAGGAGTATGTGAACGCGCAGGCGGCGCGCAAACAGGCCGAAGCCGACGTCGCTATCGGCAAAGCCGCTGTGCAGACGGCCCGCATCAGCCTGAACTACGCCGCCGTCACCGCCCCGATCTCGGGCACTATCGGCCGCTCACTGGTGACCGAAGGTGCGCTGGTGGGCCAGGGCGAAGCGACACCGCTCGCGGTAATCCAGCAAATCGACCCGATGTATGTGAACTTCACGCAGTCGGCCTCCGAAGTACTCAAGCTCAAGGCCGGTTTGACCAATGGCCAATACAAGCAGGCGGGCAAAGGTGCCGCCAGCATCACTGTCATCCTGGAAGACGGAAGTACTTACAAACACACAGGCCGCCTGCTGTTTACCGACTTGACGGTGGATGCCACCAGCGGTCAAGTGACCTTGCGCGCTGAAGTTCCCAACCCCGAGAAAGCACTCCTGCCGGGCCTGTACGTGCGCGTCAAGCTGGAACAGGCGCAAGTCAATGGCGCCATTTTGCTGCCGCAACAAGCCGTCACACGGGGAGCGCAGGGCGACACCGTCATGGTCGTCGGAGCCGACAACCAACTAACGCCGCGTCCAATCAAACTGGGTTCCGCCCAGGACAACAAATGGGTTGTACTCGAAGGTCTCAAGGCTGGCGAACAGGTGATGGTCGATGGCTTCCAGAAGCTGCCACGCGGCAAACCGGGGGACCCCATCATCGTCAAGCCCGTGCCATGGCAAGCGCAGGGCGGCAAGCCCACAAGCGCCGCCAGCACGGCTGCACCGGCAGCCCCGGCCAGCGCAGCATCCAGCGCTGCCCGCTAAGGAACCCGAGTCATGGCCAAATTTTTTATCGAACGCCCCATCTTTGCGTGGGTGATCGCCATTTTCATCACTGTCCTGGGCTGCGTGTCCATCACACAGCTACCGATTGCGCAGTACCCGGCAGTGGCACCGCCGACCATCCAGGTATCCGCCGCCTACCCTGGTGCCACCGCACAAACGCTGGAAGACAGCGTGCTGGCCATCATTGAACGCGAAATGAACGGCGCCACGGGTCTGGCCTATATGGAAACCACCAGCCAGGCCAACGGCACCGGCTCGATCACACTGAGCTTCGAGCCTGGAACCAACCCGGACATGGCGCAGGTGGATGTGCAAAACCGCCTGGCCCGGGCCACGCCGCGCTTGCCTTCAGTCGTGACGCAACAGGGTGTGCGCGTCGAGAAATCGCGCTCCAATTTTCTGTTGTTTGCGATGCTCTCGTCCAACAACCCGGACGTGAACATCGACACGCTCAATGACTATGCGGCCCGCAACATAGTGCCTGAGCTCCAACGGCTCGCAGGCGTTGGCACCGTCACACAGTTCGGCTCCGAGCGCGCCATGCGCATCTGGATTGACCCAACCAAACTCAAAGGCTTTAACCTGTCGCTTGACCAAGTGAATGCAGCCATCCGCGCGCAGAACGCGCAGGTATCGGCGGGCAATCTGGGCGACCTGCCCAGCGCACCGGGCCAGACGATGAATGCGACCATCGTCGTACCGGGCCAGCTGACCTCGGTGGAGCAGTTCGGCAATATCCAGTTGCGCGCCAATACCGACGGTTCATCGGTACGACTAAAGGATGTCGCCCGTATCGAACTAGGCGCCCAGAGCTACAACACCAGCGCACGACTGAACGGCCAACCGGCTGTCGGCATGGGCGTGCAACTTACGCCCACGGCCAACGCATTGGCCACGGCCAAAGCGGTAAAAGCCAAGCTGGCCGACTTGCAGCCGTACTTCCCGCAGGGTGTGAGTTACACCATCCCCTATGACAGCTCGACCTTTATCTCGGTCTCGATCGGAAAAGTGGTGGAATCCCTGCTGGAAGCGATGGTGCTGGTGTTCCTGGTGATGTTCCTGTTCCTGCAAAACATCCGCTACACCCTCATTCCGACCATCGTGGTGCCGGTGGCGCTGCTGGGAACCTTCGGCGCGTTGCTGGCCATGGGCTTCTCGATCAATGTGCTGACCATGTTCGGCATGGTGCTCGTTATCGGCATCGTGGTCGATGATGCGATCGTGGTGGTGGAGAACGTTGAACGGATCATGAGCGAAGAAGGCCTGTCCCCGCTACAGGCCACACGCAAGGCCATGGGTCAGATATCGGGCGCCATCATTGGCATCACCGTGGTGCTGATCTCGGTGTTTGTCCCGCTGGTCTTTTTCGCGGGTTCCACCGGCAACATCTACCGTCAGTTTTCAGCCACGATGGCCACCTCGATCGCCTTTTCGGCCTTCCTGGCGCTGTCACTGACCCCCGCCCTGTGCGCCACACTGCTCAAACCCGTGCAAGCCGGACACCACCTGGAAAAGAGTGGCTTCTTTGGCTGGTTCAACCGCCAGTTCAAAGCCACCGCGAAAAGCTATGAAAGCGGATTGTCCAAGTTACTCAAACGTACTGGCCGGATGATGATCGTCTATGCCATGCTGATTGGCGTCGTCGGGCTGATTTACACGCGTTTGCCGACCTCGTTCCTGCCCAATGAAGACCAGGGCTACATCCTCACCAACGTCCAGTTGCCACCTGGTGCATCGCTGGAACGCACCCGCTCGGTGCTGCAGCAGGTCGAAGGCTACATGCTCAAACAACCCGAGATCACCAACATCGTCACCGTGGCCGGCTTCTCGTTCTCCGGGCAGGGACAAAACGCGGGCCTGGCGTTTGTGATGCTCAAGGACTGGGCCGAACGCAGTGGTGACGAACATTCGGCTCAGATGGTGGCAAAGCGTGCATTTGGGGCGCTGATGGGCATCCGTGACGCCTTTATCTTCGCACTGAGCCCGCCGCCCATTCCCGAGTTGGGCAATGCGACCGGCTTCACGTTCCGACTGCAGGACCGCGGCAGCAAGGGACACGCCGCGCTGCTGAACGTACGCAACCAGTTGCTGGGCATGGCCAGCCAGAGCAAAGTGCTCGCCGGTGTGCGCCCCGACGGCATGGAAGACGCCCCTCAGATGCAAATTGACATTGACCGCAACAAGGCCAGCGCCCTGGGTGTAGGCTTCGACAGCATCAGTAGCGCGCTATCCACGGCCGTCGGATCAAGCTATGTCAACGACTTCCCGAACGAAGGTCAGCTACAGCGCGTGGTCGTCCAGGCCGATGCCTCGGCCCGCATGCAGCCGGAAAAGGTTCTGGATTTACCGGTCCTCAACAGTAACAACCAAATCGTGCCGCTCTCGGCCTTCGCCAGCACACGCTGGATCACCGGCCCGACGCAAACCGTTCGCTACAACGGTTATCCGGCCATGAAAATTTCAGGCGATGCCGCACCCGGCTTCAGCACCGGTGACGCCATGACCGAAATGGAAAAGCTGGCGTCCAGGCTGCCCGAAGGCTTCGGCTTCGAATGGACCGGCCAGTCACGCGAAGAAATGCTCGCGGGCAAGCAAGCCGTGGTCCTGTATGGCTTCGCGCTGCTGGCGGTGTTCCTGAGTCTGGCTGCGTTGTATGAGAGCTGGTCGATCCCGTTCTCGGTGCTGCTGGTGGTTCCGCTCGGCGTGCTCGGCGTGGTGCTGGCCACCCTGTTGCGCGGCATGTCCAACGACGTGTACTTCCAGATCGGCCTGATCACCATCATCGGCCTGTCTTCCAAGAATGCGATTCTGATCATCGAATTCGCCAAAGACTTGCAGGCTGAAGGCAAAAGCCTGATGGAGTCAGCGCTCGCGGCCGCCCACCTGCGCTTTCGCCCCATCGTCATGACCTCGATGGCGTTCACCCTCGGCGTGCTGCCGCTTTTTATCTCAACCGGCGCCAGCTCGGCCAGTCAGCGCGCCATTGGCACCGGCGTGATCGGCGGCATGCTCGCCGGCACCGTGCTGGCAGTGATTTTCGTGCCCGCCTTCTTCGTGCTGGTACGCAGCTTCTTCAAGGGCAGCCAACGCCAGCACGAACACGATTCCAAAGTGGTCAAGCTCCATCACGAGGCAGAGCATGAATAACCACCTTTATCAAACACTGCTCATGAAGAAACTTCACCCCTCAGTCGCCCGGCCCGCGCCGCTGGGCCGTGCCTTGGCCGCTGCTGCCGCAGCCACCCTGCTGGCGGGCTGCTCGATGATCCCGACCTACGAGCGTCCGGCCGCGCCCATGGCCACCCAGTGGCCCGATGCCTCGACCGCTACGACAAACCAGGCCGACAGGCCCGCCGCCGATCTGGCGTGGCAGGACTTCGTCGGCGACGCGCCGCTGCGCGAGCTGATCCGCCTGGCGCTGGCGAACAACCGCGACCTGCGCGTGGCCGTGCTCAATATGGAGCAGGTGCGCGCGACCTACCAGATCCGCCGTGCCGACCAGTTCCCCACTCTGAACCTGGCGGCCACCGGCCTGCGCCAGCCCGCGACCGATGGCAACGGCGGCATCAGCAGCGTCTATACCGCAGGCCTCTCGATGGCGTCGTGGGAGATCGACTTTTTTGGTCGCGTCGCCAGCCTGAAGGAATCGGCGCTGGCACAGTACCTGGCTTCGGATGAGGCGCGCAAGGCGGCGCAGACCAGTCTGATCGCCGCCGTGGCCAACACCTGGCTGAGCCTGCGGACCAACGACGAATTGCTGGCCCTGACGCAGCGCACACTGGTCACGCGCGACGACTCGCTGCGCCTGACCAAGCTACGCCTGGACAACGGCGCCGCTTCGGCGCTGGACTTCCGTCAGGCCGAATCGCTGACGGCGCAGGCGCGCGCCACCCTGGCCCAACAGCAGCGCCTGCGCGCGCTCGACGTGAATGCGCTCACCCTGCTGGTGGGGCAGCCACTGCCTGACGCCCTGCTCGCCACCCCAACGGGCGGAGCCACTGCCCCCGTGTTTCGCGAAGTGCCAGCCGGCCTGCCGTCGGACCTGCTGACGCGCCGCCCGGACATCCGCCAGGCGGAGCAGCAGTTGATCGCGGCCAATGCCAGCATCGGGGCTGCGCGTGCGGCGTTCTTCCCGCGCATCTCGCTGACCGCCAGCGCCGGTAGCGCCAGCAACGAACTCGCCGGCCTGTTCAAGAACGGCACCTGGGGCTGGACGCTGGCGCCGCAGGCGCTGCTGCCGATCTTTGACGCCGGCCGCAATCAGGCCAATCTGGACTCCAGCAACGCGGGCCGCGACATCGCCGTGGCGCAGTACGAAAAAGCGATCCAGAGCGCCTTCCGCGAAGTGGCCGACGCCCTGGCCGGGCGCGCCACGCTGTACGGGCAGGTGCAAGCCCAGCAAGTGCAGCTTGACGCAGAAGCCGACCGCTTCCGTCTGGCCGACCTGCGTTACCGCAATGGCGTTGCCAGCTACCTGGACATACTGGACGCGCAACGCTCGCTGTTTGCCATCCAGCAGGGCGTGGCGCAAACCAAGCTCGCGTATTTGCAGAACCAGGTCACCTTGTACAAGGCGCTGGGGGGTGGTGCATCCGACCGGGATGAGGTAGAAAAATCAACGCTGCAAAAGAAGGGAGTCAAACCATGAACCGTCGCCCATGGGCACGCCTGTTAGCCACGCTGCTGGTGGCCGCGTCCAGCCTGCTGGCCCTGCCGGCGCGCGCAGCGGATGAAGCCGCCGACGCCTTGATCAGACGTCTGTTCACCGAGGTACTCGACAGCATCAAGACTGACAAAGCCATCCATGCCGGGGACGCATCCCGGATCGCTGCGCTGGTAGATGCCAAGATCATGCCCAACGTCAATTTTCAGCGCATGACGGCCTCTGCCGTGGGTCCAGCTTGGCGGCAGGCGACGCCGGAACAGCAAAAACGTTTGCAGGAGGAGTTCAAAATTTTGCTGCTGCGCACCTATGCTGGCGCGTTGACACAGGTCAGTGACCAGACCATTGCCGTCAAGCCCCTGCGTGTGGCACCGGACGACAAAGAGACCGTGGTTCGCACCGAGGTCAAAGGTCGGGGCGACCCCGTTCAGTTGGACTACCGGCTGGAAAAAACCTCTGGCGAGGGGGGTGGCTGGAAGATTTACAACCTGAACGTCATGGGCGTGTGGCTGGTGGAAACCTATCGCAGCCAGTTTGCTCAGGAAATCAATGGCAAAGGCATTGATGGCTTGATTACAACCCTGACTACTCGCAACAAGGCCAACGCCGGAAGATGATGACTGGGAATCGATCGACGACACGGCGCGGTAGTGAACGAGAGGGCCCAACTGGTGGAAGTGTTATGTTGACACAGCAACTGCTGCGCCACGGCTTCGCCCTGTTGCTCGCGCTCCTGCTAACTGCCTGCTCCAGTGTGCGTCCATGGCAAAACCTGCCTTTGCCGCCCGATGTGGCGCTACCCACCGCGAGCAACATGTCCCCGGACGTGGGACTTCCAGTTAAGCAAGACAGCTCCATGCTGTTCGCCATCACCATCTCGGGCGGCGGCGCGCGCGCAGCCGCGTTTGGCTACGGCGTGCTGGATGCGCTGAGGCAAACCCAGGTACATTGGAATGGCCGCGACATAGCGCTGCTTGACGAGCTGGACGTGATTAGCGGGGTATCGGGCGGGAGCATCATCGCGGCCTACTACGCTGCTTTTGGCCAGCAGACTTTCCCCGCCTTTGAAAAGGATTTTCTGTACCAAAACTTCCAGGACACCTTGATCGGCAACGTGCTGCGCCCGGCTGCCCTGTACGAACTGTCCTCGCCCTGGTTTGGCCGCACGCAATTGCTGGCGCGTCGGCTCGATGAACTTTTCAACGGCAAAACCTTCGGCGATCTGGCAGCCCGCCCCGGCCTGTTGATCTCGGCGACGGACCTGTCACTGGGCTCCAGTTTTGTATTCAGTCAGGAGCAGTTCGAGCTGATCTGCTCGGATCTGGCCAGTGTGCCGCTGTCGTTCGCCGTGGCCTCATCGTCGGCCGTGCCCATTGCACTCAGCCCAACGACACTCAAAAACTACAACGCCGTTTGCCCACGCCCGCCAAACAGCCTCAACAGTGCAGCGCCTAACGATTACCGCGTGCGCTTGCTGCGGGACAGCCAGCGCTCCTACCTGGACGCAAAGACGCGGCCGTACATCCACTTGGTAGATGGTGGCCTGGCTGACAACCTGGGACTGCGCACCTTGCTGGAGCAATCGTTGGCCGCCGGCGGTATCCGAAACGCCGCGCGTCGCACATCCAAAAATGCCATTCAAAAGCTGGTGATCATTGCCGTCAATGCCGAGCGTGACCCGTCCGAGCGCATCGACGCCAGCGACAAGGTTCCTGGCACCTTACAAGTTTTTGATGCACTGCTGTTTGGCGCCGGCGCCCGCGTCACACAGGAAACGCTCGGCTTGCTGACCGATACCGCGCAGGTGTGGCGTAGCGAGCTCAAGCACTCGGCGGCGCAGGACATTGACACCTTCACGCCTGACGCGCAAATCTACGTCGTCAACGTCAACCTGCGCGACGCCCCTGAATTGCTTCAACGCACAGCACTTCTCCAAATTCCTACCGCACTGTCAATTGTGCGAGCTGACGTGCATCTCCTGGTTGAGGCAGGTCGCCACATTTTGCTGGAGTCTCACGAATTCAAGGCATTGCTGAAGTCTTTCAATGGAGACCTGTCGGCGCCAACAGGCTGGAGCCAAACCGAAGAATAAAGGCCACTGTGCCGATGTGCAGGGTGTTCTTGTCCACATTCGCCGCTCCGGGACTGTGGGCCGGCAAGCTTTGCGGCCAGAACCGATGAAAGTTCAGGCTTTGCAGGCAAGCTTGGCTGGAGGGTCTACCTGCGCGCCGGTGGCAAATCGGTGCAACTGCCGTGCGCCACTTCCGCCGCCATGCCGATGCTCTCGCCCAAGGTCGGGTGCGGGTGAATGGTCTTGCCGATGTCCACCGCATCGGCACCCATTTCGATCGCCAGCGCAATCTCGCCGATCATGTCACCGGCGTGGGTGCCGACAATGCCGCCGCCCAGTATCTTGCCGTGGCCATGGGCTTCCTCGCTGTCGTCAAACAGCAGCTTGGTAAAGCCTTCGTCGCGGCCGTTGGCGATGGCACGGCCGGAGGCAGCCCAGGGGAACAAGCCCTTTTTCACTTTGATGCCTTGCGCCTTGGCCTGGTCTTCGGTCAGGCCGACCCAGGCCACCTCGGGGTCGGTGTAGGCGACGCTGGGGATGACGCGGGCGTTGAAGGCGGCGCTGGCCAGTTCCTTGTTGCCTTGCAGTTCACCGGCGATCACTTCGGCTGCCACATGCGCCTCGTGCACCGCCTTGTGCGCCAGCATCGGCTGGCCGACGATGTCGCCGATGGCGAAGATGTGCGGCACATTGGTCCGCATCTGGATGTTCACCGGGATAAAGCCGCGCTCCGTCACGCTGACGCCCGCCTTGTCGGCGGCAATCTTCTTGCCGTTGGGCGTGCGGCCCACCGCTTGCAACACCAGGTCGTAGGTCTGCGGCGCGGGCGCCTTGCCACCTTCCTCCGCTGACGCAAACGTGACCTCAATGCCTTCGGGCGTAGCCTTGGCGCCCACCGTTTTGGTTTTGAGCATGATGTTGTCGAAGCGTGGCGCGTTCATCTTCTGCCAGACCTTGACCAGGTCGCGGTCGGCACCCTGCATCAAGCCATCCAGCATTTCGACCACGTCCAGCCGCGCACCCAGCGTGCTGTAGACGGTGCCCATTTCCAGACCGATGATGCCGCCGCCCAGGATCAACATGCGCTTGGGAACTTCCTTCAGGGCCAGCGCGCCGGTGCTGTCCACCACGCGCGGATCTTCCGGCATGAAGGGCAGGCGCACTGCCTGGCTGCCGGCAGCAATGATGCAGTTTTTGAAAGCAATGGTTTGCGTCTTGCCGGTTTTCTCTTGTGCCGTACCGCTGGTCTCTTCGACCTGCACATGGTTGGCGCCGACAAAAGCGCCGTAGCCGCGCAGCACCATCACCTTGCGCATCTTGGCCATCGCAGCCAAGCCGCCGGTGAGCTTGGAGACGACTTTTTCCTTGTGACCGCGCAGCTTGTCGACGTTGACCACGGGCGCCCCGAAATCGACGCCCAGTGCTGCCATGTGGCTGACTTCGTCCATCACCGACGCAACATGCAGCAAAGCCTTGCTGGGGATACAACCGACGTTCAGGCAGACCCCACCGAGTTGCGCATAGCGCTCCACCAGCACGACTTTGAGGCCCAGGTCAGCGGCACGGAAGGCCGCGGAGTAACCACCGGGGCCGGCACCCAGCACCAGCAGGTCGCAGTCCAGATCGGCGGCGCCGGCAAAAGTGGTGGCGGCAGGGGCCGGCGTGCTGGCAGTCGACACCGCGGCGGCGACGGGGGCTTTCGAGCTCTCCGCCGGCGAGGCGGAGGGTTGGGGTGGCGGTGAGCCGACTTGCGCGGACGAGGAACTCGTCTCGCTGCTTTCAAGCAGCAAGACCAAAGAACCTTCTTTCACCTTGTCGCCCAGCTTGACCTTGAGCTCTTTCACCACGCCGCCATGGCTGGAAGGGATTTCCATGGATGCCTTGTCGCTCTCCACGGTGATCAGGCTCTGCTCCGGCTTGACCGTGTCGCCGACCTTGACCATGAGTTCGATGACGGTGACTTCGGCGAAATCACCGATGTCGGGGACCTTGATTTCTATGAATGACATTTTGCTATTCCTGTTCACGCAAGATACATGGATGCCGGTTCGAGTCCGGCATGACAGACAGTGTCCTTGGGACTGCCACGGCTCAGAGCAAGACGCGACGGAAATCGCCCAGGATCTGGCTCAGATAAACGTTGAAGCGGGCCGCGCCGGCGCCGTCGATGACGCGATGGTCCCAGCTCAAGCTCAGCGGCAACATCAGCCGCGGCTGGAATGCCTTGCCGTCCCACACCGGCGTCATGGTCGACTTGCAAACCCCCAGAATCGCCACCTCGGGCGCGTTGATGATGGGCGTGAAATAGCGCCCACCAATGCCACCCAGGCTGGAGATGGTAAAGCCAGCACCCGACATCTCGGCCGGACTCAACTTGCCATCACGCGCCTTCTTGGCCAGTTCGCTCATCTCCTGCGAGATCTGGAAGATGCCTTTCTTGTCGGCGTCCTTGATCACCGGCACCATCAAACCGTTGGGCGTATCGGCGGCAAAGCCGATGTGGAAATACTGCTTGAGCACCAATTGGTCGCCGTCGATGCTGGCGTTGAACTCGGGAAACTTCTTCAGCGCCGCGACGCAGGCCTTGATCAAAAAGGCCAGCATGGTGACCTTGATGCCGCTCTTTTCGTTTTCCTTGTTGGTGGCGACGCGGAAGGCTTCCAGATCGGTGATGTCGGCGTCGTCATGGTTGGTGACGTGCGGAATCATGACCCAGTTGCGGTGCAGGTTGGCGGCGCTGATCTTCTTGATGCGCGGCCGGTCCTTGCGCTCTATCGGGCCGAACTTAGCGAAGTCCACGACGGGCCAGGGGATCAGCCCCAGACCGGCGCCATCACTGGCGGCAGCGCTCTTGCCCTGTGCCGCGATCGCCGCCGTCTGCACGGCACCGCTCATGACGGAGCGGGTGAAGGATTGAACGTCGGCGTCGGTGATGCGGCCTTTCAGACCGGTGCCCTTGACCTCGTTCAAGGGCACACCCAATTCGCGGGCAAACTTGCGCACCGAGGGCGAGGCATGCGGCAGTTGACCCTGTGGCGCGCTGGGGTTGTGCGCCGGCAGCGCCGGAGCTGCCAGCGCGCTTGCCGGGGCAACAGCGGCCGCCGGCGCAGGGGCAGTCGCCACGACTTCCGGCGCCGCCACGGCAACGGGTGCGGCGGCCGGCACCGCGGGAGTCGCCGGCACAGCGCTGGCCGCAGCGTCCCCCTCCACGATCGCCAGCAGGTCGCCAACATTGACCTTGTCGCCCAGCTTGATCTTGAGTTCTTTCAAAACACCGGCGTGGCTGGACGGAATCTCCATCGCCGCCTTGTCGGATTCCACCGTGACCAGCGACTGTTCCAGCCGGATGCTGTCGCCCGGCTTGACCATGATTTCGATCACGGTGACATCCTTGAAGTCGCCGATGTCAGGCACTTTGATTTCTATAAAAGACATGCTTATCTCCTCATTATTTGCAGATCGCCAGACTGTCATTGCGGGCCTGCCCCGCAATCCATGGATGCCGGATCGAGCCCGGCATGACGGTCACGACGAAGACGTTCTTTCAGGCGTTCAGTGGATTGACCTTGTTGGTCTGAATGCCGTAGCGGCGAATCGCTTCCGACACTTTGGCCTGCGGCAGCTTGCCGTCCTCGCTCAAGGCCTTGAGGGCAGCCACCACGATGTAGTGCCGATTGATCTCGAAATGCTCGCGCAATTTGGACCTGAAATCGCTGCGGCCGAAACCATCGGTACCCAGCGCCTTGTAGCTGCGCCCTTTCGGAATGAAGGCGCGAATCTGCTCCGCATAAGCCTTGATGTAGTCGGTCGCCGCGACCACCGGGCCGGCATGTTTTTCCAGCTGTTGGGCAACAAACGGCAGACGCGGGGCCGCCTCCGGGTGCAGCAGGTTGTGGCGCTCGCAGTCCTGCCCGTCACGCGCCAGTTCGTTGAAACTGGGGCAGCTCCAGACGTCGGCCACGACTCCCCAGTCTTTCGCCAGCAAGTCCTGCGCCGCAATCGATTCGCGCAGGATGGTGCCGGAGCCCAGCAACTGCACACGCGGCGCGGCGGAACCCGTCAACAGCGCGTTGACGCCTTCCTTGCACAGGTACATGCCTTTGATGATCTGCGCTTCGGTGCCGGCAATCAAGCCCGGCATGGGGTAGTTTTCGTTCAGCAGCGTGAGGTAGTAAAACACGTTGTCCTGCTTTTCGACCATGCGCTTCAAGCCATGGTGCAGGATGACGCCGACCTCGTGCGCGAACGTCGGGTCGTAGCTGACGCAGTTCGGAATGGTGCCGGCCAGGATATGGCTGTGGCCGTCCTCGTGTTGCAGGCCCTCGCCATTGAGCGTGGTGCGCCCGGAAGTGCCGCCCAGCAGAAAGCCGCGCGCCTGCATGTCGCCGGCGGCCCAGGCCAGGTCGCCGATGCGCTGGAAGCCGAACATCGAGTAGTAGACGTAGAACGGCAGCATGATGCGGTTGTTGGTGCTGTAGCTGGTGGCCGCGGCAATCCAGCTGCTCATACCACCGGCTTCGTTGATGCCCTCTTGCAGAATCTGGCCCTGCTTGTCTTCCCGGTAGTACATCACCTGGTCTTTGTCGACCGGCGTGTATTTCTGACCGTCCGGGTTGTAAATGCCGATCTGCCGGAACAGCCCTTCCATGCCGAAGGTGCGCGCCTCGTCAACCAGGATGGGCACCACCCGCGGACCCAGCGCCTGGTCGCGCAGCAAGGTGGTCAGGAAGCGTACGTAAGCCTGCGTGGTGGAGATCTCGCGGCCGGGCGCCGTGGCATCCATCACCGACTTGAAGATCTCCAACGCCGGCACGGTAAATTGCTCGTCGGCCTTGGTCCGGCGGTGCGGCAGGTAGCCGCCCAGCGCCTGGCGCCGCTCGTGCAGATAACGCATCTCGGGCGTGTCGTCGGCCGGTTTGTAAAACGGGATGTCAGCAATCTGGCTGTCGGGCACCGGGATGTTGAAGCGGTCGCGGAAGATCTTGATGTCTTCGTCGGTCAGCTTCTTGGTCTGGTGCACATTGTTCTTGCCCTCGCCGCTCTTGCCCATGCCGAAGCCCTTGACGGTCTTGATCAGCAGCACGGTCGGCTGACCCACATGCTTGACGGCGGCGTGGTAGGCGGCATAGACCTTCTTCGGGTCGTGGCCGCCGCGGCGCAAGGCCCAGATCTCGTCGTCGCTCATGTGCGCCACCATCTCCAGCGTCTTCGGGTCGCGGCCGAAGAAGTGCTGGCGTACGTAGGCGCCGTCGTTGGCCTTGAAGGACTGGTAGTCGCCATCCAGCGTGTCCATCATCAGCTTGCGCAAGGCACCGTCCTTGTCGCGCGCCAGCAAGGGGTCCCAGTCGCTGCCCCACATCAGCTTGATGACGTTCCAGCCGGCGCCGCGGAACTCGCCTTCGAGTTCCTGGATGATCTTGCCGTTGCCGCGCACCGGGCCGTCAAGGCGCTGCAAGTTGCAGTTGATGACAAAGATCAGGTTGTCGAGTTTCTCGCGCGCCGCCAGCCCGATGGCGCCGCGGCTTTCGACCTCGTCCATCTCGCCGTCGCCGCAAAAGACCCAGACCTTGCGGTTCGCTGTGTCGGCAATGCCGCGCGCATGCAGGTACTTCAGGAAGCGCGCCTGGTAAATGGCCATCAGCGGCCCCAGGCCCATCGAGACGGTCGGAAACTGCCAGAACTCGGGCATCAGCTTGGGGTGCGGGTAGCTGGACAGACCTTTGCCGCCCACTTCCTGGCGGAAGTTGAGCAGTTGCTCCTCCGTCAGGCGCCCTTCCATATAGGCGCGGGCATAGACGCCGGGTGCCACATGGCCTTGAATGTAGAGGCAGTCGCCACCGTGGTTTTCGCTCTCGGCGTGCCAAAAATGGTTGAAACCGGCGCCAAACATGTGGGCCAGCGACGCGAACGAGCCGATGTGGCCGCCCAGATCGCCGCCGTCGACCGGATGATGGCGATTGGCCTTGACCACCATGGCCATCGCATTCCAGCGCATGTAGGCGCGCAAGCGCTCCTCTATTTCGATATTGCCGGGGCAGCGCTCTTCCTGGTCCGGGGCAATCGTGTTGACGTAGGCCGTATTGGCCGAAAACGGCATGTCGATGCTGCTCTGGCGCGCGTGCTCCAGCAGTTGCTCCAGCAGAAAGTGGGCGCGCTGCGGCCCCTCGCTCTGGATCACGGCGGACAGGGCGTCCGTCCACTCACGGGTCTCCTGGACATCCGCGTCAGGCGCGCCGGCGCCGGGAAAGAATTCGGGAACTGCTGACATACTCGTCTCCTGGGTTTTGCGTAATTTAGTGCAGTTTGGCAATTCTCTCATATTTGCCAAAATATTCCGTGTCGTGCGATTGAATTTTGTAATGCGATATACATTCAGCACCACGAGTCTGCTGTCCACGCATCCAGGCAGTACCTCCCCTACACTTCAGGCCATGCCATTGCCGCGTCCAACCGCCCTGCCCAATCCCATGAACCTGCCGCCCTTGGCGCGCCTGCAGGGCTGGTGGCGCCGCTTGACGCCGCAACGGCAGGATCGTTTTGCGATGCTGGCGCCGCTGGCCGCGGTGTTGCTGTTTCTGGCGGCCATCGTGGCCGCGTTCGGCTATTTGCGGCTGGAAGAAATCGACCGGGAACAGGAAGCGGTCCGGCGCGACGTCGAATACACGCAGCAGCGCCTGCGTCTGCGCTTGCTGGAACGCCAGGAGCAGTTGATGCGGGTGGCTCGCGAGGTATCCAATCGCGAGCTCGATGCCGATGATTTCCAGGGCCGGGCCGAGACCCTGATCAATCGCTACCCCGAGTTGCAAAGCCTGAGCTGGATCGACGAGCGCAAGCGCATCAAAGCCAGCGTCGGCACCGCCAGCCTGTCCAACAACCAGCTCAAGACCGTGGGCAGCACGCTCCATATGGGCGAAACCGAAAGCGCCTACAGTCTGGCGCGCGACCTGCAACAGCCGATCTACGCGCAGCGCTCCGCCGCACCGGACAATTCGGCCACGCTGCAACTGCACATCCCCTTGAGCGAAGGCGCCCGCTTTGCCGGCGTTTTGCTGGCCGAATATTCGGTCGACGGCTTGTTCCGCTACGGTGTGCCGGCTGAGGTGTCGGCCCGCTATGCAGTCTCGTTCCATGACGCCAAGGGCGGTTTGCTGGCGGGCATGAGCATCCCGGCGCGCAACCCGGCGGCCCGCTTGCTGCCGTGGGACAACCCGGCCAACGTCTATGAGGTGCCGGTATCGCCGGTCGGCAACGGCCTGGTGATACGCGGCCAGGCCTATCGGACCTCCTTGGGCGTGATCGGCAGTGGGCTGTTCTGGCTGGTAACGGCACTGAGCGCCATGACGGCCTGGATGCTGATCGCCAACTGGCGCCATACGCGCCGGCGCATGCAAGCGCAGCAAGCCCTGGTGTCGGAAACCGTGTTCCGCCGAGCCATGGAAAATTCCATGTTGACCGGCATGCGGGCGCTTGATCTGCAAGGTCGCATCACCTACGTGAATGCGGCTTTTTGCCAGATGACGGGCTGGAACGAGTCCGATCTGGTGGGCCGCACGGCGCCCTTCCCGTATTGGCCTGAAGCCGATCTTGATTCGCTGAACGCCCGGCTGGAAGAAGAACTGGCCGGCAAAGTCCTGGCCAGCGGCATCCAGTTCCGCGTCAAGCGCAAGAACGGCACGCTGTTCGACGCCCGGCTCTACGTCTCGCCCTTGATCGATGCGCATGGCGTGCAAACCGGCTGGATGACGTCGATGACCGACATCACCGAACCGAACCGGATTCGGGACCAGTTATCAGCCTCGCACGAGCGCTTTACCACGGTACTCGAAGCACTCGATGCATCAATCTCGGTGGCCCCGCTGGGCAGCGACGAGCTGCTGTTTGCCAACAAGCTGTACCGCCTGTGGTTCGGCACGCAAGCCGGCGGGCATCTGCAACTGGTGGCCGAAGCCGGCGTGCCGGTGACCCCGCCCAGCGACGAATCGCTGGACAACGTGGACGCCTTCGCCGGCCTGCCCACCGACTCGCTGCCCGATACCGAAGCCGAGAGTTCCGAGGTCTATCTGGATGCCCTGGGCAAATGGCTGGAGGTACGCACCCGTTATCTGAGCTGGGTCGACGGCCGCCTGGCGCAAATGGTGATCGCCACCGACATCACGGCCCGCCGCATCGCCGAAGCCCAGGCGGCCGCCCAAACCGAACGCGCCCAGACCGCCAGCCGCCTGATCACCATGGGCGAAATGGCCTCCAGCGTCGCGCATGAACTCAACCAGCCGCTGACGGCCATCAACAACTACTGCAACGGCATGGTGTCGCGCATCAAGGGTCAGCAAATCAGCGAAGAGGATTTACTCAGCGCGCTGGAAAAAACCGCCAAACAGGCGCAGCGCGCCGGTCAGATCATTCAGCGCATTCGCTCCTTCGTCAAACGCAGCGAGCCCAATCGCTCGCTGTCGGAGGTCGCCGCCATGGTGGACGAAGCGCTTGAACTGGCCGAAATAGAAATGCGCCGCCGCAATGTACGGCTGACCCACTATGTGGCGCCCCGCATACCGGCCTTGCTGGTGGACCCGATTCTGATCGAACAGGTGCTGGTCAACCTGCTGAAAAATGCGGCCGATTCGATCGACTCGGCGCAACGACCGACGGCGCAACGCAGCGTCAGGTTGCGGGTGGTGCCGACCCAGGTCAACGACAAGCCGGCGGTCGAGTTCATGGTCATCGATTCCGGCCAGGGACTGGCGCCGGAAGTGATGGCGCGGCTCTATGAATCCTTTTATTCCACCAAGGCTGACGGCATGGGTATCGGCCTGAGTCTGTGCCGCTCAATCGTAGAATCGCACCTGGGTCGGATGAAAGCCGAGAACATCTACAATGGCGCCCAGGTAACGGGGTGCTGTTTCTCGTTCTGGATTCCGGTGACGGAATCCCTGCCGACCGTCGGCACCGCTCAAACAACCAAGGACGCCAGGGTAAAGCCGGGATAAAGCATGAGTTTGATACCGAAAAAGGGCACGATTTACGTGGTCGATGACGATGAGGCGGTACGCGATTCGCTTCAATGGCTGCTGGAGGGCAAGGAATACCGGGTTCGCTGCTTTGAGTCCGCAGAGTCATTTTTAAGCCGTTACGACGCGCGTGAGGTCGCTTGCCTGATTGTCGACATCCGGATGGGCGGCATGACCGGCCTGGAGTTGCAGAACCGCCTGATCGAGGCCCGCTCACCGCTACCCATTGTCTTCATCACCGGCCATGGCGACGTGCCGATGGCGGTTGACACGATGAAGAAGGGCGCCATGGACTTTATCCAGAAGCCGTTCAAGGAAGATCAACTGGTGGCGCTGGTGGAGCGCATGCTGGACCAGGCCAAGGACACTTTCGCCGAGCACCAGAGTGCCGCCAACCGGGGCGCCCTGATGGCACGCCTGACACTGCGCGAAGCGCAGGTGCTGGAGCGCATCGTGGCCGGGCGCCTGAACAAACAGATTGCCGACGACCTTGGCATCAGCATCAAAACGGTGGAGGCGCACCGCGCCAACATCATGGAAAAGCTCAACGCCAACACCGTGGCCGATCTTCTTAAAATTGCCTTGGGACAAACCGCGAAAGCTTGAACCATCCAATCAATTGAGGACAGCGCAAAATTTCGACGTAATTCTTGGTCTGTCCCGCAATGTCTCAGGTTTAACGCCACCGACGCCCGCCCGACCAGACCAGCGGGCGTTTTTACTTATGGAACAGCAATCATGACAACTCAAAAATACGGCCGGATCATCGATGGCATCGCCCTCTCGGCGCAACTTCGCGCCGACGTCGGCCGCCGCGTCCTGGCACTCAAGGCGCGCGGCGTGACACCCGGACTGGCCGTTATCCTGGTCGGCGAGGACCCCGCCAGCGCCGTTTATGTGCGCAACAAGGTCAAGGGCTGTGCCGATACCGGCGTGCGCTCGGTATTTGAAAAATACGATGCCAGTCTGTCCGAAGCGGCTCTGCTGGCGCGCATCGCGGCGCTCAATGCCGATCCCACGGTGCACGGCATTCTGGTCCAGATGCCCCTGCCCAAGCACATCAACCCGCACAAGGTGATCGAGGCCATTTCCGTCACCAAGGACGTCGACGGCTACGCCACCCTGAGCGCTGGCGAATTGATGACCGGGGCACCCGGTTTTCGGCCCTGCACGCCTTATGGCTGCATGAAGATGATAGAGAGCACCGGCACCGATTTGCGCGGCAAGCACGCGGTGGTGATAGGCCGCAGCAACACGGTCGGCAAGCCGATGGCGCTGTTGCTGCTGCAAGCCAATGCGACGGTCACCATCTGCCACAGCGCCACCCAAGACATGGGCCACCACACGCGCCAGGCCGACGTCATCGTGGCCGCCGTGGGCAAGCGCAATGTGGTGACGGCCGACATGGTCAAGCCCGGTGCCATCGTGATCGACGTCGGCATGAACCGCAACGATGAAGGGAAACTGTGTGGCGATGTGGACTTTGCCGGCGTGAAAGAGGTGGCCAGCTTCATTACCCCGGTGCCCGGTGGTGTCGGCCCCATGACCATCACCATGCTGCTGGTCAACACCCTTGAAGCCGCCGAACGCACCACCACCTAAAGACCTTGCTAGAACCGGCTCTGCCCCACAAATTCTGATCCATGACCAATCCCCTGCTCTGCTTCGACGATCTGCCACTTTTTGACCAAATCAAGCCCGAACACGTGGCCAGCGCCGTTGACCAGTTGTTACTGGACGCCAGCGCCGCGCTGGAGACCGTCACCGCCGTCGAATTTCCAGCGCGCTGGAGCGCTATTGCCGGCGTACTGGACGTCGCCACCGAAAAGTTGGGGCGTGCCTGGAACGCGGTGAGCCACTTGAACAGCGTCGCCGACACGCCCGAGTTGCGTGCCGCGTACAACGAAGCCTTGCCCAGGGTGACCGAGTTTTCCACCCGCCTGGGCGCTGACGAGCGGCTGTATGCCAAATACAAGGCCATCGATCCGTCGACTCTGAACCTGGAACAACGCCAGGCGCACAAAAATGCCATCCGCAATTTTGTGCTGGGCGGCGCCGAACTGGTGGGCGCCCAGCGCGAGCGCTTTGCCGCCATTCAGGAACGCCAGGCCGATTTGAGCCAGAAGTTCAGTGAGAACGCACTCGATGCGACCGACGCTTTCGCCTACTACGCCGCTGCCTCGGAGTTGACTGGTGTGCCGCACGACGTCCAGCAAACCGCCCTGGCCCTGGCCCAGGCGGAAGGCAAGGAAGGCTACAAGCTGACGCTCAAAATGCCCTGCTACCTGCCGGTGATGCAGTTTGCCGACAGCAGCACCCTGCGCCAGAAGTTGTACCGCGCCTACGTCACGCGCGCCTCCGATCAGGCCGACGCCGAGAACACGAAGTTCGACAACTCGGCCTTGATGAGCGAACTGCTGTCCTTGCGTCTGGAAGAAGCCACGTTACTGGGTTACCGCAACTTTGGCGAGCTCTCGTTGGTACCCAAAATGGCCCAGTCGCCGCAGCATGTGATCACCTTTCTGCGTGATCTGGCGAGCCGGGCGCGGCCCTTCGCCGAGCAGGACCTGGCTGATCTGCGCGCCTATGCCGCGCAGCATCTGGAACTGCCCGACCCGCAGCCCTGGGACTGGCCTTATGTGAGCGAAAAACTGAAGGAGGCCCGTTACGCCTTCAGCGAGCAGGAAGTGAAACAGTATTTCACGGCGCCCAAGGTGTTGGCCGGCTTGTTCAAGATCGTCGAAACCTTGTTCGACGTCAGCATCCGGCAAGACAGTGCCCCGGCCTGGAACCCTGGTGTCGAGTTCTACCGGATAGAGCGCGCCGGCGTTCTGGTGGGACAGTTCTACCTCGATCCATCGGCCCGCACCGGCAAACGCGGTGGCGCCTGGGCGGACGACGTACGCACCCGCTGGCTGCGCCCGGATACGCAGCAATTGCAGACGCCGGTGGCGCATCTGGTGTGCAACTTTGCCGAAGGCGTGGACGGCAAGCCGGCCTTGCTGACGCATGACGATGTCATCACCTTGTTTCACGAATTTGGCCACGGCCTGCACATCCTGCTGACGCAAGTGAGCGAGCGCGACGTGTCGGGCATCAACGGCGTCGAGTGGGACGCGGTGGAGTTGCCTAGCCAGTTCATGGAGAACTTCTGCTGGGAATGGGACGTGCTGCGCCACATGACGGCGCATGTGGACACCGGAGAGCCGCTGCCGCGCGCGTTGTTCGACAAAATGCTGGCCGCCAAGAACTTCCAGAGTGGCCTGCAAACCCTGCGCCAAATCGAGTTTTCGCTGTTCGACATGCTGCTGCATACGGTCCACGATCCGGCGTTGGACCTGATGCCTCTGTTGACCCAGGTTCGCTCCGAAGTGGCGGTGCTGCCAGCACCGACGTGGAGCCGCAGCGCGCACACCTTCAGCCATATTTTTGCCGGTGGTTATGCGGCCGGTTATTACAGCTACAAATGGGCTGAAGTGCTGAGTGCCGATGCCTATGCCGCCTTTGAGGAAACAATGGGTAAAGAAGGTTTACCGAATGTGCAAACCGGTAGAAAATACCGGCACGCCATTCTGGAAGCGGGTGGCAGTCGCCCGGCCATGGAGTCGTTCAAGGCTTTTCGTGGGCGGGAGCCCACGCTGGATGCCTTGTTGCGACATCAAGGCATGGCCGGACAAAAGTGAAGAGGTTCAATTTGAAAATCGCAAGCCATCCCGGCAGGTCAGCCAGCCTCGCCGTCAAGGCCGCCCTGGCTGCGGCCGTGGCTATTGCCACGCTGCTGCTGACTGGCCCAGCGCCAGCCCAGACCATCTACCGTATCGTGGGCGCGGATGGACGCGTCACCTTCTCGGACAAGCCGCCGACGGTGGCCGACAATGCCACGGTCTTGGGGGCCGGGGGCCGACCGATGAGCCCGGCGGCGGCCGTGTTGCCTCTGGAGTTGCGCCAGGTCGCCGGCAAATTCCCGGTGACGCTGTACACATCGGACGGCTGTTCACCCTGTGCCCTGGGCCGCGAACTGCTGAGCCGGCGCGGTATTCCGTTTTCAGAAAGAACTGTGACAACGACCGAGGATTCCGAAGCGCTACAGCGCATCAGCGGTGCCAGTTCGCTGCCCTTGTTGACCATCGGCAGCCAGCAGATCAAGGGTTTTTCCGATTCCGAGTGGACCCAGTTTCTGGACGCTGCGGGATACCCGAAGACGTCGCTGTTGCCCGCCGGTTACCGCGCGCCCCCAGCCACACCGCTGGTGGTGCTGCAAAAAGCGGCCCCGGCCGCCAAGCCGGATGAAGCACCGGCGCAGCCGGCGCCGGTGGAAACCAACCAGCCTCCGGCCACCACCCCGGCCAATCCAGCCGGTATCAGATTCTGAACGGTTGGGGACAGAGCTAAAGATCTGTCCCGCAAGGTGGGCTCCGACATCCCGTTTCGTGTTGGGGACAGAGCAAGCTCACTCGCTTCGCTCCTGTAGCCTTGGTCTGTCTCGCAAGGCTTCAGAAAGTCATGGTCTTGACGCCGCTGGCGGTGCCCAACAGGCAGACCTGGGCCTTCTGGAAGGCAAAGACGCCCACCGTCACGACCCCTGGCCACTGACTGATCTCCAATTCGAAAGCGCGCGGATCGGCAATCTGCAAGCCGCTCACATCCAGGATGATCTGGCCGTTGTCGGTGACCAGGGGCTGACCGCCTTTCAGGCGCACCTGGACCCGTCCACCGAGCGCCTCGAACTGCTGCGTTATGCGCCGCCGGGCCATGGGGATGATTTCCACCGGCAGCGGAAACTTGCCCAGCGTCTGAACCAGTTTCGATTCGTCCACGATGCAGACAAATTTGCTTGACAGGGCGGCCACGATCTTCTCGCGCGTCAGTGCCGCACCGCCGCCCTTGATCATATGGCCCTGGTGGTCGATCTCGTCCGCGCCATCGATGTAGACCGACAAGCGATCAACCTCGTTCGAGTCGAAGACTTGAATGCCCAAGGCCCGCAGACGCTCGGTACTGGCCAGCGAACTCGACACCGCACCCCTGATTTGATCTTTCATGGAAGCCAGTGCGGCAATGAACTTGTTGACGGTGGAGCCGGAGCCGACACCGACAATCTCACCCGGCACGATGAAGCTCAGGGCAGCTTGCCCGACCAGGGTTTTGAGTTCGTCTTGCGACATCGCGGCGCTTGCGGGGGGCTGGGTAGAGGTCATCTGGGAAAATCGGCTGGGTTAGAAAAATACTTTGCAGGAATTATCCAATGTCTCTGGTCCCCTACACCCTCGCCCGCCGGTTTTTATTTAGCCTGGATCCGGAGACGGCGCACGAGTTGACGATCCATGCCCTGGCCGGCACGCAAGGCACCCCGCTGCAATGGGCGTATGGCGCGCAGCGGGTCAGCGACCCCATTGAGTTGGCCGGTTTGAGCTTTCCGAACCGGGTCGGGCTGGCCGCCGGGCTGGACAAGAACGCACGCTGCATCGACGGCTTCGGCGCCATCGGTTTCGGTTTTGTCGAAGTCGGCACCGTCACCCCCTTGGCGCAAGACGGTAACCCGAAGCCGCGCCTGTTTCGCCTGCCCCAGGCGCACGCCCTGATCAACCGGTTCGGCTTCAACAATGAAGGGCTGGACGCTTTCATAGCCAACGTCAAACGCTCGGCCCTGTACCGGCAGCGCCAGGGCGCCGCTGCGCTCAAATCGGGAGCGGCCCCGACAGCAGCACCCATGCTGTTGGGACTCAACATCGGCAAGAACGCCGCCACGCCGATAGAACGCGCCACCGACGACTATCTGACCGGCCTGGACGGCGTCTACCCTTACGCCGACTATGTCAGCATCAACATCTCCAGCCCCAACACCCGAAACTTGCGCTCGCTGCAAGGTGACGCAGCGCTTGACGGCCTATTGGGTGCCCTGGCCCAACGCCGCGAAATACTGACCCGGCAGCATGGCAAGCGCAGACCCTTGTTCCTCAAAATCGCGCCGGACCTGGATCGGCCCCAAGTCGGTGCGATTGCCGACGCGCTGAAACGCCACGGCATGGACGGCGTGATCGCCACCAACACCACCCTCAGCCGCGACGCGGTGCGGGGACAAGCACACGCCCAGGAGAGCGGCGGACTGTCAGGCGCCCCGCTGCTGGCCCTGAGTAACCGCGTCATCACGCAACTGCGCAGCGCGCTGGGACCGGACTTCCCCATCATCGGCGTGGGCGGCATCATGAGCGCCGAAGATGCCGTCAGCAAAATCAGGGCCGGTGCCGATCTGGTGCAGATCTACACGGGGCTGATTTACCAGGGGCCGCAACTCGTCAAGCATGCAGCGCTGGCGATCAAGGCGTATCGGAAATAGCTGCGTTCGTGGTGCGCCCGAGGTCTATCTGCGCTCAAGCAATTCGGCCACCATTTCGCCAATCGCCAGCGCGCTGGTCAGGCCCGGCGATTCGATGCCAAACAGGTTGACCAGACCCGGCACGCCGTGCTCGGTCGGTCCCTGGATCATGAAGTCACAGGCCGCCTCGTCGGGTGCGTGAATCTTGGGGCGGATGCCGGCATAGCCCGCCAGCAAGGCGCCATCCTGAAGCGCAGGCCAGTACTTGCGCACCTCGGCGTAAAACGCGTCACCGCGCGCCGCGTCCACTGTCAGATCGTCGGCCGAAGCCACCCACTCCACATCCGGCCCGAACTTGGCCTGACCGCCCAGGTCCAGCGTCAGGTGCACGCCCAGACCGGCCGCTTGCGGCACCGGATAGATCAGGCGCGAAAACGGCGCACGCCCGGCCAGGGTGAAGTAGTTGCCCTTGGCAAAATAGGCCCGCGGCACATGGCGCGGGTCGAGTCCCTGGAAGCGGGATGCCAGCGCAGGTGCCTGCAAGCCAGCCGCGTTGACCACTGTTTTGGCCAGCAGGCGGGTGCCGTCCTGGGTCGTCACCTCAATGGCAGATGGGGTGCACCTGGCTTGTTGCACCGGTGCATTGACGACCACCATGCCGGCGGCGTTCTCGACATCACCTTGCAAGGCCAGCATCAGGGCGTGGCTGTCGACAATGCCGGTGCTGGGTGAGTAGAGTGCCGCCTCGCAGGACAGGGCCGGCTCCATGGCGCGGGCTTGCGCGGCGCTCAGCCGTTCCAGATCATGGACGCCATTGGCGACGGCCCGTGCCACGATGCCTTGCAACTGCGGTAACTGCTCCGGCGCCGTTGCCACCAGCAGCTTGCCGCAACGCCGGTGGCCAATGCCGCGCTCGACGCAGTAGTCGTACAGCATGCGCTTGCCCGCCACGCACAGACGTGCCTTGAGAGAGCCTGGGGCGTAATAGATGCCGGCGTGAATCACTTCGCTGTTGCGCGAACTGGTCCCGGTGCCGATGGCAGCGGCCGCTTCCAGCACCATGACTTCGCGCCCATGAAGCGCCAGCGCGCGCGCCACCGCCAGCCCGACGACACCGGCGCCGATGACAACGCAGTCGACCTGATCCATGACTCACCCTCGTCAAAAAAGCCCGCAGTCGCCAAGACTTGCGGGCTTTTCTTAGTCACCAATTGATGGTGGGCAGTGCAAGTTTCGAACTTGCGACCCCTGCAGTGTGAATGCAGTGCTCTACCCCTGAGCTAACCGCCCTGAATTCGTTTCAGGAAAGCGTTGGATTATGCCTTATTTTCAGGCCGATAAACGCCATACCGTTTTGCCACCGCTGGCTTTATCGAGTTGCTGGAGGACCTCGTCATGGGCGGCGATCTCCTGCTCGTTGGCGCACAGCACCGGCAACTCGTAGGACCGCAGGTCAACCGACACAACACTGGGACCTGCGCTTTGGACCGACCCGACATCGATCTGCAGCGTTTCCTGGCCGCGCGTCAGGTTGATGTAGACCTCGGCCAGCAATTCGGCATCCAGCAGTGCCCCGTGCAGGGTGCGCCCGGAATTGTCAACCCCCAGGCGCGCGCACAGCGCATCGAGCGAATTGCGCTTGCCGGGAAACATTTCCTTGGCCATGACCAGCGTGTCGGTCACGCTGAGCACGAATTCCTGGAACAGGGGGCGACCCAGCAGCGCCAGTTCCCGGTTCAGGAAACCGACGTCGAACGGCGCGTTATGGATGATGATTTCAGCGCCCCGCAGGTACTCCAGCAGATCGTCCGCCACCACCTCGAAAGCCGGCTTGTCGCTTAAGAATTCGCTGCTGAGTCCATGCACCTTGAGTGCTTCCTCGTGGCTATCGCGCCCGGGATTGAGATAAAAATGCTTGTTGTTGCCGGTCAGTTTGCGGTTCAATAACTCGACACAACCAATTTCGACAATACGGTCCCCGTTGTCGGCATACAAGCCGGTGGTCTCGGTATCCAGAAAAATTTGACGCATGGATCAGTGATTCTCTTTGGCGTGGTTGATGGAGTATTTGGGTATCTCGACCACCACATTTTCTTGCGCCAGATAGGCCTGGCAGCTCAAACGCGAATGCGGCTCCAGGCCCCAGGCCCGGTCCAGTAAATCTTCCTCGTTTTCATCGACCTGGTTCAGGGAAGCAAAGCCCTCGCGCACGATGACGTGGCAGGTGGTACAGGCACAACTCATGTCGCAGGCGTGTTCGATGCTGATGTGGTTGTCCAGCAGGGCTTCGCAAATCGAGGTGCCGGCCGGTGCCGATATTTCGGCGCCCTGCGGGCAGTATTCCGGGTGCGGCAGTATTTTGATGGTGGGCATGTGTGTTCCAGTGGCTCGGGCTCAGACCGTCTCGATGTTTTTGCCGGCCAAGGCTTTTTGAATGCCCCGGTTCATGCGCAGCGCGGCAAACGCCTCGGTCCCTTTGGCCAGCGCCTGCGTGGCAGCTTCAATCGACGCCGTATCCGTCAGCGCTTGCGCGCTGCCCAGCGCCGCCATCAAGCCATCGATGGCGGCACGCTCGGCCAGCGACAGCAAATCGCCATCCAGCGCCAGCGCACTGCGCGTCGCCAGCAGCATGCGATCGGCGTCGACCCGCGCTTCCACCAGGGCCCGGGTTTTCATGTCGGCCTCGGCCGTCGCGAAACTGTCCTGCAGCATCCTGGCAATCTGATCGTCAGCCAGACCGTAAGAGGGCTTGACGTCGATCTGCGCTTGCACGCCGCTGATCTGCTCCCTGGCACTGACGTTCAGGAGGCCGTCCGCGTCCACCGTGAAGGTGACGCGGATGCGCGCCGCCCCCGCCGCCATCGGCGGAATGCCGCGCAGCTCGAAGCGCGCCAGACTGCGGCAATCCGCCACCAGATCGCGCTCGCCCTGCACCACATGCAAGGCCAGGGCCGTTTGGCCATCCTTGTAAGTCGTGAAGTCCTGCGCCTTGGCGGTCGGGATGGTTTCGTTGCGCGGCACGATGCGCTCCACCAGACCGCCCATGGTCTCTATGCCCAGCGACAGCGGAATCACGTCCAGCAGCAGCAAATCGCCGCCGGCGTTGTTGCCGGCCAGTTGGTTGGCCTGGATCGCCGCGCCCAGCGCCACGACCTCGTCGGGATTCAAGTCGGTGAGCGGCGCACGGCCAAAGAAGTTGGCGACCGCCTGCCGGATTTGCGGCATCCGGGTGGAGCCGCCCACCATCACCACGCCTTTGACATCGTCCTTCTCCAGGTGGGCATCGCGCAAGGCTTTGCGCACCGCGCTCATGGTGCGCTGCGTCAGTTGCGCCGTGAGTTTTTCGAACTGTTCGTTCACCACCTCAAATTTCACGTTCTCGCCGCCGATGCAGGCATGACAGGCGGCGCAATGCGCCGCCGACAACTCCTCCTTGCAGGCGCGTGCCGCGATGATGGCAATCGCCTTGTCCTGCGGCGTCCTGGCCTGCACGCCGGCTTGCGCCATCACCCAATCGGCCAGCGCACGGTCGTAATCGTCGCCGCCCAGGGCCGAGTCGCCGCCGGTGGCAAGGACTTCAAAGACTCCTTTGGTGAGCCGCAAAATCGAGATGTCGAAGGTGCCGCCGCCCAGATCGTAGATCGCATAAACGCCTTCGCTGGCGTTGTCCAGTCCGTAGGCAATGGCCGCCGCCGTCGGCTCGTTGATGAGCCGAAGCACTTTCAGGCCCGCCAGCTGTGCGGCATCCTTGGTCGCCTGGCGCTGGGCATCGTCAAAATAAGCCGGCACCGTGATGACGGCACCAAACAGATCCTCGCCAAAAGTGTCCTCTGCCCGGTAACGCAAAGTGGCCAGAATATCGGCGCTCACTTCGACCGGCGATTTTTCACCCTGCACCGTTTGCAGACCGAGCATGCCGGGGTGCGCCACAAAATGGTAGGGCAGCTTGCCGGAACCCGCCACATCCGCGAGGCTGCGCCCCATGAAACGTTTGACCGAGGCGATGGTGTTCTCCGGGTCCTGCGATTGTGCCGTCCGGGCCTCAAAACCGATTTGACGACCGCCGCCGGCGAGGTAGCGGACCACCGACGGCAAAATGACGCGGCCCTGCTGGTCCGGCAGGCATTCGGCCACACCGTGGCGAACGGAGGCCACCAGCGAGTGGGTGGTACCCAGGTCGATGCCCACCGCAATCCGCCGCTGGTGCGGATTGGGGGACTGACCGGGTTCTGAAATTTGCAGCAGTGCCATGTTTGTTTTTTCGAAATCCGGGGACTATTGTCCCCTGTCCGCGGCATCCAGCCGATCCAGACCGGCTTCAACGTCGCTGGCGAAGCGTTCTATGAACATCAGCGCGCGTACCTCTTGCACCGCGCCTCGGTAGTCTTGCTGCTGATCCAGCAGGCGCTCGCATTTTTCCAGTGCTTCACGCCTGGCTGACGCAACCTGTACTGACAACTGCTCCAGTTCGGCGGCGCCACGCGCCTCTTCCAACGCCTCTCGCCACTGCATTTGCTGTAGCAAGAAGTCTGTCGCCATGGCCGTGTTGTTCTCGGCGTTGACCGGCTCGCCATGCAGCTCGCACAGATAGGCGGCACGTTTCAAGCCGTCCTTGAGCCGCTGGTAAGCCTCGTTGATGCGCACCGACCACTGCATTGCCACGCGCTGCGCCGCCGCGCCCCGGGTGGCGAATTTGTCGGGATGGGCTTCGCGTTGCAGGTCTTTCCAACGCGCATCAATGGCCGAGCGGTCTTGCGCAAATTGGGGTGCAAGACCAAACAGTTCGAAATCGTTCGATTGCAGATTCACACCCGAAACGACTCGCCGCAGCCGCAGCGATCACGTTCTCGCGGGTTATTGAACTTGAAGCCTTCGTTCAGACCTTCACGCACAAAATCGAGTTCGGTGCCATCGAGGTAGGCAAAACTCTTGGGCTCGACCAGCACCTTGACGCCATGGCCTTCAAAGACCATGTCTTCCGGCTCGATCGCGTCCACATACTCCAGTTTGTAAGCCAGGCCGGAGCAGCCGGTGGTCTTCACGCCCAAGCGCACGCCCACTCCTTTGCCCCGTTTGCTGAGGTAACGGGTGACGTGCCGGGCAGCAGCTTCAGTCAGGGTAACAGCCATGATCGTATAGAGGGGGTTGAGGACAGGGCTTGAAGCGTGGTCTGTCCCACAAGGTTTTACAAATGTTTTTGCCGATAGTCGTTCACCGCGGCCTTGATCGCGTCTTCGGCCAGGATGGAACAATGAATTTTGACCGGTGGCAAGGCCAGCTCTTCGGCGATTTCGCTGTTCTTCAGCGCCGCCGCCTGCTCCAGGGTCTTGCCCTTGACCCACTCGGTCACCAGGGACGAGGACGCAATGGCCGAGCCACAACCGTAGGTCTTGAAGCGCGCGTCCTCGATCACCCCGGTCTCGGAATTGACCTTGATCTGCAACTTCATGACGTCGCCGCAGGCCGGCGCGCCCACCATGCCGGTGCCGACAGACTCATCACCCTTGTCGAATGAACCCACGTTGCGCGGGTGCTCGTAGTGGTCTACAACTTTTTCAGAATATGCCATATCGTTTCCTTCTGTTTAGCTTGCCGGACTTGATCCCGTCGGTCATGCCGGGCCTGGCCCGGCATCCATGGATTGCGGGTCAGGCCCGCGCCGACAGTTCAGTTAATGCGCGGCCCACTGGATCGTCGAAATATCAATGCCTTCCTTGTACATATCCCATAGCGGGCTCAACTCGCGCAGTCTGGCGACGTTGACCTTGATGGTGTCAACGGCGTAATCAATTTCCGCCTCCGTGGTCCAGCGGCCTATCGTCATGCGCAAGCTGCTGTGCGCCAACTCGTCACTGCGCCCCAGGGCGCGCAGCACATAGCTGGGCTCCAGGGAAGCCGAGGTGCAGGCCGAGCCGCTCGACACCGCCAGCCCCTTGATGCCCATGATCAGGGACTCGCCCTCCACATAGTTGAAGCTCATGTTCAGGTTATGCGGCACGCGTTGCTCCAGGTGGCCGTTGATGAACACCTGCTCGATGCCCTGCAAGCCCGCCAGCATGCGGTCGTGCAGCGCCCGGATGCGCAGGTTCTCCTGCGCCATTTCCGCCTTGGCAATCCGGTAGGCCTCGCCCATGCCGACGATCTGGTGCGTTGGCAGGGTGCCGGAACGCATGCCGCGCTCATGACCGCCACCGTGCATTTGCGCCTCGATGCGCACGCGCGGCTTGCGCCGCACAAACAAGGCGCCTATGCCCTTGGGACCATAGGTCTTGTGCGAAGTCAGACTCATCAAGTCGACCGGCAACTGGCTCAAGTCGATATCCACCCGGCCGGTCGCCTGCGCCGCATCGACATGGAAAATAACGCCTTTCTGGCGGCAAATGGTCCCGATCGCGGCAATGTCCTGAATCACGCCGATTTCGTTGTTGACGAACATGACGCTGGCCAAAATGGTATCCGGGCGGATTGCGGCCTTGAAGACTTCCAGATCAAGCAAACCATCCGGTTGCACATCCAGATAAGTCACCTCAAAGCCCTGGCGTTCGAGTTCGCGGCAGGTATCGAGCACCGCTTTGTGCTCGGTCTTGACCGTGATGATGTGCTTGCCCCGGGTCTTATAAAAGCCCGCGGCACCCTTGAGCGCCAGGTTGTCGGATTCGGTCGCGCCGGAGGTCCAGACAATCTCGCGCACGTCGGCGCCGATCAGGGCCGCCACCTGTTCACGGGCTTTTTCAACCGCCGCTTCCGCCTCCCAGCCCCAGGCATGGCTGCGCGATGCCGGATTGCCAAAATGCTGGCGCAACCAGGGAATCATGGCCTCCACGACCCGCTCATCGCAGGGGTTGGTGGCGCTGTAATCCATGTAAATCGGGAAATGGGGAGTGGTGTCCATGACGGCTTGGCTGCTACTGCATAGTTGGAAGTTGATTATCCATCGGCTCGGTTCAGGGCTCGGAAAACGCATTGCCCAGGGCAAAAACGGAATTCGGCGCGTTCACGTGGCTGGGCCTGACCGTCGGCATGTTGAAGATGGCGCGCTTGAGCGTCGGCTTATCCTCCACCCGCAAGCCCTTGGCCAGTTGATCGTCGACCAACTTCTGCAAAGTCACGGAGTCCAGAAATTCGACCATGCGCAGGTTCAGGGCGGCCCACAGGTCGTGCGTCATGCAGCGATCGCCTTCGCCCAGGCAATTTTCCTTGCCGCCGCAATGGGTGGCGTCTATCGGTTCGTCCACCGAGGTGATGATCTCGGCGATCGTGATCTCGGCCGGATTGCGCGCCAGGGTATAGCCGCCACCAGGGCCACGGGTCGATTCGACCAGCCCATGGCGGCGCAGCTTGCCGAACAACTGCTCCAGATAGGACAGCGAAATCTGCTGGCGCTGGCTGATGGCAGCCAAGGTCACCGGGCCGCTGCTCTGACGCAAACCCAGATCAATCATCGCGGTGACCGCAAAACGGCCTTTGGTGGTGAGTCGCATCGCCTACTCCTAATCAGTTGGGGACAGCGCTACAGGCCTGCCCTCAAGGTTTTATCCAAAATTTGGTTGACTAACGGAGTCAAGTATAGCAATAAACCCAGCAATTTGCTCAAGTAAGCACGTTATCGCTTCCAGCCGCACCGAAAGCCTGCTCTTTCAGAATGCCCAGTTGGTCGCGCACCCGCGCCGCTTTTTCAAACTCCAGGTTGCGCGCGTGCTCCAGCATGAGTTTTTCCAGCCGCTTGATTTCCCGCGAAATGTCTTTTTCGCTCATCTCCTCCACCTGCGCCCGCTGCAAGGCGTCGCGTTCCAGCTTTTCCGCTTCCTTGCCGGCTTTTTCGCTGTAAACCCCGTCAATCAAGTCCCTGACCTGCTTGACGATGGAGCGCGGCGTGATGCCATGCGCCAGGTTGTACGCCACCTGCTTGACGCGCCGCCGCTGGGTTTCGCCGATCGCCCGCTGCATCGAGTCCGTCACCTTGTCGGCGTACAGAATCGCCCGGCCTTCCAGGTTGCGCGCGGCCCGACCAATGGTCTGGATCAGCGAACGCTCGGAGCGCAAAAAGCCCTCCTTGTCGGCGTCCAGAATCGCCACCAGCGAGACCTCCGGGATGTCCAGGCCTTCGCGCAACAGGTTGATTCCCACCAGCACGTCGAAGGTGCCCAGCCGCAGATCGCGCAGGATTTCCACCCGCTCCACGGTATCGACGTCGCTGTGCAGGTAGCGCACCTTGACGCCGTTGTCGCTCAAATAGTCGGTCAACTGCTCGGCCATGCGCTTGGTCAGCGTGGTAATCAGCACCCGCTCGTTCTTCTCCACCCGGATGCGGATTTCCTGCAGCACGTCGTCGACCTGACTGCTGGCGGGGCGCACCTCCACTTCGGGGTCCACCAGGCCGGTCGGGCGCACCAGTTGCTCCACCACTTGACCGGAATGGTCTTTTTCCCACTGCCCGGGCGTTGCCGAGACCAGCACCGCCTGGCGCATCCGGGCCTCGAACTCCTCGAACTTGAGCGGCCGGTTGTCCAGCGCGCTGGGCAGGCGAAAGCCATATTCCACCAGGGTGGTCTTGCGCGAACGGTCCCCGTTGTACATGCCGCCGAACTGGCCGATCAGCACATGGCTTTCGTCCAGAAACATCAGCGCGTCCTTGGGCAGGTAATCGGTCAGGGTGGCGGGCGGCTCACCGGGAGCGGCGCCGCTGAGGTGGCGGCTGTAGTTCTCGATGCCCTTGCAGTGCCCCACTTCGCTCAGCATCTCCAGATCGAAGCGGGTGCGCTGCTCGATGCGCTGCGCTTCCACCAGCTTGCCCTGGCTGACAAATTCCTTGACCCGCTCGGACAGCTCCGCCTTGATGCTCTCCACCGCCGCCAGCACCTGCTCGCGCGGAGTCACGTAGTGGCTGCTGGGGTACACGGTGAAGCGCGGGATCTTCTGCCGGATGCGTCCGGTCAGCGGATCAAACAGCTGCAACGACTCGATCTCCTCGTCAAACAGCTCAATGCGAAGCGCCATCTCGCTGTGCTCGGCCGGAAAGACGTCTATCGTGTCGCCGCGGACCCGGAACTTGCCGCGCGAAAAATCGATGTCGTTGCGCTGGTACTGCATGCGCACCAACTGGGCGATCAGGTCGCGCTGGCCCAGCTTGTCGCCGGCGCGCAAGGTCATCACCATCTTGTGATAGGCCTCGGGCTGGCCGATACCGTAAATGGCCGAGACCGAGGCCACGATCACCACATCGCGGCGCTCCAGCACGCTCTTGGTGCAACTGAGCCGCATCTGCTCGATGTGCTCGTTGATGGCCGAATCCTTCTCGATGAAAAGGTCGCGCTGCGGCACGTAGGCCTCGGGCTGGTAGTAATCGTAGTAGCTGACGAAATACTCCACCGCGTTCTTCGGAAAGAACTCGCGGAACTCGCTGTAAAGCTGCGCCGCCAGCGTCTTGTTGGGCGCAAACACGATGGCCGGGCGGCCCAGCCGGGCGATCACATTGGCCATGGTGAAGGTCTTGCCGGAGCCGGTGACGCCCAGCAAGGTCTGGAATACCTCGCCGTCCCTGACGCCCTCAACCAGCTTGTCGATGGCCTCGGGCTGATCGCCGGCCGGCGGGTAGGGCTGGTAGAGCTCGAATGGCGAATCCGGAAAATGGACAAAAGTGCCGTGGCGTTCCGGCTCGGGATCTGCTGGCGCTGTCGGGGTGGGAAGGGACATTGGAATTGATATTGAATAATCGGGCGAACCTTGCATCGTATCGGTTTCAATAGGCACTTGCGCCGCTGTCATGGCCGGCACCCGGTTGGCCAGCAGGCTTACCCTGCTGGAAGGAGCAACACCGCCCAGGTTTCATGATCGGTGAAAACCTTCATAGTTTGACTGGGAACAAGGCCCCTGGTTCGGGATTGCCTAAAATCGGGACTGTCGTCGAACCCCTGCGCCGAACTCTTCCACAGAGGCGGCCCCTCTGATCTCAACCCTGAAGGAATCTGTTCCATGTCTCTCTTCTCCGCTGTCGAAATGGCCCCACGCGACCCGATTTTGGGTTTGAACGAGCAATTTGCCGCCGACACCAACCCGGCCAAAGTCAATCTGGGCGTCGGTGTCTATTACGACGACATGGGCAAGCTGCCACTGCTCAAGTGCGTGCAGGCTGCGGAAAAAGCCATGATGGAGGCCCCCAAGGCGCGTGGCTACCTGCCAATCGATGGCATTGTGGCGTATGACGGCGCCGTCAAAGCCCTGGTCTTTGGTGCCGACAGCGAAGCCGTCAAAACGGGCCGGGTGGCGACCATACAAGCGCTGGGCGGTACCGGCGGCCTCAAGGTCGGCGCCGATTTTCTCAAGCATCTCAACCCGAACGCCAAGGTGCTGATCAGCGACCCAAGCTGGGAGAATCACCGCGCCCTGTTTACCAATGCCGGTTTCAAGGTCGAGTCCTACCGCTACTACGACGCGCAGACGCGCGACCTCAACTTCGAAGGCATGCTGGCCGACCTGAATGCCGCCGCGCCCGGCACCGTGGTGGTGCTGCACGCCTGCTGCCACAACCCGACCGGTTACGACATCACGCCGGCGCAGTGGGACCAGGTGGTGGCGGTCGTCAAAGCCCATAAATTGGTCGCTTTCCTGGACATGGCGTATCAGGGCTTTGCCAATGGCCTGGCCGAGGACGGCGCGGTGGTGCAGAAATTTGTGGCTGCCGGTTTGACATTTTTTGTCTCCACCTCATTCAGCAAGAGTTTCAGCCTGTACGGCGAGCGCGTCGGCGCCTTGAGCGTACTGTGCGAGAACAAGGAAGAGGCGGGCCGCGTGCTCAGCCAACTCAAGATCGTGATCCGCACCAACTACAGCAATCCGCCGACCCACGGCGGCGCCATCGTGGCAGCGGTGCTGAGCGACCCGCAGTTGCGCGCCTTGTGGGAGCAGGAACTGGGCGAGATGCGCACTCGCATCAAGGCGATGCGCCAGAAGCTGGTGGACGGCCTGAAGGCCGCCGGTGTCAAGCAGGACATGAGTTTCATCACGCGCCAGATCGGCATGTTCAGCTACTCCGGCCTGAGCAAAGACCAGATGGTGCGCCTGCGCAACGAGTTCGGCGTCTACGGCACCGACACCGGGCGCATGTGCGTGGCGGCGCTGAACAGCAAGAACATAGCTCACGTGTGCGCGGCCATTGCCAAGGTCCTTTGACGGGTTCTTCGCACCAATAGTCCTGCGCGCCGGCCCGCTCTGCGTCAACAGCCGTTGCAGATGCCGGCCGGGACTGACGGCTTTATCGCCGACGTTCTTCAGAACCGCTTCAACCGCGCCATCCTGCAACGCTTGGGCGGTCTGAAGCTGCCCGACACCTGGCTGGTGGCGGGCTGTCTGTTTCAAACCGTCTGGAACTTGCGCTCGGGCCATGCCGCCGAAGCGGGCATCCGGGACTACGATATCTTTTACTTTGACGACAGCGATTTGTCTGCCGCCGCCGAAGAACGCGTGAACCAGCGCGCCGCCCTGCTCTTCGCCGATCTTGGCGTGCCTCTGGAAATCAAGAACCAGGCCCGTGTGCACACCTGGTACCAGGACTATTTCGGCCGGCCCTACACGGCGCTTGGGAGTTCCCGCGAGGGCATAGACCGATTTCTGGTCGCCTGCACCAGCGTCGGCATACGCGCCAGGAGCGATCCGGCCGGCGACGGGTTCGAGGTCTACGCCCCGCATGGGCTGAACGACCTGTACCATGGCGTCCTGCGCCCGAACCCGACGCTGGACCACGGCGCCCTGTTCGAGCCCAAATGTCGGGACTACCAGGCACGCTGGCCCTGGCTGACCATTCAGCCTAATGCGAGGGAGTAGCTGATGCGACGATGGAATGGATGGGGCGATGATGCCACCGCTATGACGCTCACCGAGGGTGCGCTGGCCATGCTGGCAGCGCGTCTCGGGCCTGGACGGCCGGGGCTTGACGCCACGCGCGATGCGATCGTGGCACGCATTGCGGCGTCACGCCTGCCGCCCCACCCACTGATCCAGACCGACCCCTCGACGCGCTTTGCCATGGCCCTGGGCGAGAGTTTTGGCGACTGGATTCGCAAGCGCTTTGGCGCCCTGCCCCCGGTCCCCGATGGCGTCGCCTTTGTCGAATCCACCGAGCAGGTACGCGAATTGTTGGACCTGGCGCAGACGCACAACTGGATCGTGATTCCCTTTGCCGGCGGCACCAGCGTGGCCGGGCATCTGGACTGCCCGATCAGCCAGCGCCCGATCCTGTCCATCAACCTGAGCCGCATGAACCGCTTGCTGCACCTGGACACGACCAGCCAGTTGGCGACCTTTGGCGCCGGCACGGCGGGGCCGCTGGTCGAGGCGCAGTTGCGCGCACAAGGTTACACCTTGGGGCATTTTCCGCAATCGTTTGAATACTCGACGGTCGGCGGCTGGGTGGTGACACGCTCCAGCGGCCAGCAGTCATTGCGCTATGGCCGCATTGAGCAGTTGTTTGCCGGCGGCCGGCTGGAGACGCCGGTCGGAACCCTCACCATTCCAACGCTTCCCGCGGCCAGTGCCGGACCCGATTTGCGCGAGCTGGTATTGGGTTCGGAAGGCCGCTTTGGCATTCTGACCGAGGCCACGCTGCGGGTCTCGCCGCTGCCCGAACACGAGAGTTTTCACGCCCTCTTCTTCCCGCACTGGGACGCCGCCGAAGCGGCCGTGCGCGAACTGGTGCAGCGCAAACTGCCCTTGAGCATGCTGCGCCTGTCCAATGGCATCGAGACCGAAACCAACCTGACGCTGGCTGGCCACGCGCGCTTGATCGGCTGGTTGCAGCGCTACTTGAGCTGGCGCGGCTGCGGCGATGGCCAGTGCATGCTGATGCTGGGCGTCACGGCCGACCAGCGCACAGCTCGCCAAACCTTGCGCGAGGCGCGGCGCCTGCTGGCGCGCCACGGCGGCGTCTATATCGGGCCCGCCATGGGCAGCAAATGGGCCGCCAACCGCTTCAAAGGCCCTTACCTGCGCAATACGCTGTGGGACCAAGGCTACTGCGCCGACACCATCGAGACGGCCGTCGACTGGCCGCAGGTGAAGCCGTTGATGCTGGCGATGGAGCAGACCGCGCGCGATGTGTTTGCGTGCTACGACGAGCCGGTTCACGCCTTCACGCACCTGTCGCACGTCTACCCGCAGGGCAGCAGCATTTATTCGCAGTTTGTCTGGGCCACCGCGGCCGGCGGTTTTGCGCCCAACCTGGAGCGCTGGCAGTGCCTCAAGGCGGCGGTGGCAGCCACTATCGCCGCGCATGGCGGCACAGTGAGCCACCAGCATGGCGTCGGGCGTGACCACGCGACCCATCTGAAAGACGAAAAAGGGCCGCTGGGCATGGCCACGCTGGCCGGCTTGTGCCGCCACTTCGACCCACAGAAAATCATGAATCCCGGCAAGCTGCTGCAAGACGGTGGACCGTGGGCCAGCTAGACCCCGCCACCAATCGCGCCGGGGCGCTGGCGCAGCTTGAGGCCCGAAGCTGGGACCTGGTGGTGATTGGGGGTGGCATCAGCGGCGCCGGGGTAGCACAGCAAGCGGCGCGCCAGGGTTGGACCGTGCTGTTGATCGAGCAGCGTGACTTTGCCTGGGGCACCTCCAGCCGCTCTTCCAAGCTGGTGCACGGTGGCCTGCGCTACCTGAAGGAAGGCGATGTCAAGACCACCTGGCACTCGGTACGCGAACGGGAACGTTTGCTGCGCGAGGCGCCGGAGTTGATAGCACCGCAAAGCTTCCTGTTTGCCAATTGCGCGGGCCGCAAGCCGGGCCGCTGGCTGTTTCAACTCGGATTGGTGATTTACGACCTGATGGCCCGGCAGCGCAGCCAGCGCTGGGCCGACCTCGCCACCACCCGGACGCTGGTGCCGGGCCTGGCACCGCCCGGCCTGCGCGGCGCCCTGCTGTTCCAGGACGCCAAGACCGACGACGCGCGGCTGGTCTGGCGCGTGTTGTCGGAAGCGCGGCGCGACGGCGCCACGGTTTTGAATTACCTGACCGCACTTGAGCTGCAGCTGGACGCCGGCCGTGTCTCAGGCCTTAGCGTGCAGGATGTGACAAACGGTCGACAGTACCGCTTGCGCGCCAAGGCCGTGGTCAACGCCAGTGGCGCCTGGGCCGACCGGCTGCGTGGCGCTGTAGGCGGCAAACCGATGCTGCGCCCGCTGCGTGGCAGCCACCTGGTGGTGCCGTTCTGGCGCTTGCCGGTGGCACAGGCGGTCAGCCTGATGCACCCGCGCGACGGCCGACCGGTGTTCCTCTACCCTTGGGAAGGCGCCACGCTGATAGGCACCACCGATCTGGATCACCAGCAGGAGCTGGACCTGGAAGCCAGCATCACCCCGGCGGAAGTGGCTTACCTGCTGGAAGCGGTGAACGACCAGTTCCCCGCAATCTTGCTCAAGGTATTAGACATCAGCGCCTGCTACGCCGGTGTGCGGCCGGTGGTCGACGACGGCACCGGCTCCGCCTCCAAGGCTGCGCGCGATCATGTGGTGCTGGACGAATCGGGTCTGGTCACCTTGGCCGGTGGCAAACTCACCACCTTTCGGTTGATGGCGCAAGACGCGCTGGCGCTGGCAGCAAAGCATGTCGGCAAGCCTTTTGTGCGCGACAACGGCGCCCTCTTCAGCCCGGTCGGTGAACTCAACCCACGCTGGAGCCCGGCACAACGGCATCGACTGGCAGCACGCTATGGTTATCGGGCTGGCGAGCTTTGTGCCGGCGCGACGGACGCTCAACTGCAAACCATCCCTGGCACCGACACCTTGTGGCTGGAACTGGTGCTGGCGGTGCGTTACGAGGCGGTGCTGCATCTGGATGATTTATTGCTGCGCCGCACCCGGCTGGGCATTTTGCTGCCGCGTGGCGGACTCGACCACCTGGCGCGCATCCGCACCGATTGCGAGCCGTACCTGGACTGGGACGCCGCCCAGTGGGAAGCAGAAGTTCGGCGCTACCGCGCGCTGATTGCGGCACACTATCAAACACCATGAGCAAAACCTACCTGCTGGCCATCGACAACGGGACCCAGAGCGTGCGCGCCCTGCTCTTCGACTTGAACGGCAATCTGGTCGACAAGGCGCAGGTAGCGATTGACAGCTACCAGTCACCCGAGCCGGGTTGGATGGAGAACGACCCCCAGCTGTTCTGGCAATACCTGTGTCAGGCCTGTCAACGCTTGTGGGCCACAACGGCGGTACCCAAGAGTGCCATTGCCGGGATGGTCATTACCACGCAACGCGGTACCACCATCGCGCTGGACCGGCAAGGCGGGCCCCTGCGACCCGCCATGATCTGGCTGGACCAGCGTCGCGCCGACAAAATTCCGCCGCTGGCGTGGTGGTGGGATGCCGCCTTTCGCGCCATCGGCATGCGCCAGACCGTGCGCTTCTTTCAGCACGAAGCCGAGGCCAACTGGATTGCCCAGCACCAACCGGAGCTATGGGCCAGAACCGACAAATTCCTGCTGCTCTCGGGCTACCTGAACTACCGCTTTACCGGCCGTTTTGTCGATTCGGTGGCAGCCCAGGTGGGCTATCTCCCGTTCGATTACAAAAAGGGTTGCTGGGCCGCCAGGCACGACTGGAAATGGCAAGCCTTGCCCATCACCGCCGCCATGCTGCCCGAGCTGGTGCCGGCCGGCACCTTGATCGGCCAGGTCAGCGCCCAGGCCGCCGCGGACAGCGGTATTCCGCAAGGGCTGCCAGTGATTGCAGGGGCCGCCGACAAGGCCTGCGAAGTGATTGGCGCCGGGTGCCTGACGCCCGACATCGCCTGCCTGTCCTATGGCACGGCCGCCACCATCAACACCACCACGCCACGCTACCTGGAAGCGACACCTTTCATTCCGCCTTATCAGGCCGCCCTGCCGGGCCACTACAACACCGAGATCCAGATCACACGGGGTTTCTGGATGGTGAGCTGGTTCAAGGAACAGTTTGGCTTGCACGAGCAGCAGACCGCCTGGCAACGCGGCGTCACACCGGAGAGCCTGTTTGATGCCCTGGTCAACACCGTGCCACCAGGCGCGCAAGGCTTGCTGCTGCAACCGTTCTGGAACCCCGGCATCAAGGTGCCGGGCCCCGAGGCCAAAGGCGCCGTGATCGGTTTTGGCGACGTGCACACCCGTGCCCATCTGTACCGCGCCATTCTGGAAGGCCTGGCCTACGCTTTGCGCGAGGGCAAGGAACGGATCGAAAAACGGGGCGGTCAACGCATCACGCGGGTGCGTGTGTCGGGTGGTGGTTCGCAAAGCGATGCCGCCCTGCAGATCACCGCCAACGTTTTCAACCTGCCCAGCGAGCGACCCCATTTGTACGAGACCAGCGGCCTGGGCGCCGCCATTCTGGCTGCCGTGGCACTGAAGTTGCAACCCGACTTCGCCACCGCTGTGGCGCAGATGACGCGCATCGGCCAGGTCTTTGTGCCCGAGCCGGAACACGCCCATACCTACGAGCAACTCTACCGCCGCGTTTACTGCCGCATGTACCAGCGGCTGCAACCCTTGTACCGGGATATTCAGGAGATCACGGGGTATCCGACAAAAGGTTGATCTGCATCGCCATCGACGAATCACTGGGCGCCAGCTCCAGCGTCCATCGGCCCGGCCTGGCTTTGTCTTCGACGGCCATCTGCTGCGGCCGAAACGCCAACAGGAAGCGGGTCATTTCCTCGGCCGGCAGGGGCCGGCTGACGAGGTAGCCCTGCATCACGTCACATTGCAGCGAACGCAGGTAGTCGGCCTGACCAGGATCTTCCACGCCTTCGGCTATGACTTCGAGTCCCAGACTGTGCCCCAGCGCGATGATGGCCTTGACGATGGAGGCGTTGCCGGCATTGCGGGTGATGTCATGCACAAAGGAGATGTCGACCTTCAGCTTGTGCACCTCGAGTTGCTGCAAATAGGCCAGCGAGGAATAGCCGGTGCCGAAGTCATCGATCGACAGGCGGACCCCCAGGCCTCTGAGTTCCGCCAGCGACTGGATCGCCTGATCGCGGTTCAACATCAAAAAACTCTCGGTGATTTCAAGTTCCAGACTTTCGGGCGGGATGCCGCTGGCGCGCAAGGCCTCCTTGACCGATTCGACCAGATGCCCCCGGCTCAACTGAACCGCCGAGACATTGACCGCGGTCTGGCGCGGAGCCCGCCCGAGGTCAATCCACAGTTTGATCTGGCGACAGCCTTCGCGCAGCACCCAGTCGCCCAGCTTGACCACCAAACCGCTCTCCTCGGCCAGCGGTATGAACTCGCAGGGCGCAATCAGGCCACGCTCCGGATGCTGCCAGCGCACCAGCGCTTCCAGACCGACGATTTCACCGCTGACCAGGTCTACCTGGGGCTGGTAAAAAAGCCGCAACTCCTGCTGCTCCAGGGCGCGGCGCAGCTCGGCATCGAGCGCCAGCCTGGCTCTGGCCCGGCTCGTCATCTCGGGCGAAAAGAAACGCAGCATGCCCCGCCCCTCGGCCTTGGCCTGATGCAAGGCAGCATCGGTGCTGCTTTGCAGCACTTCGGCCGTATTGCCGTCCGCGGGAAAGAGCGCAATGCCGATGCTGGCGCCGACGTAGATGCTTTTGCCGGCCAGAACGAAGGGCTCGGCCAAAGCATCCATCATGCGTTGCACCGTCAGGTCGACCCAGGGCATGCCTTCGCTGTGGTCAAGGATGATGTTGAACTCGTCGCCGGCGATGCGGGCGATGGCATCGCTTTCCGGCAACAGGCTTTGCAGCCGCCGGCCGACCTCGATCAGCAACTGGTCGCCTATGCCGTGGCCGAGGCTTTCGTTGATGGTGGCGAAATTGTCGATGTCCAGATCCAGCAGGGCGAACTGGGTATTGCTGCGTTCGGCGTGCAGGATGGTGTGGGCCAGCAATTCGGCAAAAAACACGCGGTTAGGCAGGCCGGTAAGCGGGTCTCTATGGGCCAGGATACGGAATTTCTCCTCGCTGATCTGCAGCATGGCGGTACGCTGCGCCACCAGGTCTTCAAGAAAGCGATGCAGTCGCGAAAGCTCCAGGTGGGTGCGGATGCGCGCATGCACTTCGTTGATATCAAAAGGTTTGGTGATGTAGTCGGCCGCACCGAGGTCAAAGCCCCTGACTTTTTCCTGCGCCCCATCCACCACACTGACAAAGATGATGGGGATGCGATTGCCCGCTGGCAGCGCCTTGATGCGACGGCAAACCTCGTAGCCGTCCATCTCGGGCATCACGATATCAAGCAGAATCAGATCGGGCGGCGTGGCGCCCCGCACGATCTCAAGCGCCTTGGCGCCACTGTTGGCGACCATGATGCGGTACCGGTCTTTCAGCGCGTCCAGCAGTTCATGGATATTTTCCGGAACGTCGTCAACCACCAGCAGCGACGGTGGATGCGTCGGATCGGCATGCCCGGCGATATCGAACATCACAGGATGCTGGCGGTAGCGCTTCAACTCGAGCTGGCTGCGCACGCGCGCCTTGATCAGATCGGGATTCACCGGCTTGGTGACGTAGTCGGCGACGCCCAGCGCGAAGCCGCGCGCCTCGTCGGCGGCCTCGGCCAGCGCGGTAACGAAAATCACCGGAATTTCAGCGGTGACCGGATCGATCTTCAAAGCCGAGAGAACCGAGTAGCCATCCATGCCGGGCATTTTGATGTCAAGCAAAATCAAGTCGGGCTGAGGCGGGCGACGCGCCAGTTCCAGCGCTTTTTCGCCGCTGGTGGCGGCGGAGATCGCATACTGATCGCGCAGGATGTTCATCAGCGCGTGCAGGTTTTCGTGCACATCGTCGACGATCAGAATGCGTGGACGGACATCCGTCTTCTCACTGGCGTGCTGGTTCATGGCCTGGCTCCCGGTTCCGGACTTTGCAGTCTCTTCAATTGCGCCTGCGCCGCATCGATGTCGAACACGTCAACCAGTTCGGCCAGGGCATTGATGTCTTTTTCAAGCGGGCTGCCGGCCACCCCGGCACGCAGTTGCCCCAGCAGCGACTCGGCCGCCCCCAGATCGTTCTCCAGCGCCTGTCCCAGCCGCGTCAGCAGTTCACCCCTGGCTTGCGCGCTGAGCAGACCGGCCGCAGGCACCGGAGCTGGCACCGCGCCGCTGGCCAGCGTATCGATTTCCTGCATCACCTGCTGCAACAGCGCCCGTGCCTGGTCCAGCTCGGCGGCGTCGGGCAGCCGGCCCTGCTTGAGCTGGTCGTCGATGGCAGCGACTTTTTCATAGAGAGCGTGCGCGCCGATGTTGCCGGTCACGCCTTTCAATGCATGGCAGTATTCTTCGGCCCGCGCCACTCCCTGCTGCGCCGTCAGCCGCCGCAATTGGCCAATGGCATCCGGGTAGTGCTCGCGAAAACGCCGCAGTTGCTTGCGATAGGCTTCGGCCTTGCCACCGATGCGGCGCACGCCCTCCAGCGCGTCCAGGCTGGTCAGCGCCAGCAGGTCGGGTGGAAGATCGCCGGTCTGCGGCGTACCCGACGCGGCCGCGCCGGCAAGCCGCTTGAGACGTCCGGCAGGCAGTTGCAGCCACTTGGTCAGCGTGCTCATGAGCCGGTCCGGCGCGATCGGCTTGGTCACATGATCGCTCATGCCGGCGGCGCGGCTTTTCTCGGCATCTTGCGCCATCGCCAGCGCGGTCATGGCAATGATGGGCAAAGCGGCAAAACGCTCGCCGCCAGGGGTTTGTGCCAGTGCCCGAATCCGCCGCGCCGCCTCCAGACCATCCATCACCGGCATCTGGATGTCCATCAGCACGCCGTCGTAGTCCTGTTGCTGCACCATCTCAACCGCCTCCTGGCCATTCTTCGCCTCGTCGATCTCAATCCCTTCGCTGCGCAGCAATTCGGTGGCAAATTCACGATTGATGTCGTTGTCCTCGACCAGCAGCAGACGCGCGCCGGCCAGTTGGCCGCTGGTGGCCAGCTGGGGCTTGCCGGCGCTGTGTGGATCTTTCGTGCCAAAAATACGCCCGCGCCCCAGCACCGAGAGAATGCTGTCAAGCAGGGCCGAGGGCGACACCGGCTTGATGAGAAACCCATCCACCCCCGCCTGCTGGGCCAGCCGCATCACGTCTTCCCGACCGTAGGCGGTGATCATGATCACCTTGGGCTGGCGCGGGATGGCGGCATCGCCGTGGATGCGCTGGGTGACCTCGTCGCCGTTCATGCCGGGCATGCGCCAGTCCATCAGCACCAGGTCATACGGGTGGACAACTGCAGATTGCAGCGCCGCCAGCGCAGCCGGTCCGTTCGCTGCGGTGCCGACGTCGAGCTGGAAGAAACGCAGCATCTCAGCCAGAATTTCCAGCGACACCTGGTTGTCGTCCACCACCAGCACACGGATACCCTTGAGCAGTGGGCCGGCCTGTTCGACCAACTCGCGCTGGCGAGCCCTTGCCTTGCCGGCAATCTGCAGGCGCAGCGTGAAGCACATGGTGGTGCCTTGGCCGGGCTGCGAGTCCTCGACCCAGATGCGCCCGCCCATCATTTGGGCCAGATTCTTGCTGATCGCCAGTCCCAGCCCGGTACCGCCAAAACGCCGGGTGGTGGTCTGGTCGGCTTGGGTGAATTTCTGAAACAGCTTTTGTTGCACCTCCGGCGTCATGCCGATGCCGGAATCGCGCACGCTGACCTGAAGGGTGACCTCCGTTTCGCTGGCGTGGAGAGATCGAAGCGCCAGTTCGATCTGACCATGCTCGGTGAACTTCACCGCGTTGCCGCACAAGTTGAGCAGGATTTGCCCCAGGCGCAAGGGGTCACCGATCAACTGCGGCGGGATCGCCGGGTCGTAGCGAATAAGGAATTCGATGCCTTTGTGCTCCGATTGGAAACCCACTGCGTCAGCCAGTTGCTCCAGCACTGCATCGAGGCCAAATTCGACCTGCTCCAGAGCCAGCTTGCCAGCCTCTATCTTTGAAAAATCAAGAATGTCGTTGATGATGCCCAGCAGCGAATGCGCCGCTGCCTGGGCCTTGCCGAGCCGGTTGCGCAAGGCCGCCGGCATGTCGTCCTTCAAGGCCAGGTAGAGCATGCCCAGCACGGCATTCATCGGTGTACGGATCTCGTGGCTCATGTTGGCCAGAAATTCGCTTTTGACCTGCGTCAGGCGTTCCGCTTCATCCTTGGCCAAGCGCAGCTCCGCCGTGCGCGCCGCGACCTGTTGTTCCAGGTTGGCGCGCTCCGCCTCCAGTTCGCGCGTGGTTGCCGACAAGGCTCGGGTGCGCAGCTCAACCTGTCGGCGCAGCAACAGGCTGGCCGCTATCAGCAGCAGCAGGCCGGCAGCCAAAACCACCAGTGACCACTGCACCCAGCGCGGCACCAGCAGTTCCGGGGGCGCCGCCATGGCGCGATGCAAGGCGTCAAAATAAACGGAATTTGCATCGCGTCGCCAGGCTGTCAGGTGCGCGTCGATCCGCTCCAACAGGTCGGCGTTGCGGCCTTTGGCTGTGGCGAAATACAGATTGCTGGGCTGAAAAACAATGGGCGTCTCGTGCAACTTGTATTTGCCACCGTTGCGTGCGGCGAAGAAACTGTTGGTCACCACCGCATCGGCCTCGCCGGCCACCACGGCGGCGTAGCCCTGCTCCAGCGACGGCACCGGCACGGGCTGATAACGGTAGAAGCTGCCGGCCATCAAGTCGGCGAAGAACGCTTGCTGGATGCCTCCTTGCAGGACCGCAACCCGCTTCTCGCCCAGATCGGACAGGGACATCACCTTGACTCGCGGGTTGCTGTAGACCTGCGACCAACTGCTGGCGACCGAGACCGTGTGGAAGTCGTAGCGCTGGGCTCGCTCGGTGGAGAAGGCCACATCGGGCATCAGGTCGAGTTGCCCCTGCGCCAACTGCTCAAGGCAACTCGACCAGGCACAGCGCACATAGCGCAACTGCCAGCCTTCGACGTGCGCCATCTCATTCAGCAATTCGACAAACAGGCCGGCCGGCCTACCATTTTCGGCGCTATAGACCTTGGGAGCGTTCTCGTAAAGTCCCACCGTGACCACGCGCCGATCCGTCGACCAGCCAGGATTCACGTTCCATCGCGGCGCGAGAACAAGCAGCGCGGTTACGGTCGCCAATACCACAGCCGCCGGCAGGAGAAAGCGTTTCATCACTGATTGCCATTGTGTCATCGATAGGCCCGCTGGCACGGCGCACCGGTGAGCTTGGGTTCACACTTGGGGGATTTCCTCGCCAGTATCGAATCGTTACCCGGAGCTTGCCCGACGCAGCGGGATCGTCATCTGGTTCTTGTCGGCGCGACTCTACTCTGGTTGAGCCGCAGCAGCAAGCAGCGGTTGCGGCGACTGCCTGCCTGCCTGGCGTCATTGGACGACCCGGAGGGCATTGTGTTGCGGTCCAGGCGAAGTGGGCATTTCGCTATGATGAGTACACGTTTTCAGGAAACCATCAGATGTTGAAACGATTCGCTTGGGTCTTGGTCGGCGCCCTCGGGCTGACAGCGGGCCATGCTCTGGCATGGAGCAACCACACCTATGCCGCCTACCGCGCGTTCGAGAAGATGCCCGCGGTAGCCAATGCGGCACCGGTGCCGGTGGAGCCCCTGGAAGCCTTTCTGAAGGCGCAGGAGAATTCAATCGAGGCCTTGCTGGCGATTCAGGAAACCTGGGCCAAGAGCAATCTGGAGGTTTACCCGCCGCGTCCCGCCAAGCTGGCCTTCAAGGCCGATCCGGGGCAGACCGACGAGGCTAGGCGGCTGGCATTTTTGATGGCGCTGCGGGTCGCGCCCAATAGCAAGTTCGCCCTCTACTTTCAGCCCGATCCGTGGAGCGCCGCGCCCGACCCGGCCAAACTGCTGGCGCACACAGCCGTCGACACACTGCCCGAGCAAGCCAATTCAAACTACCGCTTTGTCGCCCTGAAGGCTGGCGACAGCGCGGCGCCGCTGGCGGTGCTGGCTTCGGCGACGGACGAACCGGACTACGGTCTGGACATCAACCTGTGGTCGGACAGCCCCTCGGAGTGGGGCAAGATCTACGGCTTCGAGACGCTGCCGTTTGGCAACCCGGCGCTCTACTTCTCGACCCAGGCGCCTTTTCACATGGGCTTCTACCACGAGGACCGCATCATTTACCTGGCGGCGCCCTTCGTCAAAAAGACTTTTCCGCTGCTGCGCATACACCAGTACAGCAGCCTGGCGGCGCTGGCCTTCCGCACCGGCCATGCCTATTGGGGCTGGCGCTTTACCGGCCTGGCACTGCACTACGTTGAGGACTTGACGCAGCCTTACCATGCCAGCCTGTCGCCGGGCAACGCATCGCTCAAGCTGATTGGCATCAACCTGCTGGCAATGGCCGGCTTCCCCAAAATGAAAGACCAGATGATTGTGCTGCTGTCGAACCGCCACCTGGCACTTGAAAGGTACGAGAACCAAATGCTCTACAACGCGTCGCAGGCCAAAGCCGAGACCGGCATCGAGAAGACGCTGCGCAACAGCGACAAGGACAGCAGCTACCCGGCCTGGTCGGACTTGTATGCCCGCGACGTGGTGAGCCGCCAGTCGCATGACCTTGGCACCCGGCTCACCGAGATCCTGGTGGACACCTTGCCGCCAGGCTATGTGTCAGACCCGGCCTTCGATTTTGGCGTGAAGGAATCAAGCATCAATCTGGTGGCCGAACTCGGCAAGCAGGACGGCGCCAAGCGGGCCAAACTGGACAGCATCACGGCCGAATTGATGGGCAATTTTGGCGCCCACAGCCGCAACCTGGTGCGGGGCGTTCTGAAGGCCGGCAGCGCAAAGTAATCAGGGCCACAGCACTGAGCGCATGGAGATCGATGCGGCCTGAAAACTGGCGTTGAAAAACTGCGGCACTTCATCGGCAGCCACGGCACCGGCACAGTACAGCAGGGGCAAAAGATGCTCATGGCTGGGATGCGCCTGTTGTGCCACAGCCCCAAGCTTTTGAAAATCTTGTAACGCAGCAAAGTCACCCTGCTGCAAATAGCGGGCAATGCTCTGGTCGAATTCAAGCGCCCAGTCATAGGCCTGATGCGACGGTGTGCCCATCTGCAGGGTGCGCAGGTTGTGCACCACGTTGCCACTGCCCACGATCAACACGCCACGCTCGCGCAAGACCTTGAGTTGCTGGCCCAAGGCATAGTGCTCGCTGGGCGGACGGCTGTAATCCATGCTGAGTTGCAGCACCGGAATCGTCGCTTGCGGGAACATCGGCTTCAAGACCGCCCAGGCACCATGGTCAAGGCCCCAGTCCTGCAAGTCCAGTGACAAGGGCCGGGCGCTGCCGGGTTGCCGCACCAGCTCACTTATCTCCCGTGCCGCCGCGGGAAATCCCGGCGCCGGATATTGCTGCTCGAACAGCGCTTTCGGGAAGCCGCCAAAATCATGAATCGTTTTCGGCTGGGCCATGCCGGTCAGCCACCAGCCCTGGGTAAGCCAGTGGGCGGAAACACACAGGATGAGTTGCGGCGTCGGCCACTTGCCACCAAATTCTCCGCCCAGCGCCTGCCAGCTACGGCGGTAGGCGTTGTCTTCTATCGCGTTCATGGGGCTGCCGTGCCCCAGAAATAGCACCGGCATGCGCGGGCTCCTGCGCAAGGCGCCAGCTTCTTGCGCAGCAGCAACAGTAAGTTCGTCGGTCATGATCATCCTTGGTTTTGCGGCCATGCTCACACCAGCCAGCGGGCATCGGGTTAACGCTATTCCTTCACTGTACCCCGTTTGATGTGGATCAAAACATATCTTGTCCATAGCGAAGATACTGGCGCCGTCCTGTCGGTGGCAACAAAGTCGGTGGGTCGTGGCGAGTGCAGATAGATACCAGAATATCCCAATGGCTTAGTCGGCGCATGCTGGCTCGATATGAAGGCGAATGCAATGTCCAATTTTGAGATCGTGACACGCGAAGATTTCTCTGACGTCACCTACTTGCTCGAAGTACGCCACCCGATGATGGCGAAAGCCGCCAAACCGGGGCAATTCGTAATCGTCATGCTCAATGAAACAGGCGAGCGCATCCCCCTCACCATTGCCGACTTCGACGCCAAGAAAGGCACCATCACGCTGGTGATCCAGGCGGTCGGCAAAACAACCAGACAAATGCAGCAGGAGTGCAAGGTTGGCACTTCGCTCTACGGCATGGTCGGCCCGATGGGCATACCCAGTCCGATCAGCCACGCCAAGAAGGTGGTGTGCGTGGGCGGCGGTCTGGGCGTGGCACCGATCTTTCCGCAGGCCCGCGGCCTCAAGGAGGGTGGTGCCTACGTGATTGGCGTGCTCGGCTTTCGAAACAAGGATCTGGTGTTCTGGGAAGACAAGTTCCGAGCCTGTTGCGACGAACTCATCTTGTGCACCAACGATGGCTCGGCCGGCATGAAAGGCATGATCACCGACGGCATCAAGGTCGCCATGGACAAACACGCCGACATCGATGAGGTCGTTGCCATCGGTCCGCCGGTGATGATGAAAGCCTGTGCCGATGCCACCCGTGCGGCCAAGATCAAGACCATGGTCAGCGTCAACCCGATCATGGTCGACGGCACCGGGATGTGCGGGGGTTGCCGCGTCAAGGTCGGTGATCAGGTCAAGTTCGCCTGCGTCGACGGACCCGACTTCGATGGCCATCTGGTTGATTTTGACGACCTGATGCTGCGCCTGCAGCGTTACACCAAGGTCGAAAAAGAGGCCCACCAGCGCTGGTCAGAAAGCTGTCGCATGAC
>NZ_JAQTMS010000027.1 GCF_028714215.1 Rhodoferax sp. | reverse complement strand
ACGGGGCGAGAGGCCCAAGAAACAGGCCCGATGGGTCACAAAAAAGCGCCAATTTGAACCCGACTTTGCAAAACTTCGGTGCCGTGCGCTGGTGCCGACGTTTTGACGCTACTTATTCACCATAACCTTTGATGCAAACCACGTCAGCGTGAAACCGCCAGCGGCGATGCCTCAGATCGCTGCAGTACCGGCGTGACAGCGTCGTAAGCCAGTAAGAAAAGTTTGTTGAAGATGTCCTGCCAGACGTGAATTCGAAGATGCAGTAAACAGGTCAGACCGGCAGCGGGCAAGCTCGACTCCTCCTTCGTGGCACCGATTGCGGTGAATACCACGGGAAATGAATGGAGCCCCGCTGAGCGGTTCGTATCTGGGTCCGCACGGCAACATGCCAGTGCAATAAGGCCGTCTGTAGATGTTGCAGTCTGTTCCGAGTTTTACCGCCGCTTCAAAGCACGCGAACGCAGGCATACCGTTTATCAAGAAAGAAAACCAAAACCAAAAACCGCTACTTGACTATGTGGGAAGTCCCTGTAAAAGAAGGAGGCCGCAGGCCGGGTGACATTCGCGGAGTCACTCAGCCCGGCGCCCTCGACCCCCCACACGCCCGAGCCTCAGTTCTTGACTTGCGAAGGCAATCTGCGTCGGCCTGGCTCGCTCTGGCCGGTATCGACGCAAGTCCAAGGAACGTGAAAACAGGCGGCAGGAATGGTGTACTTGCAAAACCTGACATATGTGTTATTATTTATTGACACATACGTCAGAAACAAATTGCCTGCACCGATGACCATGGACTTTCCAACCCCTGCCGACAGCGCAGCGTCGCGCTGCGGGAACAATCCATTCGTTGCCTCATTTGAGAGGACGGCGCCATGACGCGGCTGACACGTGCCGAGATGCGGGGACGGGCGCAGACCGTGCTGGGGTTGCTGGACCCGGCTGAACTGGGGCCGACGCTGATGCACGAACACCTGTTGTGGGACATCCGCACGCCCGGCATGCGTGCCGATCCCGACCAGGGGCCGGAAATCAGCTTGTGCAATTGTTTTGCCATCAACTACGGGCGCCGCAAGGCCTATGGCAATTACCGGCTGAGCGACGAGGCCTGTGCCACCGAAGAGCTGCGCCTGATGGCGGCGGCCGGCGGGCGCACGGTGGTGGAGTTGTCTTCCGGCGGGCTCGATCCGCGGCCGCACGGGTTGGTGGCGCTGGCGCGCGACGCCGGCGTGCAGGTGGTGATGGGTTGTGGTCACTATGTGCACGAATACCAGCCGGCGGCCAACCATGAGCGCGGCGTCGACAGTTTTGCCGGCGAGATGATCGACCAGATTCAGGTCGGCGCCTGGAACACCGATGTGCGCGCCGGCATCATCGGCGAGATCGGCTGCCAGACGCCCTGGACCGATCTGGAGAAGCGCGTCATGGCCGGCGCGGTGCTGGCGATGGCGGAGACCGGCGCGGCGCTCAATGTGCATCCGGGGCGGCACCCCGACCAACCGCAGGAAGTGGCGACTTTCGTGCGCGCGCTGGGGGCCGACCCGTCGCGCGTCATCATCAGCCACATCGACCGCACGATCTTCGACGAGGAGCGCCTGCTGCGCCTGGCCGACGCCGGCGTGGTGATCGAATTCGACCTGTTCGGCATCGAGCAATCGTATTACGCGCTGGCCGACATCGACCTGCCCAACGACGCCGTGCGGCTGAAAATGATTCGCCAACTGATAGCGCGCGGCCATCTGGAGCGCATCCTGATCAGTCACGATATTTGCTACCGGACCCGCCTGACCCGTTTCGGCGGCCACGGTTACGCGCATATTTTCAGCAACGTGATTCCGTTGATGGCGAGCCGCGGCTTTTCCGCCGCCGAGATCGACGCCATCCTGGTCGGCAATCCGCGCCGCCTGCTGACTTTCGTCTGACCCACCGGAGCCCATGGTGTTCGGCGTTTTGATCTATCCCGGTGTCGAGGAGCTTGATTTTCAGGGTCCCTGGGAGATGGCGGGCATGTGGCACAAGTATGGCGGCGGTCCGAAACCGGTGCTGCTGGCGCAGTCCGACGCGCCGGTCAGTTGCGCGCATGGCATGCGGGTGCTGCCGGACCAGACCTTCGCCACCTGCGGCGCCCTGAAGTACCTGCTGGTGCCGGGCGGCTATGCGGCGTTCGAGGAGATGAAGAACCCGCTGTTGACGGATTTCGTGCGGCAGCGCTCGGAGCAGGTGCGGGCCATTCTCTCGGTCTGCTCGGGCAGCTTCATTCTGCTGGCGGCCGGTTTGTTGCAGGGGCGCCAGGCGGCCACCAACTGGAAGGTGATCGGCATGCTGCGCCAGGCCGGGGTCGAGGTGCTGGAGCAACGCTTTGTGCAGGACGGCAAGGTCTGGACCTCGGCCGGTGTCTCGGCCGGCATCGATGCCACGCTGGCGCTGATCGCAGGGGAAGCGGGCGAGGCGGTGGCCTCCCAGGTGCAGCTCAACGCCGAGTACTACCCCAGTCCCAAGACTTATGGCACGGCGCACCGCGCGCCCGCCGGTGCCGCCTACTTCCGGTCGCTTTGAGGCTTGCTGGGGACAGTCGCAAGGCAATGGTTTGACAAATTTTTAAGGAGACAGACATGCAGACAAGAATCAGGAAATTGAGCGCAACCATGATTTCGCTGGGAATCGCGGCGGCGCTTTATGCCGCGCCGACGCTGGCGCAAACGGTGCGTATCGGCTATATCGATCCGCTCTCGGGCGCCTTTGCCAACGTCGGCGCCAATCAGCTCAAGCATTTCGAGTACGTGGTCGAGCAGATGAATGCCAGCAAGGCGGCCGGCCCCAATGTCAAGTTCGAGGTCGTGCCGTTCGACTCCAAAGGCACGCCGCAGGAGACGCTGACGGTGCTCAAGAGCGCCATCGACAAGGGCATCCGTTACGTCACCCTGGGCGCTTCCGGGTCGGGTGCGGCGCTGGCCTTGATCGATGCCGTCAACAAGCATAACGAGCGCGAGCCCGATCGCTCGGTGCTGTTCCTGAACTACGGCGCGGTCGATCCCACGCTGACCAATGAGAAGTGCAGTTACTGGCATTTCTCCTTCGATGCCAATGTGCCCATGAAGGTGGAGGCGTTGACCACTTACCTGGCCAAGGACAAGGGAATCAAGAACGTCTACCTGATCCATCAAAACTATTCGGCCGGCCAGCAGTCGGCGCGCTACGTCAGGGACATGCTGACGCGCAAACGCCAAGACCTGAAGATCGTCGGTGACGACCTGCACCCGCTGGGCCAGGTGAAAGATTTCTCGCCCTATGTGGCAAAAATCGTCAGCTCCGGCGCCGATACGGTGATCACGCAAAACTGGGGCAACGACCTGGTCCTGTTGATCAAGGCCGCCAAGGACGCCAATCTGAAAGCGAACTTCTATACCTTTTACGGCGACCTGGTCGGCAGCCCGGCCGCTTTTGGTGCCGCCGGTGAAGGGCGGGTGCACAACGTGAGCAACTGGTCGCGCAATTCCGACAAAAGCACCATCGAGCCGGTCGCCGCCGGTTTCAAGGCCAAGTACAAGGAAGATTTCGCCCGTGCCTCCGTCTATTCGACGATGGCCTTTCTGAGCGCCGCGGTGGCCAAGGCCCGGTCGGTCGAGCCCATTGCCGTGGCCCAGGCGATGGAGGGTCTGAAAATCAAAGGCGTGTCAGGGGAAGAAGAAATGCGCCGCGGCGACCATCAATTGCAACAGGCGATCATGGTCACCACCTTCGCCAAGGTCGACGGGAAGAAAGTCAAGTATGACGTCGAGGGCACCGGCTTCGGCTTTGCCCCGGACAGCGTGATGGAGTCTTACGTCGCCGCGCAACCCACTTCCTGCCAGATGGCACGCCCGACAAAATGACTGAAGCTCTGAAACCGGCCTTGTCCTTGTTTGTCACCGACCGTCCGCAAGATCTGGTGGGAAAGGTGGTGGGGCAATCACCCTGGTTCCAGGTCGACCAGGAACGCATCGACGGCTTTGCCCGCAACACCAACGACTGGGACCACATGCACGTGGACCCGGCGTGGTGCAAGCAGAACAGTCCGTTTGGGCAACCGATCATGTTCGGCTTTCAAACGCTGTCCATGCTGACCTATCTGCTGAACGAGGCCCTACCGCGCCCGGACAACCAGGCCTACGCACTGAATTACGGCTTCGACCGGGTCCGGCTGGTCAACCCGGTGCTGGTGGGCAGCGAAATCCGGGCCACCTTCGTGCTCAAAAAGCTAACCCGGAAGAACGACAAGACAACCTTGAACACGCTGGCCACGACGGTCGAAATCAAAGGCCAGGCCAAGCCGGCGCTGCTGGCCGACTGGCTGATCATGATGGTGCGCAAGTAAATGAGCAGCGCCAACACTGCCACGTTGCCGACCGGCGCCGTGCCACGATTCAGGTGGAGCGGCGGACTCAAGGCGCTGCTCGCCGGCGCCGCCTTGCTGGGGAGTTTTCTGGTGCAGGCGCAGGGTTTCCCGAATCGGCCGGTTCGGCTGATCGTGCCGTTCCCGCCCGGCGGCCCCAACGACGTGATTGCGCGCGTCGTGGCCGAAGGCATGCGCGAGTCGCTGGGGCAAGCCGTCATCATCGACAACCGGGCCGGCGCAGCGGGCACCATCGGCAGCGATGCCGGCGCCAAGGCCGCGCCGGATGGCTACACCCTGACCCTGGGCAGCACCAGCACCCATTCACTGCCGACCCTGCTGGGGCAGAAGATTCCCTACGACCCGAAGCGCTCGTTCGTGCCGGTCGGCATGATAGGCGTCTCGCCCACGGTGCTGGCGATTTCCAACAAGGTGCCGGCCAGGGACATCAAGGAGTTCATCGAATTTGCGCGCAGCAATCCCGGGCGCCTGTCCTACGCGTCGTCGGGCGTCGGCACACTGGCGCACCTGGCCGGGGAGTCGTTCAAGCTGGAGACCAACACCTTCATCGTCCACGTTCCCTATCGCGGCACCGGACAGGCCATGACAGACCTGGTGGCCGGACAAATCGACATGATGTTCGACGGCGTGGTCACCGCGCGCACGCAGGCCGATGCCGGCAAGATCAAGATCATTGCATCGGGCGGGCGCTCCCGCATCAAGGGTTTGAGCGGCATCCCGACGCTGGAAGAGGTCGGGCTGAAGAAATTCGAAGCGTCGCTCTGGCTGGGCCTGTTTGCACCGGCCGGCACCGCGCCGGAGCTGGTGGAAAAACTCAACGCCGCCTTGAACAAGGCCTTGCACGCGCCGGCGACCGAGGAGCGCCTGGCGAAGTTTGGCGTGGTCCCGGCGCCGGGACTGCAAAAAGAGCTTGCGCTGCATATGCAGGAGGTTGAAACCTACTGGCGCCGAATCGTGGCGGCGCGCAACATCAAGCCCGAATAGAGCATGATGCAGCGTCCGCCCACGATCGCCCGCCATCTGGTCGCCACATCGCAACACCTGGCGGCGCAGGCCGGGCTGGCGGCCATGCGGCGCGGCGGCAATGCCGTCGATGCGGCGCTGGCGACGGCCATCGCACTGGCCGTGGTGGAGCCGGTCAGCAACGGCGTCGGCGGCGACTTGTATGCCATCGTCTGGGACGGCCAGCAGGCGCATGGGATCAACGCCTCGGGCGCCGCGCCCGCCGCCTGGTCGCCGGCGCGTTTCGCCGGCCGTAGCGCAATGCCGTTGACCGGCTGGGACAGCGTCACCGTGCCGGGTGCCGTGTCGGGCTGGGTGGAACTGTCCCAGCGTTTCGGTGCCTTGCCTTTTGCCCAGCTGTTCGAGGCCGCCATAGCCTACGCCCAGGACGGATTTCCGGTCAGCCAGGTGGTGGCCGGGAAATGGGCACGCGAACTGAACCGGTTGAAGGACGTGCCCGGTTTTGCCGACGACTTCGCGCCGGTCTTTGCCCCGTTGGGGCGTGCGCCGCAGCCCGGTGAAACATTCCGCAACCCTCAACTGGCGCGCTCGCTCCAGCTGATTGCCGATTCCGGTGGCGCCGCGTTTTACCAGGGCGAGCTGGCGCGTTCGCTGCATGAGGCGGCGCAAGCCCATGGTGCGGTTCTGTCGGCGGCGGATCTGCGCCAGCAGCGCGCCGAGTCGATGCAAGCGCTGTGCGTCCCCTACCGCGATTGCACGGTGCTGGGCCTGCCGCCCAACACGCAAGGCCTGGTCACGCTGCTGGCGCTGGCCTTGCTGGACCTGTGCCCGGTGGCGCCCGACGCGGTCGAATCGGTGGCCTGGACGCACCGCCAGGTCGAGGCCATCAAACTGGCGTTTGCGCACGGCTACGCCACGCTGGGCAGCGATGCGCTGTCGGCCGCCGCACTGGCGCCTCTGCTGGACCTGGCACAGCGGCAAGCCATGGGCCAGCGCATCGACCCGACGCGGGCGCAGGATTTCGGTGGCGGCAAACCACCCTGGGGCGGCACGGTTTACGTGACCACGGCGGACTCCGATGGGCGTCTGGTGTCGCTGATCCAGTCGACCTTCTTTGGCTTTGGTTCCGGCGTGGTGGTGCCCGGAACCGGCATCCATCTGAATGACCGGGGTGGCTGCTTTTCGTTGCAGCCGGGGCACCCGAATCAGGTCGCTGGCGGCAAGCGGCCGCTGCAAACCATTATTCCGGGACTGGTGTTGCGCGACGGGCAGGCCTGGGCCAGCCTGGGCGTGACCGGCGGGCCGGTGCAGCCGCAAGGCCAGGTGCAATTGCTGACCCGCATGATCGATGCCGGCTGGGATGTGCAGCGCGCGGTCGAGGCGCCGCGCTGGAAGGTGGAGCATGCGCACGGCTCGGTGCAACTCGATTTCGAGCCCGGCTTTGAGCCTGGGCTGGCCGCCGGCTTGCGTGCTCTGGGTCATCGGGCCGACAGCCCGGGCCTGACCGGCCTCGACTTCGGCGGTGCTTTTGCCATTGCGCGCTGCGGCGACGCCTGGGCCGGCGCCAGCGATCCGCGCCGTGACGGCGCGGTAGTAGGCTATTAGTTCATCAGCCTTTTGAATAAGGTCCTACGCGACGCAAACAAGAATGGCGCCAAGGTGTTCTATGCGCAAACTTCCATGAATCCGGATTCCGATGACCCAAGCCGCACCGGCGGCAAAATCTGCGTCAAGGCGTTCACGCCCTGGGACGACATGCTGGCCTTCTCCCGCGTCGTCTGCATCGGCAACGAGGCCTGGGTTTCGGCCTGCGCACCGCTGGATTCGCAAGGCGTCATGGTGGGCGTCGGCGATGCCTACGCGCAGGCCTGTCAATGCATCAAGAACATCACGCAGGCGCTGGCCAAGGTTCACTTCAGCGCCGGTGACATTGTCCGCACCCGCATCTATTTGCGCTCATTCCAGGATCTGGATGACGTCGCCAGGGCGCACCGGGAAACCTTTGCCCGGATCAGACCGGCTTGCGCGGTGCTGGCCGTGGCGGACCTGGTGCTGCCGGAAATGCGGGTCTATATCGAAGCCGAGGCGCGCCGGATCGGAGCCGCCCCGGCAACAGCCCAGGAAATTCAATGACCAGACCGCGCAACCCATTGACCCAATACACCCTGGGAACAGCGCCGGCGCTGGACCGGATCGAGCACTACCTGAGCTATTGGACAGACAAGACGCCAGCCGCCGATGCCGCCATCGAGGCGGAACGCTGCCTCAGCTATGCCGCACTGGCGCAACGGGTCGCTGCCGCGGCCGGCGGCCTGACCGCCAAGGGGGTCCGGGACGGTGACGTGATCGCCGTATTGGCGCCGCCCTCGATCGATTTTCTGGTCCTGTTCCTTGCCGCGCAGCAGGTCGGTGCCAGCTGGTTAGGCCTCAATCCCAAGTACACACGGCATGAACTGGCCGATGTTCTCAGCGATGCCAGGCCCAAGCTGGTCCTGTCCCGGCAAACCCTGGCCGAGCGGCACTACGGCGCAGACCTGGCGGCTGTTGCCGCCCTGCCGGAGTTGCTTGAGAGCCAGTTTTTCTGGCTCGGCCAGGTCCAGGCGCCGTCCGACTTTGCGGTCTTTGCAGCGCCGGCGCTGGACGCCAGGCGCGAGCCCGAGCCGCAGCCGGCAACGCAGCCGCAGAACGCTGTTGCGGCCCTGGTCTACACCTCGGGCTCCACCGGCAAGCCCAAGGCTGCGTGCTTGTCGCACCGTGCCTTGATCAAGGGCGCCCTGATGCGCGCGCGGGTCTGGAAGGTGGAGCCGTTTCGCACCATCAACAACCTGCCGATCAACCACATCGGCTGCTTGGGCGATATTGTCTGCACCTGCCTGGTGAGCGGCGGGGCGCAGGTATTCCTGGAAAAATTCAGCGCCAGCGGCACGCTGGAGGCGATAGAGCGGCACCGGCTCACTTACTGGTATCAGGCGCCGGCGATGTTTCAAATGTGTCTGGATGCGCCGCAAGCTGCCAGCACCAACTGGTCGCATCTGCAGGCGGCGATCTGGAGCGGTGGCCGTGCCTCGGAGGCACTGATAGCGAAATTGGCCCGCGTCGCCAGCAAGCTGGCGGTTGACTATTCGATGACCGAAAGCGTGGGCGCGATTACGCTGTCCGAATTGACGTCTGACCCGGCTTCGCTGCACCAGAGTGTCGGCTGGCCGGATCCGGAACGCGGACTGCGCATTGCGGATCCGGATACGCAAGCGCTGGTAGCGCCCGGTGAAGTGGGTGAGGTCCAGATCAAGGATCCGTGGATGTTCGACGGCTATCGCAGCACCCAGGCCGTCTGCGCTGCCTTCAGCAGCGACGGATGGTTCAAGACCGGCGATCTGGCGGTGGAAAACACCGACGGGTCGTGGCGCATTGCCGGACGCTGCAAGGAGATGTTCAAGTCGGGCGGCTACAACGTCTATCCACGCGAGGTGGAGCAGGTGATCGAAAGCCATCCGGAGGTGCGCCAGGTGGCGCTGGTCGATGTGCCGGACCCCTTGTTCGGGGAAGTTGGCGTTGCCTTCGTCGTCTTGAACGGCAACGCCGCCGAGCTGCAATCCCTGTTGCCTTACTGCCGTGAACGGCTGGCCAATTACAAGATTCCAAAGCGGGTCGTGATGGTCGACGCCTTGCCGATGTTGCCCATCGGCAAGGTCGACAAAGCCGCCCTCAAGGCCCTGGCCCGGGAGGCTGCGTAAAGCCCGGCGCGTCTGACCATGGGCGCCAAGCCACGGTACAAACCCTGATGAGTTTCTTGGCACGAAACTGGCTTGCGTCGCTAGAATAAGTTGACCGGTCGGTTAACTTCCCGCTGGCTCCGCTTCCTTATGGTGCGGCCCAACCTTTATCGTGCGTGTCAATGAAAAATCCTGAAGCGTTGTCAAGCTTGCCGGCCGCCGCCAGCCACCGCGGGCGGCTGGCCGTCGAGGTCAGCCACGCCAGCGTTGTGTACCAAACGGCGGATTCCCCGGTGCATGCGCTGGAGGATATCGACCTGGATATTCATGAGGGCGAATTCATCGCCTTGATCGGCCCCTCGGGCTGTGGCAAGACCACTTTGATGCGTGTCATCGCCGATCTCGAAAAAATCAGCGCCGGCCAGGTGCTGGTCAACGGCGTGACGCCGCATCAGGCCCGGCTGGCCCGCGCTTACGGCTATGTGTTTCAGGCGCCGGCCTTGTTTCCCTGGCGCACGGTGCTGGCCAACGTCACCCTGCCCTTGCAGATTCAGGGCCGCTCCAGGGCCGACAGCAATAGCATCGCGCTGGAGCACTTGGCCCGCGTCGGGCTGACCGGCTTTGAGAGCAAATACCCGTGGCAGCTGTCCGGCGGCATGCAGCAGCGCGTCTCGATTGCGCGGGCGCTGTCATTCGAGCCGCGCATTTTGATGATGGATGAACCTTTTGGTGCCTTGGACGAAATCACGCGCGACCGGCTCAACGAGCAGTTGCAGCAGCTGTGGCAGCGGGAACGCCGCACGGTGGTGTTTGTCACCCACTCGATCGCCGAGGCGGTGTATTTGTCGACCCGCATCGTGGTCATGTCGCCGCGGCCGGGGCGCATCGTCAAGGTGATTGACTCGCTGTTGCCGGACGAGCGGCATCTGGGCTTGCGCGACACCCCGGCTTTCATCGAAGTGGCGCACGCCGTGCGCGAGGCCTTGGCCGATGGCCATCATGACTGACACCTGGCGGCAAAACCCGGTGGCGCGGTTCCGGCAGCAGGGCTTGCCGGTGGCGATCCTGCTGCTGGCGCTGTTGCTGGCCTGGTACGGCGCCGCCTGGGCGCTCAACGCGCCGGGAGCGATCGAACGCGTGCTGCCCCAGGATGGGGCGTGGACTTGGCGCGATCTGCTGGAGGCCACCATGGTGATGCAGCGCCCGCTATTGCCGGCGCCCCATCAGGTGGCGCTCGATCTCTGGTCCAGCCTGCTCGACTGGCCGCTGGACTCGCCGCGCAACCTGTTGTACCACGTGGCGGTGACGGCCGAGTCGACGCTGTGGGGTTTTGTGATGGGCACCCTGCTGGGCCTGCTGCTGTCGGTCTGCATCGTTCATTCACGCACGCTGGACCGGGCCTTGCTGCCCTGGATCGTGGCCTCGCAAACGGTGCCGGTGCTGGCGATCGCGCCTATCGTGCTGGTGATTCTGGGCAGTCTGGGTTTTGCCGGTGTGGCGCCCAAGGCCGTGATCGCCATGTACCTGTGTTTCTTCCCGGTCACGGTGGCCATGGTGCAGGGGCTGCGCTCGCCCCAGCGCATAGAGACCGAGATGTTGCACACCTATGCCGCCAGCCGCTGGCAGGCTTTGTGGCTGTTGCGGCTGCCGGCGGCCCTGCCATTCTTGTTTCCCGCACTGCGGGTTGGCATCGCCGCCGGTCTGGTGGGCGCCATGGTGGCTGAATTGCCCACCGGCGCGCAGGCCGGTTTGGGCGCGCGGCTGTTGACCGGCTCTTATTACGGCAACACCGTGCAGATCTGGTCGGCATTGGTGATGTCTGCTCTGCTGGGCCTGACCCTGACCAGCGTGGTGGCGGGCGTTGAACGCGTGGTGTTGCGGCACCGGAGCCAGGCATGAAGCGCAGCACAAGGGCCACCGCGCTGCTGGTGCTGGCCGGCCTGGCGGGCGGCGCCCTGCTGATGCAATTCCCCGTCGCCGCCGGTGAGGCGCCGACGCCGCTGTTCTGGCTGGCAACGACGGCGCTGGCGCTGCTGGCGCTGCAGTCGATCCGGCGCCTGGCGGCACTCGATGGTGCCCGCATCTATGGCCTGTTGACGGCGGCCCTGTTTGGCGTCTGGGTGGTCTATTTTTGGCAATTGCTGGTGGTGGTGCTGGAGGTACCCAGGGTCTTGCTGCCGCCGCCCAGCCTGATCCTGCAATCGATCGCCGACCATGGGCCCACCTTGTGGAGCGACTTTGTGCAAACGGTGCTCAAGGCGGTGCTGATCGGTTGGGCACTGGGTTCCGGGCTGGGGTTTGCGGTGGCCGTGGCGATTGACCGCCTGCCCTTCCTGCAACGCGGCCTGCTGCCGCTGGCCTCCCTGACCAGCACCATTCCCCTGGTGGCGGTGGCGCCGATCGCCGTGATGTGGTTTGGCTTTGAATGGCAGTCCAAAGCGGCGGTGGTCGTGCTGATGACTTTTTTTCCGATGCTGGTGTCGACCCTGGCCGGGCTCAAGGCCGCCGGCAAACTCGAGCGTGAGCTGATGCACAGTTATGCCGCCAGTTATGGGCGCACCCTGCTGGCGCTGCGTTTGCCGTCCGCACTGCCCTTCATGTTTGCGGCCCTCAAGGTGAATGCCACACTGGCCCTGATCGGCGCCATCGTGGCCGAGTTTTTCGGCTCGCCCACGTCGGGCCTGGGCTTTCGCATTTCGACCGAAGCCTCGCGCATGAACATGCCCCTGGTCTGGGGCGCCATTGTGGTGGCGGCCGTGACCGGTTCCGTGGCCTATGCCTTGCTGGTGCAACTGGAGCGACGTGCCGCGTTCTGGCACCCGTCGGTGCGGGAGGGCTGATGTCTACGGCGTTCATCCAGGTCAGAAATTCTGTCATCCCGGACTTGATCCGGGATCCATGCTGGCGTCAAGTGGATCCCGGCCTGCGCCGGGATGACAGCTGTGGCGCATTCTCTTTTTCACCACCCCCAAGGAGCTTCCCATGATTCGTTCTTCCAAGTTCACCAACAGCCTGCTGGCCGCGCTGCTGGTTGTCTGCGGCGCCAGTGCCAGCGCGGTGGACAAGGTCACTGTCCAGCTCAAATGGCTGCCGCAAGCGCAGTTTGCCGGTTATTACGTGGCCCAATCCAAGGGTTACTACAAGGCCGAAGGCCTGGACGTGACGATCAAACCGGGTGGCCCGGACATCTCGCCGGTGCAGGTGATTGCCGGCAACGGTGCCGACGTGGTGGTGAACTGGATGCCCGATGCCCTGGCCGCGCGCGAAGCCGGTGTGCCGCTGGTCAACATCGCCCAGGTGTTCAACAAATCGGGCCTGATGCTGACCTGCAAGAAATCCAGCGGCGTTGCCAGTCCCAAGGACTTCAAGGGCAAAACCCTGGGTGTCTGGTACGGTGGCAACGAGTATCCGTTCCTGAACTGGATGGCCAAGCTGGGTCTCAAGACCGACACCGACATCAAGATCCTGAAGCAGGGTTTCAACGTCGATCCGCTGCTGCAGAACCAGGCCGCCTGCATCTCCACCATGATCTACAACGAATACTGGCAAGTGGTGGATGCCGGTGTCAAGGAAAGCGATCTGGTCACCTTCTTCTATGAAAAAGAAGGCGTCGCTTCGCTGGAGGACGGCTTGTATGTGCTCGACTCCAAACTCAAGGACCCGGCTTTCGTGGCGCGCATGGGCAAGTTCCTGAAGGCCAGCTTCAAGGGCTGGAACGACGCCGTGAAGAACCCGGCCGAAGCCGCCAAGATCGTGGTGGCAGCCGATACCTCCGGCAGCGCGTCTGAAAAAGTGCAGAAGCGCCAGATGGAAAACGTGGCCAAGCTGATCAGCACCGCTGGCACGCCCAAGATGGGCTACCTGGAGCCGGCCGCCTTTGAGCGCACCGTCAAAGTGTTGCTGGCCGCCGGCAGCTCGCCGGTGATCAAGAAGGATCCAGGCAAGGCCGCTTACTCGCACGTGGTGTGGGAAGCCGCCTCCAAGTAAGCCACCGTTGCTGTCATCGGGGGTCTTATCCTGACGGGTAGGACCCCTTTTTTCCAGAATTGGCGCGACCGGCCGCAGCTTTGCGCAAGCGGGCCGGCGCAGTACGCAAGCGATTGTCAGATGTTGGATGTCCCAGATGATTCCTCTCTCCACCAGCAAGTCGGCGGTTGCCGCCGAGGAGGCGTCCAAAGGCCAGATTCGCCAGGCCAATGAAGCCCTGATTCTGGCTGCCGCCGAACGCGTGTTTGCCGGCGCCGGTTTTGGCGGTGCCACCATGGCGGCGATTGCCGAGGCCGCCGGCCTGCCGAAGGCCAACCTGCACTACTACTTCGGCAGCAAGCAGGAGCTTTACCGTACCGTGCTGGCGCGCATTCTGGAAGACTGGCTGGTGCCCACCCATGGCATTACGGCGGCGGCCGATCCCAGGACCGCGATCGAGCGCTATATCCGCGCCAAAATGGCTTTGTCGGCGCAACGCCCGCACGCCTCCAAGGTGTTCGCCAACGAGTTGCTGCATGGCGCGCCGGTGGTGAAAACCCTGCTGGCCACCGAGTTGCGCGAGATGGTGGCGGCCAAGGTAGCGGTGATTGACGGCTGGATTCGCGCCGGCCGCATGGCACCGGTGGACGCGGTGCACCTGTTCTTTACCATCTGGGCGGCGACCCAGACCTATGCCGACTTCGACGTCCAGGTGCGCGCCGTGCTGGGTCGGCCCGAGTTGACGGCCCAGGACCACGCCCGTGCCACTGAGCATGTGGTGTCGCTGATTCTGCGCGGCTGCGGCCTGCTGGCCAACCCCGCAAACCGATAGCAAAGCCGCAGCAGCGCTTGCCCGATCTGCTGGATCGGTGCTCTGGCAATGTTCTTGTTGCAAATTCTAAATGCGATAGAATCTCATTTGCATTTGGACCAGTCCAACCCGGTCCGGTACTTTTAGGGGTCTGCTGCATGCTTTTGTCTCAATTACCGAAGGGCTCGCACGCACTGGTGGCGCGTGTGGTGTCGACTTCCGCCGAGGTCGGCGCCGCCACTTTGCGCCGTCTGGGCGAGTTGGGCTTCATCGCCGGCGAGCCGGTTCGCCTGTTGCGGCGCGGTCCCGGCGGCCGCGAGCCGCTGGCCGTGCAGGTCGGCGAAACGCTGCTGGCGCTGCGCCTGCTGGAAGCGCAGTGCATCGAAGTGCACAGTGTCGAAGCCCGCGGCGCCTGAGGTTCTTATGTCCCACGCCGCCGTAGCCGGTTCACTCGCCGCCTTCAAAAGCATCGCGCTGGTGGGCAACCCCAACTGCGGCAAGACTGCCTTGTTCAACCTGCTCACCGGCGCGCGCCAGAAGGTGGCCAATTACGCCGGTGTCACGGTCGAGCGCAAGGTCGGCCAGGCGCGCCTGCGCAACGGCCAGACGGTGTCGGTGGTGGATTTGCCGGGCGCCTACAGCTTGTCGCCGGCGACGCCGGACGAGCAGGTGATGCTGGAAGTAATCGAAGGCCGGCGTGCCGGGGAACAGGCGCCCGACGTCATCGTGGTGGTGGTCGATGCCACCAATCTGCGCATGAACCTGCGGCTGGTGCTGGAGCTCAAGCGCACCGGGAAACCGCTGCTGGTGGCGGTCAACATGGCCGACGTGGCGCGCGCCCAGGGCCTGAAGTTGGACCTGGCCCGGCTGGCGCTGGAGTTGGCTTGCCCGGTGGTGGAAACGGTGGCCGTCAGGCACGATGGCCATGCGCAGTTGTTGACCCAGCTCGAACTACAGTTTGCCAACCCCGGCGCAACGCAGCCGCGCCCGGTCGCCGAGCCGACGCCGGTCACATCAACCGATCTGCAGCGCGAAGTGCGCCGCATCCTGGCCCTGGTGGCACCCACGGCGCCGACCTTGAGCCGTTTTCAGCACCGGCTGGACGCCGTGGTGATGCACCCGGTAGGGGGGCTGGTGATACTGGCAGCGGTGTTGTTCCTGATTTTTCAGGCGGTGTTTTCCTGGGCCAACCTGCCCATGGATCTGATCAAGGGCGCGATGGCGGCGGTGGGCGACTGGACCATCGCCCATATGGTGGCCGGGCCTTTGCGCAGCTTGCTGGTGGATGGTGTGATTGCCGGGGTCGGCGGTGTGCTGGTGTTTTTGCCGCAAATCCTGATCCTGTTCTTCTTCATCCTGCTGCTGGAAGACTCCGGTTACCTGCCGCGCGCGGCCTTTCTGCTGGACAACCTGATGGGCAAGGTGGGTCTGTCGGGGCGCGCCTTCATTCCCTTGCTGTCCAGCTTTGCCTGCGCCATTCCGGGCATCATGGCGACGCGCACTATCGCCAACTGGAAGGACCGGCTGGCCACCATCATGGTGGCGCCCCTGATGACTTGCTCGGCGCGTTTGCCGGTCTATGCCTTGCTGATCGGTGCTTTTGTGCCGCAGCGTGACATCGGCGGGCTCAGCCTACGCGGCCTGACCTTGTTTGGCCTGTATCTGGCCGGTGTCGTCTCCGCCATGGGCGTGGCCTGGGTCTTCAAGCGGGTCTGGATGAAAAGCGGCTACCAGCCCCTGATGCTGGAACTGCCGCCCTACCGCCTGCCCAGCCTGCGCAACCTCGGATTGGGTTTGTGGGAGCGGGCCCGCATCTTCCTGCGCCGGGTCGGCGGCATCATCTTTGCGTTGATGGTGGTGCTGTGGTTTTTGTCGACTTACCCGGCGCCGCCGGCCGGTTGGGACGCCAGCCAAGGCCCTGCCATCCAGTACAGCGTGGCAGGCTTGCTGGGCCATGCGCTGCAATGGCTGTTTGCGCCGATCGGGTTCAACTGGCAGATCTCGATCGCCCTGGTGCCCGGCATGGCGGCCCGTGAGGTGGCGGTGGGGGCGTTGGGGACGGTCTACTCGCTGTCGGCGGCAGACAAATCGGTGGCCGACGCCTTGTCGCCGGTGATCGCGCAGGGCTGGTCGCTTGCCACCGCTTATGCACTGCTGGCCTGGTTTGTGTTTGCGCCGCAGTGCCTGTCGACGCTGGCCGTAGTGCGGCGCGAGACCAACTCCTGGCGCTATCCGCTGTTCATGGCGCTGTACCTGTTTGTGCTGGCTTACGCGGCGGCGTTTGCGACCTACCGCCTCACGCTGTGGATGGGGGCCTAAGCAATGGCGCTCCAATCCCTGATCGTGTTCGCGGTGGTGGCCGGTTGCTTTGGGTACACGGCCTGGAGCCTGCTGCCCCAAGCCGCCTGCCGCGCACTCGCCAAGGGCTTGCTGCGTTTGCCATTGCCCCCGTCACTGGTGTCGATTTTGGAGAACACTGCCAGTGCCGCCGCCGGCTGCCAATGCAGTGGCTGTGATCAGGCCCAGCCCAAGGCGTCCCCGTCGGCCACGCAGGCGTTGGTGTTTTACCCGCGCAAACGCCGGTAGGCGCGGTGCCGCCCAGCCTCCTCAAGCCACAAAGACCCGTGCCTTGCGCGGCGTCAGCACCAAAGCCTCATCGGTCTTGAAACCGAGTGCCTGGAACTGTTGCGCCGGGATCTGCGCTTCGATCAGCTCCCCATTGCCGGTGGACGCGTCGAGCGGCATTAACTCCAGCCGCGCAATGGGCCCCACCACAATGGCGCGCGTCAGCTTGGCAAGAATGCCGCGCGGCTGGTCCGCCGCGTTCAAGCCAGGCGTGTAGCGTTGCACGTCCAGGTCATGCGGGCGCACGTAGGCAAAGGCTTTGGCGTCTTGTGCGTCGCCGTGCTCGGGCGTGGTCAGGCGCAAACCGTGGTGGTCTTCGCCAATCAGCATCTCGCCTTCGTGAGCCCGGCCATGGAACAGGTTGACGTCGCCCAAAAAGCCGTAGACAAAGCGGCTTGCCGGGTGGTCCCAGACCTCTTGCGGCGAGCCGATCTGCTCGACCACGCCGCTGTTCATCAGCACCACGCGGTCGGCCACTTCCAGCGCTTCTTCCTGATCGTGCGTGACAAAGATGCTGGTCACGTGCAAGTCGTCGTGCAGGCGCCGCAGCCAGCGCCGCAACTCCTTGCGCACCTTGGCGTCCAGCGCGCCGAAGGGCTCGTCCAGCAGCAGCACCTTGGGCTCCACCGCCAGCGCGCGCGCCAGGGCGATGCGCTGGCGCTGCCCGCCCGAGAGTTGCGCCGGATAGCGATCCGCCAGCCAGTCCAGTTGCACCAGGCCCAGCAGCTCATGCACTTTCTGCTTGATCTTGTCTTCGCTGGGGCGGCTGGCGCGCGGCTTCATGCGCAGACCGAAGGCCACGTTGTCGAACACGCTCATGTGCCGAAACAGCGCGTAGTGCTGAAACACAAAGCCGACATTGCGCTCGCGCACATGCACCTCGGTGGTATCTTCGCCGCTGAACAGGATGCTGCCCATATCAGCCGTCTCCAGGCCGGCAATGATGCGCAGCAGCGTGGTCTTGCCGCAGCCCGACGGCCCCAGCAGCGCCACCAGTTCGCCCGAGGCTATGTCCAGCGACACGTCGCGCAGCGCGTGAAAATCGCCAAACTGTTTGCTGACGTTGCGGATTTGGATGCTCATATCAGTTTCTCTTCGATTTCAAGGTTGTCATTCCGGGCTCCAAAGCTGTCATCCCGGACTCGATCCGGGATCCAGTGCCACGCAGCCACTGGATTGCGGGTGCTGAAACCCCGGACCTGATCCGGGGCCGCAATGACAAGTCACTCAAGATCGCGGTTTCTCCGGCGGCAATTGAGCGGCGGCCTTTTGCTCCCGCTCGAACTGCCACTCCACCACCGACTTGATCAACAGCGTGGCAACCGCCAGCAGCGCCAGCAGCGAGGCCACGGCAAAAGCCGCCACCGACTGGTATTCGTTGTACAGAATTTCCACATGCAAGGGCATGGTGTTGGTCTGGCCACGGATGTGGCCCGAGACGACGGACACCGCGCCGAACTCGCCCATGGCGCGGGCGTTGCACAGAATCACGCCATAGACCAGGCCCCATTTGATGTTGGGCAGCGTCACATGCCAGAAAGTCTGCCAGCCGCTGGCGCCCAGCACCATGGCGGCCTGCTCTTCCTCGGTACCTTGCGCCTGCATCAACGGGATCAGCTCACGGGCGATGAACGGGAAGGTGACGAACACCGTGGCCAGCACAATGCCCGGCACCGCGAAGACGATTTTGATGTCGTGCGCCTGCAGCCAGGGGCCGATCCAGCCATGGGCGCCGAACAGCAACACGTAGACCAGGCCCGCCACCACCGGCGAGACCGAAAACGGCAGGTCCACCAGCGTCGTCAGCAAGGCCTTGCCGCGGAATTCGAATTTGGCGATGGCCCAGGCCGCGGCCACGCCGAACACCAGGTTCAGCGGCACGGCAATGGCGGCCGTGAGCAGGGTCAGGCGGATCGCCGTCCAGGCATCGGGCTCTTGCAGCGCTTCCAGGTAGGCCGCAAAGCCTTTGCGCAAGGCCTCGGTGAATACGGCAGCCAGCGGCAGCAGCAGGAACAAAAAGACGAAGCCCAACGCGAGACCGATCAGCGTCCACTTCACCCACGCAACTTCGCCGGTGGGGGATTTACTCATGTCCCGCCTCCGGAACGCCGGCGCTGCCAGGCCTGCAGAGCGTTGATGAACAGCAGCAGCACGAAGGAGATGAGCAGCATCACCACCGCCACCGCGGTGGCGCCAGCGTAGTCGTACTGCTCCAGCTTGCCGATGATGATCAGCGGCGTGATTTCCGACACCATGGGCATGTTGCCGGCGATGAAAATGACCGAGCCGTATTCACCGACCGCGCGCGCAAAAGCCATGGCAAAGCCGGTCAACAGCGCCGGCGCAATGGTGGGAAAAATCACAAAGCGAAAAGTCTGCCAGCGCGTGGCGCCGAGGCAGGTGGCGGCTTCTTCCAGCTCTTTCTCGGCGTCTTCCAGCACCGGCTGCACGGTGCGCACGACAAACGGCAGGCCGATGAAGATCAGCGCGATCACGATGCCCATGCGGTTGAAGGCCAACTTGATGCCGTGCGGCTCCAGCACCTGGCCGACCCAGCCGTTACCGGCCAGCAAGGCGGTGAGCGCGATGCCGGCCACCGCAGTGGGCAGGGCAAACGGCAGGTCCACCAGCGCGTCGATGATCTTCTTGCCGGGGAACGGGTAGCGCACCAGCACCCAGGCCAGCAGCAGGCCAAAAAAAACGTTCACCAGCGCCGCCAGCAAGGAGGCACCGAAAGTCAACTGGTAGGAGGCCAGTACGCGCGGGCTGGTCACCGCGGCCCAGAACTGCTCCCAGCTCAGCGTGAAGGTCTTGAACAGCAGGGCCGAGAGCGGAATCAACACGATCAGGCTCAGGTACAGCAGGGTGTAGCCCAGCGTCAAGCCGAAGCCCGGCAGCACGCGCCGGGTCGGCCGCTTGCGCGAGGCCTGGCCCGGTGCCACCGGCAGCGCGGAAATCGTGGCAGCGGTCATTTACTTGACGGCGTAGAGCTTGTCGAACTGGCCGCCGTCATTGAAGTGCACTTTTTGCGCTTCCGACAGGGAGCCGAAATACTCGCTGACCGGGAACAACTGAATCGGCTTGAACGTGCTGGCGTATTTCTTCAGGATGGCGGCTGAGCGCGGGCGCAGCGCGTGTCTGGCGGCAATCTCCTGTGCTTCGTCGGAATACAGATAGTCCAGATAGGCCTTGGCCAGTTCGCCAGTGCCCTTTTTGGCTACCGTGCGCTCCACCACCGCCACCGGGTTTTCCGCCACGATGCTGACCGAGGGGTGCACGGCATCGACCTTGCCGGCGCCGAACTCGCGCTCCACCGATACCACTTCGGACTCGAACGTCACCAGCACGTCGCCGATATTGCGTTGCAGGAAGATGGTGGTGGCATCGCGCCCGCCTTTGGCCAGCACCGGCACGTTCTTGAACAGCTTGCCGACAAACTCGGCGGCCTGCGCGTCGCTGCCGCCTTTCTTGCGCACATAGCCCCAGGCCGCCAGATAGGCCATGCGGCCGTTGCCGCCGGTCTTCGGATTCACCACGATCACCTGCACGCCGGGCTTGACCAGGTCGTCCCAGTCCTTGATGTGTTTCGGGTTGCCGTTGCGCGTCAGGAACAGCATGGTGGAGCTGGTGGGCGAGGCATTGCCCGGGAAGCGCTTGGCCCAGTCCTTGGCCACCACGCCGGTACTGGCCAGAAACTCGATGTCGGTGGTGGTGTTCATGGTCACCACATCGGCGTCCAGTCCGTCGTTGACGGCGCGCGCCTGGGCGCTGGAGCCGCCATGCGCCTGGTCGATCTTGACCTCCTTGCCGGTGGTCTTCCTGTAGTGCGCAATGAAGGCAGTGTTGTAGTCCTTGTAGAACTCGCGCGCCACGTCGTAGGAGGCGTTCAGCAAAGTGGTTTGCGCCACCGCCAAATTACCGGCGGTCAGCGCCAGACTGGCCAGGGCCAGGGCTATATTTCTTTTCAGGTTCATACGGATTCCAGTTGCGATTTCGAATGCGATTGAGGGGTGGACGAGGCCAGCAATTGGCTGTCTCCGATCAGAGACTGCAACAGCGCCAGCCCCAGTGGCCAGGGTCCGAAGCCGGCCTCGATATTGATGTGGCCGGCCATTTGCAGCCGCACAAACTCGGAGCCCCAGGCGCGGGCATAAGCACCTGCGGTACGGACCGGGCAATAAGGATCGTTGCTGCTGGCGACGATGATGCTGCGGTACGGCAGCGGCTGGTAGGGCACCGGCGCAAAGTCGGCCAGCACGCCCCGGCGCTCCGGGTCGGCCGGCGCCACCAGCAGCGCACCCCGGATGCGTGCGCTCGCTTGCGGCGGCAAATGGGTGGTCGCAATGCTGCCCAGGCTGTGGGCAGCAATCACCACCGGGCCTGCTTGTTCGAGTATGGTGCGCGCGATCGCCGCCACCCAGGCGCTGCGTGACGGCGTGATCCAGTCGTCCTGCTGCACCCGCACGGCGCCCGGCAAGGTGTCGGCCCACAGGCTTTGCCAGTGACCAGGGCCGGAGTCACGCCAGCCGGGAACGATGATGATGCGGGCCATAGGGATAGCAAGTGTGTTGATGGAGCAAAAATAGTGTTGTTGAAGAGGCGCTGGCGGATTGTGAAGGGCACTCCTTAAAACACAAACTACTTATTTCGCATTTGTTTATCGCCGATTTGGCATAACGATTTTTGCGATCATTGCCCCATGAATCCTGAAACTCCGGCTTTGCCCGCCTCCGTCCTGGTCGTCTGCCTGTGTGCCGAGTGGTGTGGCGTCTGCCGCGACTACCGCAGCCGTTTCTGGCAGTTGCAATCCCGTTTTCCGCAGGCGCGTTTTCTCTGGATCGACGTCGAAGACGAGGCCGATCTGCTGCACCCGCTGGATGTCGAAGACTTTCCCACCCTGCTGCTGGCGCTGGGACAGGAGCCGCGTTTTTTCGGCCCGGTCACGCCGCAGGCCGAAATGCTGGAGCGCCTGATTCGCTCGCAGATCCAGGACCCCGGTACGCCAGCGTTGAAAAATCAAGCGCTTTCCGATCTGGTGGCCAGACTCTGGGCCAAGGCGTCGACCCCGGAGTAAGGTAGGCTGGGTGGCCCGCAAGCCGCTTCAGCAGAGCTTGAAGCTTTCGACTACCATCCAGCCCTTATGCAGACCCTGCGCCGCAACATGCTCTCACAGCGCCACCTGGCGTGGCTGCTGTGGCTGGTGTTGCTGCTGCCGATGGCGCAGACCGCCGCCACCTGGCACCTGCTGTCGCACGTGCGGGCAGACCAAGCGGACGTGGACGGTGGCAAGCCGGCGATCCACCTGAGTCAATGCGATCTGTGCCTGAGCGCTGCGGCCCTGGCCGGCGGCGCGCCGCTGCTCTCGACCCCTCGCCTGCCGCCGGCCGGGGTGTTGCACGAAGCCCCGGTGGTCGATTCGCGCGGCATCGTGTGGCTGGCGACTACGCCGGCCTACCACAGCCGGGCGCCCCCTTCTTTCCTGCGTTGATTGCCAAATCCTAGCGTCCGGCTGTGCAGCGCGTGGCCGGGTTTAAGCAGTTGGGGACAGAGCTGGCGAACGGCCAACATCTCGTTTCCAGTTGGGGACAGAGCTGGCGAACTGCCAATATCCCGTTTCAAGTTGAGGACAGAGCTGGTTCGCTTCGCGTAACTGCGGTCTGTCCCACAAGAGATTCGACCTGTGGCTGCGGTCTGTCCCGCAAGATATTCGACCTGTAACTGCGGCCTGTCCCGCAAAGTTTCAAAGAAAGAAGATTCATGTCCAAATTATTGTCGGCGAGCCTCGCGCTTGCCTTGGCCGCGCCGTTTGCCGCGCTGGCCGCCCCGCCTTCCAACACCAGCTCTGAAATACAAGGGCTGCGACAGGAAATCGAAGCCCTGCGCGCCGCTTATGAAGCGCGTTTGCAGGCCATGGAGCAGCGCCTGCTGGCGGCCGAGCGAGGCGCCGCAGTGTCAGCACCGGTCATGGCCGAAGCGGCTCCGCCCCAGCCCGCCGCGGCCCCGGCGCCAGCCAGCGCGGCGGGCGGTGCCAACGCCTTCAACCCGGCCATGTCCCTGATCCTCTCGGGCGGCTATACCCGTACCTCGCAGGACCCGGCCGGCTACCACCTGAGCGGCTTCCAGTTGCCGGCCGGCGCCGAGCTGGGGCCTGGCTCACGAGGCTTTGGCTTGGCCGAATCGGAACTGGGCCTGGCCGCCAATATCGACCCCTGGCTGCGCGGCGCCGCCAATATCTCGCTGCATCCGGACAACACCGTGTCGGTCGAGGAGGCCTTTGTCCAGACGACGGCACTCAGCCATGGTTTGTCCCTGAAGGCGGGGCGCTTCTTTTCCGGCGTCGGCTACCTCAATTCGCAGCACGCCCACACTTGGGACTTCGTCGACAACCCGCTGGCCTACCAGGTGTTTCTGGGCACCCAATACGGCGACGACGGCGTGCAACTTCACTGGCTGGCGCCCACCGATCAATACCTGGAACTGGGCGCCGAGCTGGGTCGCGGCCGCAGTTTTCCGGGCAGCGACACGGGCCGCAACGGCGCTGGCATGACGGCCCTGACCGCGCACACCGGCGGCGACATCGGCGACAGCCACAACTGGCGCGCCGGGCTGTCGGTGCTGACGGCCCAGGCCAACGACCAGAGTCTGACGACCATGGATGCCGGTGGTGGCAGCGTCATCAACAGCGCCTTCACCGGCAACACGCGCGTCTGGTTGCTGGACGGTGTCTGGAAATGGGCGCCCAACGGCAATGCCACGCGCACCAGCTTCAAGTTGCAGGGCGAATACCTGCACAGCACGCGCAGTGGTAGTTTGACCTACGATCCCGGCAACGCCAACCTGTCCGACGCCTACCGCGCCGAGCAGTCGGGCTGGTATCTGCAAGGCATCTACCAGTTCATGCCGGCTTGGCGTGTCGGCCTGCGCACCGAGCGACTCAATCCCGGAACGCCCGACTACGGCCTGAATGCCGCTGCGTTCGCCAACAGCGGCTACCAGCCGAGCAAGAACACCTTGATGCTGGACTTCAACCCGAGCGAGTTCTCGCGCGTGCGCTTGCAGCTGGCGCAGGACAAGTCGAGAGAAGGGCTGACCGACAACCAGGTCTTCCTGCAGTACCAGATGAGTCTGGGCGCACATGGCGCCCACAGTTATTGAACCCCTAGCCCATTCAAGGAGCCTTCATGATGAATCGAAAAACTTTGTTCGCCCTGCTCGCCGCACCCGTGCTGCTGCTGGCGCTGCCGGCGCAGGCCGCGCTGCGCGTCTTTGCCTGCGAGCCCGAATGGGGCGCGTTGGCGCAGGAACTGGGTGGTAATCTGGTCGAGGTGTCGGTCGCCACCAGCGCCTTGCAGGACCCGCACCAGATCCAGGCTAAACCAAGTCTGATCGCGCGTGCCCGCAACGCCGATCTGGTGGTTTGCACCGGGGCCGAACTGGAGATCGGCTGGTTGCCGGTGTTGCTGCAACAGTCGGGCAATGCCAAGGTGCAGCCGGGGCAGAGCGGCAACTTCGCGGCCGCCGATTTTGTCCGCAAGCTTGACCTGCCGGGCCAACTGGACCGCTCGCAGGGCGACGTGCACGCCGCTGGCAATCCGCACATCCAGACCGATCCGCGCAATATCGCCCAGGTGGCGACGGCGCTGGGGGCGCGGCTGGCGCAAGTCGACGCCGCGCACGCCAGCCAGTACGCGCAACGCCTGAGCGACTTCTCGCAACGCTGGCAGCAGGCGATAGTGCGCTGGAACACGCAGGCGGCGCCGCTCAAGGGGGCGGCGGTGGTGTCGCAGCACAAGGCTTTTGTCTACCTGTACGACTGGCTGGGAATGAAGGAAGTGGCGGTGCTGGAGCCGAAACCGGGCGTCGAGCCCACCGCCTCGCATTTGCAGCAGGTGCTGGCTTCGCTGAAAAACGCGCCGGCACGCATGACCTTGTACTCGGCCTACCAGGACCCGAAACCGGCCGAGTGGTTGAGCAAGAACGCCGGCGTGCCGGCGGTCAAGATCCCCTTCACGGTGGGCGGCACCGAGGGCGCCAAGGACTTGTTCGGCCTGTTCGATGACACGCTGGCGCGGCTGCTGGCGGCCGGAGCCAAGCGATGAACTGGAGCGCGCTTGACTGGGGCATCCTGGGCCCGGCCCTGATCGCCGGACTGCTGGTGCTGGCCACCCACGTGCCGCTGGGGATGCAGGTGCTGGACCGCGGCATCGTCTTCATCGACCTGGCGATTGCCCAGATCGCCGGCCTGGGCGTCATCGGCGCCGATGCGCTGGGCCTGCCCGAAGGCGGCGTGGCGGTGCAGGTGGCCGCCGTCTCCGCCGCCCTGCTGGGTGCCTTGCTGTTGACCTGGACCGAGCGGCGCGCGCCGCAGCAGCAGGAAGCCCTGATCGGTGTCATGTTCATTCTGGCGGCCTGTGCCGGCATCTTGCTGCTGTCCGGCAATCCGCATGGCGGCGAGCATCTGAAAGACCTGCTGGTGGGGCAAATCCTGTGGGTCAACACAGCCCAGTTGCTGTGGCTGGCCGGCGTCTCGGCGTTGCTGTTGTTCGCCTTGTGGCGGGGCTGGGTGCAGCGCCTTGGGCGCTTCGGCTTCTACGCCGCCTTTGCACTGGCGGTGACGGCCTCGGTGCAACTGGTGGGTGTCTACCTGGTGTTCTCCAGCCTCATCATTCCGGCGCTGGGCACGCGCCGCTATCAAGGCCGGCGTCGCCACCTGATGGCCTACGCCATCGGTGCGCTGGGCTACGCCAGCGGCTTGACGCTGTCCGCCTTGTTCGACCTGCCCTCCGGCGCCGTGATCGTCTGGACGCTGGCGGCCTGCGCGTTGGTCGCCGCCACCATGGGCGGTCCGAAAAGCGCGCCGCTTTGACGGGGGATTTACCGTGCGCGACAAGTCATAGGGCCGCGCCATCCCGCCGTTGATAGGTGCAGACCCGGTTGCGGCCGCTGTGCTTGGCTTCATAGAGCGCTTGATCGGCCTGACTGAGCAGTGTGTCGATGTTGTTGCTGGCGCCGGCGAGCGTGGTCATGCCAATGGAGACCGTGAAGTGGAGCGGTCGCCCCTGGTCCAGGGCGACCTCGGTATCGGCCGTCAACCGGCACAAGCGTTCAGCCACTTCCAGGGCGTGTTCGCCATCGGTCTGCGGCAGCACCACGGCGAACTCCTCGCCGCCGACGCGCCCCACGGCGTCCACGCCGCGCAAGGTATGCCGGACCAAGCCACCGAAGGTCTGCAGGACAAGGTCGCCGACCTTGTGACCGTAGGTGTCATTGATATTCTTGAAGTGGTCGATGTCCAGCATCAGCACCGACAGCGGACCGCCGTACCTGAGCGTGCGCGACAAATCCTGTTCCGCCAGCGCCATGAAATGACGGCGGTTGGCCAGATTGGTCAGAAAGTCGGTCTGCGCCAGTTGCTTGAGTTCCCGGTCGGCCTGCTTGCGCGCAGTGATGTCGCGGGTGACGCCCAGCAAACCCGTGATCCGCCCGTCGGTGTCGCGCATGGGTACCGCATGCGTGTCCAGCCAGCGATGCGTCCCCTTGAGGCCAACGATCTCGAACTCCAGCGTTCCCGACTCCCCCTGATTGACCCTCTGGTTGAGGCTGTCGAACGCGTCGCGGTACTCAGGCGTGAGGAGTTCTGTCAACTTGTGTCCGACGGCTTGCGTGTCGGACTCCGCCTCAATCATTTGAAGGCCAGCGCGGTTCATTTGCAGCAGGGTGCCATCGGCTGCCAGTACCTTCACGCATTCGGGTTCGGTCTCGATGATGGTCTTCAACTTCCATTCGCTTTGCGCCAGCGCCAGCTCGGCGCGCTTGAGTTCAGTGATGTCCGAAACCAGGACGAAGAATCCACGCACCCCGTTGGCATCCTGGTCCGGAATGTAGTGCGCCCAGGTATAGCCGATACTGCCGTCGGCCTTGGTCAAGGTGCGCTCGAAGCGCTGGCGTTCGCCGCGCAGGGCGGCCTTGATGAAGGGTTCGTTCCGGCGGAACAATTCGTCGCCCATCATGTCCTGGATCCGGATGTTGTGCATTTGCTCGGGCGTCCGGCCAAACCATTCCAGATAGGCCTTGTTGGCGAAGCGGCAACGCAAGTCACGGCTCCAGTAGGCCACCATGCCAGGGATGTTGTCGGTCAGGGTTTTCATGAAGCGTTCACTGGCCGCCAGCGCCTCGACCACTTCAGCCTCCTTGCGGGCAAATTCCCGTTGCCGGCGCCGGTAGGCATAAAGACCCAATGTGGAACCAAGGGCGAGCAGACCGAACAGGCCGCTCTGGACCCAGAAGTCGCGCCACCATCCGGCATAAACCACATTCAGGTCGCGCCCCACGGCGACCACCAGCGGTTTGTCCTGCCGTAGCCTGGTCGGCTGTATCGAGCGCAAGGCCATCATGCGTTCCTCGCCGGTTGCGTAGACGATGCCGGTAAGGAGGTTGCTCTCCTTGCCGCTGTCGCGGTGCCGGGTGAAGAACGAACCCGGTTGTGCCAGGTTCTTGCCGACCTGGCCTTCCCGTTCCGGCACCATCGCGACCTGAAGGCCATCGCCGTGGGCAATGGCGACCCACATGTCCGGCGCATAGAGCACCGAGTTCATCAAGGTCCTGAAATACTCCGGGTCCAGCGTGGCGACGATGATGCCGGCGAACGGGCCATCGGGCCCCGGGATGGTCCGTGCCACGTTGACTCCGTAGGCGCCCAGTGTGGTCAGGAACGGCGCCGACACGAACAGCATGTCGGGGTCGGGATTCTGGCGCACAGTCTTGAAGTAGTCGCGGTAGGCGAAGTTCTTGCCCAGCAGTTCCGGCCGGGTCGATGCCGACACGGTACCGGCGTCGTCCAGCAGCAGCAGCGTGCGCACACCCGGCAGCGCGTCGGTCAGCATTTTGAGATGGTCGCCCAAGCCCGGGTTGGCCTTGCCTTGCGGCGCGTCCTTGCGCAGATCTGCCAGCACCCGGCCGACGGCCGTCAGATTTTGCTCAAGGTTCTCCTGAATCACCTGAGCCTGGGTCAGCAGCCGATGCTGCTCCCGACTCTCGGTGCGGGCGCGCTCCAGGTAGAGGTTGAATCCGGTTGCCCCGCCCAGAGTGAGCAGCGCGACCGCCAGGATCGCCCATTGGGTGAAGAACGAATTCCTGTTCAGGTGGTGCAGCACGGGTTGCCTAAGGTCGAACCGATCAATGAGGGGCGCTGGCGAATGGATTTGCCGGATCATTCTATGCCGCTCGGGATGCGATGCAATGCCCGTTGTCCCCCGACACTCGCGCCACGCGAGAGCGACAAATGGGTGCAACGGCGGTTACCATTGCTTGCCTGAAAACCAAGGGGCGGCTGAATGAATTACTCTGCACTTCCGAGCCTGAAGCACCAGTTGGTCACTCTGCGGCCCATCGTCTCCGGCGACATCGAGCCCTGGTTTGACTACCTGTCACTGCCCCAGGTCTACCAGCACACCAGCTGGAACGTTCACTCACCCGCCGAACTCGCGCACTGCGCCTGGCGCGAAGAGGAGTTCACTCCTTCATCCCCGCTGCGCTTTGCGATTGCCCTGCGAACAAGCAGCGAACTTGTCGGGACCGCAGGCTTTCACACGGTCTCACCGCAGAACGCGACGGCCGAAATTGCCTATGACCTTGCGCCCGCGTACTGGGGCAAAGGCATCGCCACCGCGGTGTGCCGGGAACTTTCCGCCTGGGCTCACTCCGCTGCCGCTGTCATTCGCGTCCAGGCCACGGTGTTGGAAACAAACGTTCGCTCAGCCAAGGTACTTGAGCGTTGTGGCTTTCAGCGTGAGGGCTTGCTTCAGGCTTATCGCCTGGTCAGGGGGCAGCCAGGCAACTTCTACATGTACGCCCATGTCCAGCGCCGCACAGCCGCCTAGCCCTTAGCGCAGACCTCTCGCAAAAGCTGGTCGAGATCGAACAATGGGTGTCACAGTCGCCATCAATACTTCGGTCCGCAGCGAATCATTCGCCTGTCAGACGTCCTCACAATGGAGTCCACTTGCAGCGAAACGTGACGCAAGCAGTCGCTGCCACTACCGTGAGAACCCCATGACAACTACTGCCCGAAGCATCGCCCCTGGTGCCGGAAGCTCACGATTGGACTTTGTGCTGCTCTTGACGCTGGCCACGCTTTGGGGGGCGTCTTACACATTCATTCGAGTTGCCGTCGCCACCATCCCTCCGATCACACTCATTGCGGCCAGAACGCTGATTGCCGGTTGTCTGCTCGCCGCCTGGGTGGTGATGCGCGGCATTCCGGTGCCACGTGACCCGGCAGTCTGGCGTCGCTTCCTGGTGCAGGCGCTGTTGAACAGCGTGCTGCCGTTTACGCTCATCGCATGGGCCGAGCAATCGGTGGAGGCGGGGTTGGCAACTATCCTGAACTCAGCTTCGCCGGTGCTGGCATTTGTCGCCACCTGGCTCATTACGCGGCACGAGCAGATCACTGCGCGCAAGCTGTTCGGTGTCATCGCGGGGCTCGTTGGCATCTGCATGATCGTTGGCACAAGCGTGTTCAGCGGCCTTGGCAATCAAGTCTTGCCGCAGCTTGCGATTGTTGCCGCGACAGTCTGCTATGCCGGTGCCGCGATATATGGTCGCTCATTCCACGGCCTGCCACCGGCCGTCCCGGCCGCCGGATCGCTGCTGCTGGGGACAGCGCTGCTGATTCCGGCAAGTCTGGTGATCGACCGCCCCTGGGCTCTGCACCCATCAACCCTCTCGTTGGCGGCGCTGCTGGCGCTATCGATCTTCTCGACCGCGGTCGCCTTCGTGATCTACTTTCGACTGGTGCAAACGCTTGGCTCCGTGGCGACGACGGCGCAGGCGTACTTGAGGGTCCCGATTGGCGTCGCACTGAGCGTGATCTTTCTCGGTGAATCCCTGACAGCTACGGCCTGGATCGGATTGGCCTGCGTCGTCGCTGGCGTCGCCGCGATGGTGATTCCACAAAGGGCTGTGGCGACGAACTGAGCGTTGCACCCGGAGAAGGTTAAGCAGAGTGAGGCCTCTCGCTACCCGGCGCCCAGTTCGCGTGTGCACATGATCTCGATGACGGTGGTCTTGCCTTGGTTGATTTGCGCACCGATGGCGATGGCAATGCCCGCCAACCGGCTACTGAAAAGTGAGCACCACCTTGCCGAACGGGCCGCGCGCCAGATGGTCGAACGCTGCCGGCAATTCCTGCGCCGGGTATTCGGCGGCAATCACCGGTTGCAGCGCGTTGACATCGACGGCGCGCACCAGATGCTCCAGCGCCTGCCGGTGACCCACGCTCACCCCTTGCACCACGGCCCGCCGGAGCATCAAGTCGAAGCCGGAAGCAGCCAGTTCGGCACCGTCCAGTAACCCGATCAGCGCCACCCGGCCGCCCCCCGCCAGCGCCTGCAGCGACCGCCCCAGGTTGGCGCCGCCCACCGTCTCCAGCACATGATCGGCGCCGCGGCCCTCGGTCAGTGCCAGCACGGCGCTGGGCCAGTCGCTGGCGCGCTCCAGCACATGGCGGGCACCCAGCTTCAGTGCCTGCGAGCGCTTGCCGGCGTCGCCCGACACCACGATCGCTTGCGCGCCGTGCAGCCGGGCCAGTTGCAGCCCGAACAGCGCGACGCCGCCGGTGCCGTGGATCAGCACCGTCTGGCCGGCGCGCAACCTGCCGTTTTCCACCAGACCGGTCCACGCCGTCAGCGCCGCGCAGGGTAGCGTGCTGGCTGCCGCGGCGTTCAGCGTGCTTGGTGCCGCCGCCAACCACTGCGCATCCAGCACCACTTGCGACGCCAGCATGCCGGGGCCGGGGCCGCCCAGCGTGCTGGCCTCGGGCGGTATGGCACCGTCCAGCCAGCCCGCCACAAAGGTGCTGATGACGCGCTCGCCGCCGCGCCAGCGGGCGACTTCAGTGCCCACCTCGAGCACCGTGCCGGCCATGTCCGAGCCGGGTGTGAACGGCAGCGCGGCGGGCGCCATGCCGTAGCGGTTCTCGACCATCAGCAGATCGCGATAGTTGAGCGAGGCCGCCTCCACCCGGACCCGGACCTGACGCGGTCCCAGCGGGCGTTGTGTGGTTTCGACGTAGCGCAGGTTTTGCCGTCCCACTGCGCTGAGTTGCCATTGGTGAACAAGATCGTTTGCCATTGCAGTCCTTGGATAGAAAATGAAGAGAGATCGAATACTACTGATTCCCTATAATCCCCAGTGAAGTAAATAACTCAATTCATAAGGGAATATATATCTCCAATGAGTGAACGTTTGCAAGGCATAGAAACCTTTGTCGCCGCCGTTGAGGCCGGCAGCTTCTCGCTGGCCGCGGAGCGCCAGCGCTTGACGCGCTCGGCCGTCGGCAAGGCCATTGCGCGCCTGGAGCACCGGCTGGGCACCCGCCTGTTCCACCGCACCACGCGCAGCCAGCGCCTGACCGACGACGGCCAGCTCTACTACGAACGCTGCCGCCGCGTGCTGGCGGAATTGGAAGAGGCCGATGCCGCGCTGGAGGCCGGTCGCAGCGAGCCGGTGGGGCGTTTGCGCCTGTCCATGCCGGAACTGTTGGGCCGGCGCTGCGTGGCGCCGCTGCTGCTGGAACTGGGCCGCGAACACGCCGGCCTGTCGCTGGAGGTCTCGTTCAACGACCGTCGCGTCGACCTACTGGAGGAGCGTATCGACCTGGCCTTGCGCGTCGGCCCGCTGGCCGACAGCGCGCTGCTGGCGGCGCGGCCGCTGGGGCGGCAATGGATGGGCGTCTACGCCGCGCCAAGCTACCTGGCGCGGCAGCCGCAGCCGAGCAGTCTGGATGAGTTATTGGCCCAGCGCGCCCGGCACAGCTACATCGCCTACGCGCGCGACGGCGGCGTCAAGCCCTGGCTGTTCAACGATGCCAGCGGGCGTGCCTTCGACTTCGAGATCGCCACGCGCTTCGCCTGCGACAGCCTGGAAGTGGTGGCCGACGCCGGCGTCGCCGGCCTGGGCCTGGTCCGGCTGCCAACCTGGCTGGCCGCCCAATCGCGGGCCAACGGCACCCTGGTCCATCTGTTCGACGAGGCACAACCCTACGGCTACGAACTCAACGCCGTCTGGCCGCAGGCGCGCCTGATGCCGCTACGCCTGCGGGTGGTGATCGACCGCCTGGTGCAGCGGCTACCGGGCTTGCTGGAGCCGCGCTGATGGCCTACGGGGGAACTGGCGAGCGGCGATACTTGGACCCATGCGCTTGAATTTCCTGTCCGTTATGCGCCCAGAATTTCGTCAATAAAGCCGAAGCCCCGTTGACCTTGGAGAACCCCCATGAGCACGCCAACCGAGTCCTTTTCCGACAGCTATGCCCAGGCGCGCGCCAAGTTTCTGCAAGCCGCAGGCAACGCCGGGTTGGCGCTGACCTGCTACCCGCTGGACCTGCCCGGCGTCGACGGTGAGGCGCTGGCCATCGACGCCGCCTGGCAGGGGCCGCGCGACGCCCAGCGCGTGCTGCTGGTGAGCAGTGGCGTGCATGGCGTGGAGGGCTATTGCGGCTCCGGCGCGCAGACCGCGCTGCTGGGCGACGCGGCCTGGATGGCGGCCGTCGAGCAAGCCGGCGTCGCCGTGCTGTACCTGCACGCGCTCAACCCGCATGGCTTTTCGCACACCCGGCGCGTGACGCAGGAGAACGTGGACCTGAACCGCAACTTCCAGGACTTCAGCCGTCCGCTGCCCGCCAATCCGGCGTATTGCAAGCTGCATCCCCGGCTGTTGCCGCCGATCTGGCCGCCCACCTTGGGCAACCGCCTTGCCATCCTGGGGCTGATCCTGACGCAGGGTCTGCGCCGCCTGCAAACAGCCATTTCCGGCGGTCAATACGAAAGGCCAGACGGCTTGTTCTTCGGCGGTAGCGCGCCGAGCTGGAGCAACCTCACCTTGCGCCGCGTGCTGCGCGAACAACTGGGACAGGCGCGGCGTCTGGCCTGGCTGGACTTGCACACGGGTCTGGGCAAAAGCGGTGATTGCGAACGCATGTTCATGGGTACGCGGGGGCAGGCCGAGGGCTATGCGCGTGCCAACCGCTGGTGGGGTCAGCGCACCGCCTTGATGCATCTGGGATCGGCGTCCTCGGTCTCGGCTGACCTGACCGGTCTGCTGTGGGTGACCGCATCGCAGGAATGCCCGCAAGCCGAGTTCACTGGCATGTACATGGAATTCGGTACCCAACCCCTGCTGGAAGTGATGCACGCGCTGCGCGGCGACCACTGGCTGCACCTGCACGCCGAGGCGCCGGCGGCACTGAAGAGCGAGATCAAGCAGCGCCTGCGCAAGGCGTTCTACGTTGAAACACCGCAGTGGCAGCAAGCCGTGCTGACCGAGGTGCGCCAGGCGGCGCTGCAGGCGCTGGATGGACTGAGCTGCTGAACCCGGGATCGGTCGACCGCGCGGTGTGCCTACAGCATCGGCTGGATGACCGCCAAGCGCCCCAGTGCCGCAACCGCGTGATCGACGAAGGCGCGCAACTTGGGCGCCATGTGGCGCGCGCTCGATACCACGACGTGAACCGGCAACGGCGCCGGTTCCAATTCCGGCCACAGGCGCAGCAAGGCGCCGCTGGCCAGATCTTCGGCCACCTGGTACGACAACACGCGGGCCAGCCCGCGTCCGGCTTTCACGGCCAATAGCACGGCTTCGATTTCATTGACCGTCAGGCGCGGCGTCAGGCGCACCAGCCGGTCGCGCCCGCCCTGCCGGAACCGCCACTCCGGCGCTTTGGCCACGCCCGAACTGAAAATCACGTCGTGCCGCGCCAGCTCGGCCAGCGACTTCGGGCTGCCGCGACGCGCCAGATAGTCCGGGCTGGCGACCAGCATGCGCCGCACTTCGCCGACCCGGCGCGCCACCATGCCGGCATCCGGCAAGGGACCGATGCGCACGGCAACATCCAGGCCCTCGTCGATCAAATCCAGGTTGCGGTCGTTGAGCACCAGTTCGATCCGCATCGCCGGATAGCGGTCCAGATAGCTGTTGACGACCGGAGTGACGTGACGCCGGCCGAAGACCGCAGGTGCCGTCACCCGCAACAGGCCGCGCAAAGGCGCGGCCGCGTCCTCGCGCACCGCTGCGTCATAGTCCATCAACAGCCGGCGCGCCTGTTCCGCCAAGCGCTTGCCGGCTTCGGTGGGGGCCAGCTGGCGGGTGGTGCGCTCGACCAGACGGGTGCCGAGACGGGACTCCAAGGCGCTGAGGGCACGGGTGACGGCCGGCGGCGAGCGGCGCAATTTGCGCCCGGCGCCGGCGAGGCTGCCGCTGTCCAGGATGGCGATGAATATTTCAAGCTCGTCGAGGCGGTCCATGAGGCGTCACATTCTTCCAGGTTTCGGAATATTGAATTCCAATTTGGCCTAATTTACATCGATTCCGGGAATGCATAACATGGCCTGTTTGAACCCCCAGGAAACCCCCTTCATGAATACCCCCACCATGACCTTGTACGGCACGCCCACTTCAGGCCACGCGCACCGCGTCGAATTGCTGCTGCGGATGCTGGAACTTCCCTATGCCTACGTGGAAGCACCGGCGCCGGTGCGTCGCACGGCCGAATTCCGCAAGCTCAATCCCTTGGGCCAGATACCGGTGCTGACGGACGGCGAACTGGTGCTGTGCGACAGCAATGCCATCATGGTGTACTTGGTCAAACGCTATGCCCCGGACAGCGGCTGGCTGCCCGCCGAGCCGGTGGCTGCCGCCCAGGTGCAGCGCTGGCTGGCTATCGCCGCCGGCGAACTGCGCTACGGACCGGCGGCCGCACGCATGGCACTTCAGTGGGGCATGCCGGAGGACCCGGTGCGTGCCGCCGAAATCGCCGACCGGCTGCTGCGCTTCATGGACGCACACCTGACGGGCAGAAGCTTTCTCGCCGCCGAGCAGGCGACGCTGGCCGACCTGGCCTGCTACGCCTATGTGGCCCACGCACCGGAAGGCGGCATCTCACTGGCGCCATTTCCGCAGGTGCGGGCCTGGCTGGCACGGGTGGAGGCGCTGCCGCGTTTCAAGGCTATGCCGGCCTTGCCGCTCAAGGTCGGCGTGTGAGCCCGTTGGCGTCAACGAAAGGAGTGTTCCATGCAGGCGAATTGCGGGCGCAGGCCTTGGCCGGCGTCAGCGCATCGGGCGCGGCGATCCGCGAATTCATGCCAGAACAGCACCGCACCTTTTTCGCCGCGCTGCCCTTCCTGTTGTTGGCAAGCACCGATGACGATGGCTGGCCGGTAGCGACGCTGCTGGCCGGGGCACCGGGTTTTGTCTCCAGTCCGGATCAGCGCAGCCTGCGCATCGAGGCAGCGGCAGGCGCGCCAGACCCGGTTCGCGCGCTGCTGCGGCCTGGTCGTCCGGTCGGCCTGCTGGGCATCGATTTCAACAGCCGTCGCCGCAACCGGGCCAACGGCATCGTTTGCGAAGCCGGCCCCGATGCGTTGGACATTGCGGTCACGCAATCGTTTGGAAATTGTCCCAAGTACATCCAGCCGCGCGAAGTGCGCGTGACGCCCGCAAGCGCTCGGCCGGCGGCAACGCTCAGCCCCCTTGCCGGGCTCGATGGTCAGGCGCGCGCTTTGATTTCGACGGCGGATACTTTTTTTGTCGCCACCAGCGCGGGCCAAGCGGGCGAGCGCCCCGGCGGCGTCGATATGTCGCACCGCGGTGGCGCGCCGGGTTTTGTCAAGATAGCCGGCGATACCCTGGTCTGCCCCGACTATGCGGGAAATCGCTACTTCAACACGCTGGGCAATATGTTGCTGGAGCCGCGTGCCGCGCTGCTGTTCATCGATTTCTCGAACGGCGACTTGCTGCATTTGCAAGGCCGCAGCGAGATCGTCTGGCGTGCCGAGGACAATCAGGACTTCCCGGGCGCCGAGCGGCTGTGGCGGTTTCGTGTCGAGCGCGGCTGGCGCGGCGCCGGTCCGCTGCGGGCCGAATAGCAAAGAGAACAGAGCACCATGAACACTGCGATGACGGTTTTGAGTATCGGCAGCGCCATCGCCATTGGCGCCATCAGTCCTGGGCCAAGCTTCGTGATGGTGGCACGGACGGCGGTGGCTTCGACGCGCGGAAATGGCCTGGCCGCTGCGCTGGGCATGGGGGCCGGCGGCATTGTCTTTGCAACGGCGGCGCTCTTGGGACTGCAAGTGCTGCTGGCTTCCGTGCCCTGGCTTTATCTGGCATTCAAGGTCGCGGGCGGCGGCTATCTGGCGTACCTGGGTTATCGAATCTGGCAGGGTGCCAACGCGCCATTGCAGCTTTCGGCCAGTGGCGGGCCGGACTCCCAGCCGAGCTTGAAGCGTGCCTTCATTTTGGGATTGGGCACGCAACTGAGCAACCCGAAGACGGCCATTTTCTATGGCAGCATCTTTGCCTCGCTGTTGCCGCACGACATTCCCGCGGCACTCCTGGTGGCCTTGCCGATCGTCGTTTTCTGCATTGAAGCAGGTTGGTACAGCATCGTCGCGTTGCTGTTGTCGTCGGCTTCTCCGCGTGACGCCTACCTTCGTTACAAAAGCCGGATCGACCGTGTGGCCGGCGGCGTGATGGCGCTATTGGGCTTTCGACTGGTCATCACCGCCGCCAGAGTCTGAGGCTTCAGACCGCGGCCAGGGCTTGCGTCAGATCGGCCAGCAAGTCGTCGATGTGCTCGATGCCGATCGACAGCCGCACCGCGTCCTCCGACACGCCGGCCTTCGCCAGTTCTTCCGGCGACAGCTGGCGGTGGGTGGTGGAGGCCGGGTGCGTGGCCAGCGACTTGGCGTCGCCGATGTTGACCAGGCGGGTGAACAGCTTGAGCGCATCCAGAAAACGGGCGCCGGCCTCGCGACCCTGGCCGGGCGCCGCCTTGACGCCAAAAGTCAGCAGGCCGGAGCCTTTGCCGCCCAGGTATTTTTGCGCCAGCGCATGGTCCGGATGGTCCGCCAGGCCGACGTAGTTGACCCATTGCACCTGGGCTTGCCGCCGCAGGAATTGCGCGACTTTCAGCGTGTTGTCGTTGATGCGGTCCATGCGCAGCGCTAGCGTCTCTATGCCCTGCAAAATCAGAAAAGCATTGAACGGCGAAATGGCGGCGCCGTTGTTGCGCAGTGGCACGACACGAGCGCGGCCGATGTAGGCCGCCGGCCCCAGCGCTTCGGTGTAGATCACGCCGTGGTAGCTGGCATCGGGCTCGTTCAGGCGCTTGAATTTGGCCTTGTGCTCAGCCCACGGGAACTTGCCGGAATCGACGATGGCGCCGCCGATGGAAGTGCCGTGGCCGCCCAGGTATTTGGTCAGCGAATGCACCACGATGTCGGCGCCGTGCTCGAAGGGTCGCAGCAGATAGGGCGTGGCCACCGTGTTGTCGACGATCAACGGCACGCCCAGGCGGTGCGCGATCTCGGCGATGCGCGCCAGATCCACCACCGTGCCCTGCGGGTTGCTCAGCGACTCGACATAAACGGCTTTGGTTTTTGCGTCGATCAGCGGCTCGAAACTGGCCGGATCGCGCGGATCGGCAAAGCGCGTGGTGATGCCGGAAAGCGGCAGCGTGTGGGCGAACAGGTTGTAGGTGCCGCCGTAAAGCGCGGTCGAGGCGACGATGTTGTCGCCGACCTCTGCGATGGTCTGGATCGCGTAAGTGACGGCCGCCTGCCCGGAGGCCAGCGCCAGCGCGGCGATGCCGCCTTCCAGTGCCGCCACGCGCTGCTCCAGCACGTCTTGCGTCGGGTTCATGATGCGGGTGTAGATGTTGCCCGGCACCTTCAGGTCGAACAGATCGGCACCGTGCTGCGCGTTGTCGAATGCGTAAGCGGCGGTCTGGTAGATCGGCACCGCCACCGCCTTGGTAGTAGGGTCGGGCGAGTAGCCGGCGTGTACCGACAGGGTTTCAAATTTCCAGGATTCGGGCATGGGCAACTCCAGAATGAATGCAACGCAAAAGTGCGAAGAACGCGATTCTGGGAGTGACTTGTTGAAACTGGAACTACTGTTTTGTAGGTTTCTAATTGCCAACAAATATAAGCAGCTCGACAGATGAACGCATCCGCATGCCGGCCCGCTATGTGCGATCGCTGGAATGGCAGGCGCTGGCCTGCCAGCGTTCACTTTCCGAACAACTTGGCGATGTGTTGCCAGGTGCGCAGCAGCAGGCCCGCGCGTTCCACATCGGCCTGAGCGACGAGCGGGGCTTCGCCTATTGGCTTACCGTTCGAGGTTGCGACCACCTTGCCGATCACAGAACCCTTGGTCACCGGCGCCTCCAGGCCCGGCTTGAGCTCCACCGTTGTCTGCACTTGCTGGCCGCGCGGCACGGTCAGCATCCACGGCGCGCCCAGGCCCGCGGCGACCGTATCGACCTTGCCGAAGCTGACCTTGGCCGTCGTGACCACGGTGTTCGGTTGAATCGGGGTGGCCTTCTCGAAGTTGCTAAAGCCCCAACCGAGCAGCGCTCGGGTCTCGTCGGCACGCGCCTGAGCGCTGTGGGTGTTGAGGATGACCGTGATCAGGCGCATGTCGTTGCGCTTGGATGAGGTGACCAGGCAGTAGCCGGCCGCTTCGGTGTGGCCCGTCTTCAGTCCGTCCACGGTGGGATCGGTGTAGAGCAAGGCGTTACGGTTGCCTTGCTTGATACCGTTGTACTTGAACTCGCGTTCCGCGTAGATCGGGTAGTAGTCAACGCTGTCATGGATGATTGCGCGCGCCAGGATGGCGAGGTCGCGCGCAGACGAGTTGTGCGCCGGGTCGGGCAGGCCCGTGGCGTTCACGAAATGCGTGTGCGTCATTCCAAGGCGCTGGGCTTCGGCATTCATCAGCTTGGCAAAGCCCTCTTCGGAGCTGGCCATGTGCTCGGCAATCGCCTTGGACGCGTCGTTGCCCGACTGGATGATGATGCCTCGCAGGATGTCTATCACCGTGGCCTGGCTGTTCAGCGGCAGATACATGCACGACTCGGTGCTCGACCCTCGGCACCAGGCGTTCTGACTGACCGAGACCAGGTCGGTTTGCTTGAGCTTGGCCGTGCGCAGCGCCTGCTCGATCAGGTAGCTGGTCATCATCTTGGTCAGCGAAGCCGGCGGCAAGGGTTCGTCAGCGTTGGCCGAGGCAAGCACCTCGCCGGAGTCGAAGTCCATCAGCAGCCATGCCTTGGCTGGCAGCGCCGGCGGGTTGCCTGCCAAGGTGGTCTGAGCAGCCAACGGCGGCAGGGCGTTCACGGCGGGCGCGGCCTTCTTGTGAGCCGCGGGTTTGGTAGTGGCGTGGTGTTTGGCCGCGAAGGCCGCCGAGTCAGGAACCAGGGCGCCCGCGGCAATTGCGAGCAGGAGAGGGAGGATGGAGAGAGTCTTGGTTTGCATGGCGTTTTTGGGTAGAGAGTTGATTGTCGTAGATCGGCGTTGACCTTTCTGGTGAGACACAATCCGGACATGCGTTCATCCAAACCCTACCTCAGCGAAATCGAAGCCCCGGCGCGCTCCGAAGTTGACGCCCTGCCAGGCTTGACGCTGCTCGAATTCGGCACGAGCTGGTGCGGCCATTGTCGTGCGGCCCAACCCGCGCTTGTTGAAGCGCTGTCACAACATGCGCAGTGGCGTCACATCAAAGTTGAAGACGGGCCCGGTCACGCTCTTGGGCGGAGCTTTCGCGTCAAGCTCTGGCCTACGCTGGTGCTACTGCGTGACGGACAGGAAGTTGCACGCGTGGTGCGCCCCACCCAAACAACCGACATTTCAACCGCATTGAGCGCCGCGTGATGGCGCTGAGGGAGGGATTGTTGGTTGACGGGCATAGCTTTGGGCCACACGCTGCCAGTCGCGGATGTCCGCTTTGATGCCGTCGACAGCCGGCAAGTGGGCACGTCCGCGGCCGCTCTCGATCATGCAGCCAGCACGACGGGCTCCAAACGCGGTCCCGCTGCCAACCCGAGCATCAGGGCGAGGTTTTGCACCGCGGCTCCTGCGGCGCCCTTCCCCAGGTTGTCGAACACCGCGGCCAACAGCACCTGGCCCGTGCGCTCCTGCGCAAACACCGCCAGTCGCAATTGGTTACTGCCGTTCAACGCCTGGGGGTCGAGCCGCAGCGCATCGACGTCCTCGGCAAGCGGTTGCACCTCGATGAAAGCTTGCCCTGCGTAGCGCGTCTGAAGCGCGGCGTGCAGGCGCGCAGCCGTCACGCCAGCGGGCAGCAGGCGCAGATGCAGCGCCATCGTCAACACGATCCCTTGTCGATAGTGGCCATACGCCGGCACGAACACCGGCGCATGCGCCAGCCCGGCATGTTGCTGGATCTCAGGCACGTGCTTGTGGTTCAGACCCAGGCCGTAGACCTGGAACGGCAACGCGTTCGCAGCGCCGGCGCCTTCATGATCATCGAGCCCGGCTCGGCCCCGTCCTGAATAGCCCGACACAGCGTGGATGACCAGCGGATAGTCGGCCGGCACCAGGCCCTCGTCAATCAAGGGCTTGAGCAATGCCAGCGCCCCTGTGGGGTAGCAGCCGGGATTGCTGACGCGCTCGGCGGTGGCGATGCGCTCTGCGCTTGCGGGCTCCAACTCCGGCATGCCATAGACCCAGCCGGGCGTTGTGCGATGGGCCGAGCTTGCGTCGATCACCCGCACACCGGGACGGCGCACCAGCGCGACGGCCTCGCGCGCGGCGTCGTCCGGCAGGCACAGCAGTGCGACGTCGCAGTCATTCAGTGCATCGGCGCGATGGGCCGCGCTCTTGCGATGCTCGGACGGCAACTGCAGCAGGCGCAGGTCGTTACGCCCCGCCAGCCATTGCCGCACTTGAAGGCCGGTGGTGCCTTGGTCACCGTCGATGAAAACGAGAGGGGTCATTGAGCGCTCCGATTGAGTTTGACGCGCATGATGCATCGACCGGCGAATCCAGTCCAGTTGAATCTAATAAACTACGTCTTCAGAAATCCTGAATCATTGTTCGACGACCAAGGTTGCACCATGCGCGAAATTAACCTCGATCGCCTGCGCACGCTGCTGACGGTAGCCGACCTCGGCTCGTTCGCCGCGGCGGCCAAGGCACTTCACCTGGCACCACCCACGGTGACGCTGCACGTGGCGCAGCTCGAAGCCCGCCTGGGGACGCGCCTGCTACACCGCGCACCGGCCGGAGTCACCGCGACCGCGGCGGGCAGCTTGCTGATCGACAAGGCTCGGCGGCTGCTGGCCGAAGCCGACGATCTGCTGCAGACTGTGCAACGCCAGATCGCCGCGCGCGGCGGCCGCGTGCGACTGGGCGCATCCACCGGCGCGCTCGCGCATCTGCTGCCGCAGGCGCTGGAGACTTTGGCCACCCGGCATCCGGAGATCGACGTGCAGGTCGCGGTGGTGACCAGCGAGGAGGCCCTGGCCCGACTGGCGGCCGGCAGCCTAGACATCGGCATTGTGGCGCTACCGCAGCCGGCGCTGCGCGGCCTTCGCGTGCAGGCCTGGCGCCGGGATCCGGTGCTGGCGTTCATCCCGACCCATTGGGAACCGCCGCGGCACGTGACGCCCGCCTGGCTCGCCGCCCGGCCTCTGATCGCCAACGACCGCGGCACCCGGCTCTCGCGCCAGACCGCCGAATGGTTCGCCGCGGCTGGCGAGCGGCCGCAGGCGCGCATCGAGTTGAACTACAACGACGCGATGAAGAGTCTGGTGGCAGCGGGCTACGGCGCCGCGCTGTTGCCGCACGAGGCAGGCGCGCCGCCGCCGGATAGTCGCATCAGCATGCGACCGTTGAAACCTTCGCTGTCAAGAGCGCTGGGTATCGCGCATCGGGCGAGGTCGGACGACGAGGCGACGGAGGCGACGCTTCGGGCTTTGCTTGAGATGCGGGGTCGTTGAAAAAAGTCGAGATGTACGAGCTTCGGGCCTGCCGCCAGCTCTGAATCGGACAATGGTGTTCAAAACAACTGATGCGATGGACTCGGATCGGCCGGTTGCTGCAAAAGAGCCGAGTGCGCCACTTCTGAACACAAGGTTCAAAGTCAGCCCAGCCCCAGCCGCCACATGTGCTCCACCTCACCGACACGCGCACCACAGCCCTCTGCAAGCCACCATGCGGCGGCTTGCAGAGGGCTGGTGTGCAAGGCTGCCCGACCGATCAAGGCCGCCTTGCGCTCCCCACGGCGCGCGGCGTGCTGGTTCTCCGGGCGGGCCAGTGCCAGGTTCTCGCGCAGGGTCTTCCCTTCGTATTCGGTACGGAACAGGCCGCGGCGCTGCAGCTCGGGGATCACCAGGTCAACAAATTCGTCCACGCTGGCGGGACCATCTCAGAACCCTGTCACCACCGCGCCCTTGAACTCGGTCTGCACGAACTTGCGGATTTGTTCCGAGTGGTAGGCCTTGACCAGCTTGGCGACCCAGGGCTTGTCCTTGTCCTGCTCACGCACCGCAATCAGGTTCACGTACGGACTCTTGGCCGCCTCCTGGGCGATGGCATCCTTGGCCGGGCTCAAACCGGCCGACAAGGCGTAGTTGGTGTTGATGGCCGAGGCATCCAGGTCATCAAGCGAGCGCGGCAACTGCGCCGCGTCCAGTTCCACGAACTTGAGCTTTTTCGGGTTGTCGATCACGTCCAGGGGTGTCGCCTTCAGGCCCGCTTCGGGGCGCAGCTTGATCAGGCCCTTGTCTTGCAGCACCAGCAACACGCGCCCGCCATTGGTCGGGTCGTTCGGGATGCCGAACTTGGCCCCCTCTTTCAACTCGGCCAGGCTTTTGACTTTCTTGGAATACAGGCCGATGGGAAAGTTGACGGTGTAGCCGACGTTGACTATTTTGTAGCCGCGGTCCTTGATCTGCTGGTCCAGATACGGTTTGTGCTGGTAGCTGTTGGCATCCAGGTCGCCGGTAGCCAGCGCCGCGTTTGGCTGCACGTAGTCGCTGAACTCGACAATCTGGATCTTCAGCCCGTCCTTCTCGGCCAGCTTTTTCACCTGCTCGAAGATCTGCGCGTGCGGCCCGGCTGTGACGCCGACCTTGATTGGTTTGTCCTGTGCCAACAGCGGCGACAGGGCGGCGGCCAGCAACAGGGCGGTGGCAGATTGCAAAACAAAACGCTTGTTCATGAAAATTCCTTGAATAAAAAAATGAAGTGAGGAGAAAAACTATTTGTGGCTGAGGCGCCGCACCAGCGCGTCGCCCGCGCTTTGCACCACCTGCACGAAGACGATGAGCACCAGCACCACGGCCGCCATCACCTCCGGCAGGAAGCGCTGGTAGCCGTAACGGATGCCCAGGTCACCCAAGCCCCCGCCGCCAATGGCACCGGCCATGGCCGAGTAGCCGGTCAGGCTGACCAGCGTGATGGTCAGCGCCGCCACGATGCCGGGCAGCGCCTCCGGCAGCAGCACCTTGAACACGATCTGGCGCGTGCTGGCACCCATGGCCAGCGCCGCTTCCACCAGACCGTGGTCGACCTCGCGCAACGCGGTCTCGATCAGGCGGGCGATGAACGGCGCGGCCGCCAGCGTCAGCGGCACCACCGCCGCGGCGGTGCCGATGCTTGATCCGGTGACCAGCCGCGTGAACGGAATGATGGCCACCAGCAAAATGATGAACGGCGTCGAACGCACCGCGTTCACCGTGGTGCCGACGAGGCGGTTCAGGGTCAGGTGTTCCAGCACGCCGCCGCGGCTGCTCAGATGCAGGTAGACGCCCAGCGGCAGGCCCAGCAGCGCACCGATGGCGCCCGACAGGCCGACCATCAGCAGCGTCTCGCCCAACGAGGTGGCAAACAGTTCCAGCAGTTGCGGTGTGAAGCTGTCAAACATGGGCCACCTCCCGCACGTGGATGCCAGCGCCGCGCAGGTGGGCCACGGCGGCGCTCAGGCCCTCGCTGGCGCCTTGCAGATGCACGGCCAGCGAGCCAAAGGGCTGGCCCTGGATCTCGTCCACCTGGCCGTGCACGATGTTCAGGTCCAGGCCAAAGCGGCGCACCACGTCGGACAGCAGCGGCTGGTCGGAGCCATCGCCGGCAAAGGCCAGGCGCAGCAACTGGCTGGCGTGCGGATTGCCGCGCGCCGTGTTGATCGCCATCAGCGCGCGGATGCGGGCGATCACGCTGGCCGGCAACTCCTGCGGCACGATTTCATCGACCAGGCTGCGTGTCGTGGCATGCTGCGGCTGCGTGAACACATCGATCACCGCGCCCTGCTCGACGATGCGGCCGGCATCGATCACCGCCACCCGGTCGGCCACCTGCTTGATGACCTGCATCTGGTGGGTGATGAGGACGATGGTCAGGCCGAAGTCGCGGTTGATCTGGCGCAGCAGCGCCAGGATGGAGCGCGTGGTCTCAGGGTCCAGCGCCGAGGTGGCCTCGTCCGACAGCAGCACCGTGGGGCGGCTGGCCAGTGCCCGGGCAATGCCGACGCGCTGCTTTTGCCCGCCGCTGATTTGCGCCGGGTAGCGGTCGCGTTGCGCGGACAGGCCGACCAGGTCCAGCAGCTCGTCCACGCGCGCCTTGATCAGCGCTGGGCGCTCGTGCACCAGTTGCAGCGGCAGCGCCACGTTCTCGAACACGGTGCGCGAGGCCAGCAGGTTGAAGTGCTGGAAGATCATGCCGATGCCGTGGCGTGCGGTGCGCAGCGCTTCGGCGGAGAGCGCGGTCAGGTCTCGCCCATCGACCCGCACCCGGCCTTGCGTTGGACGGGTCAGCAAGTTGATGGTGCGGATCAGCGAGCTCTTGCCCGCACCGCTGCGCCCGATGACGCCAAACACCTGTCTGGCGGGTACGTGCAGGTCCACGCCGCCCAGCGCGTCCACCGGCCCGTGCGGGCTGGGGTAGCGCAGGTGAATGTCTTCGAGTTGGATCATGGTGTGGTTTCAACCTCGCTGGAGCTTGTGGGGTACATAGTGATCGGCCTGGATGTCGGGCGTGATGCCGTGCGTGCGCACGTCCTCGGTGATGGGCAGCACGGTGGTGTCCCACGCGACCCACTGGCTGCGCAGTCGCTCAAACACTTCGGGGTGGCGCTGGCGCAGGTTGGCGCGCTCGCGCTGGTCGACCACCACGTCGAACAGGAACTCGTTGTCGTTGACCTTCAGGTACTTCCAGTTCCCGTCGCGCACCGCACGCTGGCCCTGGGCCTTGTAGCGCCAGAACAGCGTGCGGGGGTGCTGGGGTGCCTGGCCCTCCAGCACCGGCAGGATGTTTTCGCCGTCGCTCGGGTAGGCTGGGTCGGCGGCCAGACCCGCCGCGGCCAGCAGCGTGGGCAGCCAGTCAAACGTGATGGTGACCTGCTCCTGCACCTGGGGCTGGATGCGCGCGCTCCAGCGCAGCAGCGTGGGCACGCGCAGCCCGCCCTCCAGCAGCTCGGTCTTCTGGCCGGTGAAGGGCCAGGTCTTGGAAAAACGCTCGCCGCCGTTGTCGCTGGTGAAAATGACGATGGTGTTGTCAGCCTGACCGGATGCGTCCAGTGCCGCCAGCACCTGGCCCACGGCGCCGTCCAGTGCCTCCACGATTTCACCGTACTTGCGCAGGTTGCCGCCGTCGTAATGGAATAGGTCCTTGATCTCGCGCGAAACGGCTTCGTCACCCGGCCCTTCCCACGGCCAGTGGGGTGCGGTGAAATGCAGGGATAGAAAGAACGGCTTGCTGGCCCGCTCGGGCTTGCGCAGATAGGCGCTGGCCTCGTCCGCCAGGATCTGGGTGTAGTAGCCCACCCGCTCCACGGGTACATCGCCCTCCCACAGGTCGGGCCTGACGTGCTCGCCCACACCGGGCTTGTGCGTGAAGTAGTCGATGGCCCCGTGGTGGTTGCCGAAAAAGTGGTCGTAGCCGCTCAGGCGCGGGCCGTATTGGGGCGGTAGACCCAGATGCCATTTGCCGATCAGCGCCGTGTCATACCCGCCCGCATTCAGCAGGGACGGCAGGGTCGGGTGCTCGGGTGGCAAGCCCAGGCCGGTGTCGCGCAGCACGATGGGCTCTTCCAGCCCGGCACGCAAGCGGTACTGGTAGCGTCCGGTGATGAGGGCAATCCGCGTGGCCGAGCACACGGCCGAATTGGCATACGCCTGGGTGAACCGCACCCCCTGGCCCGCCAGGCGGTCCAGGTGGGGTGTGGCAAAGTCGGTGGCGCCATAGACGCCCAGATCCGCCCAGCCGAGGTCGTCGGCCAGGATGAAGACAATGTTGGGTTGACGACGCATGGCAAGCCTTTAGTCCGCCTTGAAGCCCGAGGCCTCGATCACCGGGCGCCACTTGCCAATGTCAGCCAGGCGTAGTTGCTCAAGCTGCTGGGGCGTGCGTGGATCGCCTTCCAGCGACAACTCATCGAGCTTGGCCTTGATGGCTGGCTCGGCAAGCGCCGAGTTCAGCGCGCGGTTGAACGCGTCCACGGCCACCGCCGGTGTGCCTTTGCGGGCCCACAGGCTGTACCAGCCGCTGCCTTTGGCCTGCGGGAAACCGGCCTCGGCCACCGATTGCACATCCGGTAGTTCGCGGGTGCGTTTGTCGGTGAAGGTGGCCAGCACGCGCACCTTGCCCTCGCGGTGCAAGGGTGCCAGCCCGGACGTGGTTTCGATGGCCGAAGTCAACTGCCCGCCCACCAGGTCGGTAAACAAGCCCGGGCTGCCCTTGTAGGCCACATGCACGATGTCCACACCCGCAGCCTTGCCCAGCAGCAGCCCGAAGAAGTGCGGCAGGCTGCCGGCGGCCGGGCTGCCGAAGTTGGCCTTGGTCGGGTTGGCCTTGAGCCAGGCCACAAATTCGCTCAGGTTCCTCGCCGGGTGCGAGGCCGGTACCGCCAGCGCGAACTGGAAGTGCGCCACCAGCCCCACTGGCACGAAATCCACCGCCGGGTCATAGCCGGGTTTGCGAAACACTAGTTGCGACAGCACCGGCGTGATGAGCGGGGCGATGAGGTAGGTGGCCCCGTCGGCCGGCGCATTCAGCAGCGCCTGTGCGGCAATCTGCCCGTTGGCGCCGGCCTTGTTTTCCACAATGATGTGGTGCCCCTTGCCCAGTTGGGGCGCAATGCGCTCGGCCAGGATGCGGGCCAGCGCGTCGATGGCGCCCCCCGCGCCGAAGCCCACCAGGATGCGAGCCGCTTCGGGCACCGGAGACCGTGCCGCAGCGCGCCCCGGGAAGGCCAGCCAGGACACCCCGCCGGCGGCCAGGGCAGCAGCGCGCTGACCCCAGGCTCGTCGTGTCAAGCCACGCTCTGTCGTCATGTAGGGACTCCGGATCTTCACAGCTTGGCAATCGAGACTTCGGTCGACTTGACCAGTGCCACCACTTCGGAGCCCAGCACCAGTTCCAGTTGATCGACCGAGCGGGTGGTGATGACCGAGGTGACGATGCCCCAGGGCGTTTCGACATCGATCTCCGAGACGACGTCGCCGCGAATGATTTCGCGCACCTTGCCGCGGAACTGGTTGCGCACATTGATGGCTTGAATGGACATAAAAGTCTCCTTGAGAAGTTGGTTGAAAAACGAATTGAATGAATCAGATGGCCCAGCGCAGGCCATGCGCTTGCGCACCGGGCCAGTGGCTGTCGCCGTGGGCCGGCTCCCGCGCGGGCTTTTGCAGCACCCGCTCCAGGATGCGTTTCTCCAGCGCGGCAAAGGCCGGGTCGCCCTGCGAGCGGGGCCGTGCCAGGCTGACGGTTTCGTCCAGCGCGATGCGGCCATCCTCGATCAGGATCACGCGGTCGGCCAGCGCCACCGCTTCCTGCACGTCGTGCGTCACCAGCAGCGCGGTGAAGCCGCTGCTTTGCCACAAGCTCTCGATCAGCTGCTGCATCTCGATGCGGGTCAGCGCGTCGAGCGCGCCCAGCGGCTCGTCGAGCAGCAGCAGGCGCGGCTGGTGCACCAGGGCGCGCGCCAGCGAGACGCGCTGGCGCTGGCCGCCCGACAGGCGCGCCGGCCAGTCGTTCTGGCGATCCGCCAGCCCAACCCGGCCCAGCACCTCCAGCGCCGCCGCCTGCTGCGCCTTGGGCAGGCCCAGCGCCACGTTGTCAACGACGCGCTTCCAGGGCAGCAGGCGCGCATCCTGGAACATGATGCGGGTGTCACCGGACAGGCCGGCGAGCGCTTGGCCGTTGACCTTGATGCTGCCGGCCGAGGCCTGCTCCAGCCCGGCCACCAGCCGTAACAGCGTGCTCTTGCCGCAGCCGCTGCGCCCGACGATGGCGACGAACTGGCCCGGCTCGATCGCCAGCTGGTTGTTGCGCAGCACCTCGCGCGCGCCGTAGTTCTTGCTCAGGCCATGCAGCGTCAAGGAGACGCCGCGCTCGGAAGGTTTGAGGGATTGAGTGCTCACAGGGGGACTCCAACTTGGGTAACTCATGGCGCCTGGTAGCCCGGATGCCAGCGCAGCCAGTAGCGCTCCAGCCCCTTGGCGAAGAGGTCGGCCAGCTTGCCCAGCAGGGCGTAGAGCAGGATGCCCACCAGCACGATGTCGGTTTGCAGGAATTCGCGCGCGTTCATCGTGAGATAACCAATGCCGGCCTGCGCCGAGATGGTTTCGGCCACGATCAGGATCACCCACATCAGGCCTAGCGAAAAGCGCAGGCCCACCAGGATGCTTGAGAGGGCACCGGGCAGGATGATTTGCCGGTAGAGTTGCCAGCCCGACAAACCGTAGCTGCGGCCCATCTCCAGCAAGCCTGGGTCGACGTTGCGAATGCCGTGGAAGGTGTTCAGATAAATCGGAAAGAACACCGATACTGCGATCAGGAACAGCTTGGCGCTCTCGTCGATGCCGAACCACAGGATGACCAGCGGAATCATGGCCAGCGCCGGGATGTTGCGCACCATCTGGATGGTCGAATCGAGCAAGGTCTCGGCGATGCGGGAAGAGCCTGTGAGCAGCCCCAGCGCCAGGCCCAGGCCGCCACCGATGGCCAGCCCGGACAGGGCGCGGCCGGCGCTGACCCGGACGTGCGTCCACAACTCGCCGGAGAGCGTCAGCGTCCAGGCCGCCGCGATGACGTCCAGCGGCGCCGGCAGCACGCGGGTCGACAGCCAGCCGCTGGCGGCGGCGATATGCCAGGCCACCAGCAGCGTCAGCGGCAGCAGCCAGGGCAACAGGCGCTGCACCACGCCGGCGGCAAATACCTTGAGCTGGCCCAGCGACAGGGGCCAACTGGCCGCGCTGGGCAGGAAGCCGAAGCCGGGGGCCTCGATGCTGTCGGGCATGGGGGTCACCTGCAATTCTCGCAGTGGGTGCTTCATGGCATTCAACTTTGCGCGGCGCGCGGCAGGTAGTTGTTGCCGACCACCTCGCCAAAAGGGCCGGTCAGTTGCTGTCCGGCGAGCTGCTGGCGCAAGGGCAGCGGCAGCAGCGGAAACACCAGCTCGGCAAAGCGGTAGGCTTCTTCCAGGTGCGGGTAGCCGGACAGCACAAAAGTGTCCAGCCCCAGGGCCGCGTATTCCTGAATGCGCGCCGCCACGGTTTGCGGGTCGCCCACCAGCGCGGTACCGGCGCCGCCGCGCACCAGGCCGACACCGGCCCACAGGTTGGGACTGATTTCCAGGTCGGCGCGGCTGCGTTTTTTACCGCCAGCGTGCAAGGCCGCCATGCGGCGCTGGCCTTCCGAGTCCATGCGCGAGAAAGCCGCTTGCGCGCGGATCACCGTGTCGTCGTCCAGACGACTGATGAGGCGCTCGGCGGCCTGCCAGGCCTCAGCCTCGGTTTCGCGCACGATCACGTGCAGCCGGATGCCGAACTTGACGCTGCGGCCATGGCGCGCCGCACGCTGGCGCACATCGGCCACCTTCTTGGCCACTTCCGCCGGCGGCTCGCCCCAGGTCAGGTAGGCGTCCACCTGCTCGGCCGCCAACTCGTGCGCGGCCGGCGAGGAGCCACCAAAGTAGACCGGCGGATAAGGTTGTTGGACCGGTGGGTAGAGCAGCTTGGCGCCCTTCACGCTCAGGTGCTTGCCATCAAAGTCGAAGGACTCGCCGGTGTGGCTGCGCGCCAGGATTTCGCGCCAGATGCGAATGAACTCAGCCGACTGTTCGTAACGCTGGGCGTGATCCAAAAACACGCCGTCGCCTTCCAGCTCGGTCTGGTCGCCGCCGGTCACCAGATTGATCAGCAGGCGCCCGCCGGAGAGCCGGTCGAAGCTGGCGGCCATGCGCGCGGCCAGGCTGGGCTGGTGCAAGCCGGGCCGCACCGCCACCAAAAATTTAAGGCGCTGGGTCAGCGGCAGCAAGCTGGCCGCCACCACCCAGGGGTCTTCGCAGGAGCGCCCGGTGGGAATCAGCACGCCTTCGTAACCCAGGCTGTCGGCCGCCTGCGCCACCTGCTTGAGGTAATCGTGATTTAGGGTGCGCGCTCCTTCGGCGGTGCCCAGGTAGCGGCTGTCGCCGTGGGTTGGTATGAACCAGAAGATTTTCATGAAAATGAGCTGTGAGTTAAGAGGAGGTTTGAGCTGTCGCATGCCGGGCGGCTGGTCGCCAGACGATGTCGGCCACCTTGACCGGTTTGGGGATCAGCGCCAGCCGCGCAAAGGCATCGGCCACGCGCTGCTGATCAGCCACCGTCTCGGCCTTCAACCAAGCCACCGGCGAGCGCGGGCGGCGCTGCAGAAAAAGGCTGACGACCCCGGCGTCGAGGCCGCTGAAGTCGGCGATCAGCTTGATGGCGGCGGGCCGCTGCTCCTGCGCAAAGCGGTCGGCCCGCGTCAGCTCCTCGAACAACTGGGCGATGACCTGCGGGTGCTGGGTGGCAAACGAGCGGGACGCCAGGTAGAACGAGTTGTTGCCCGACAAGCCCTGGCCGCTGCTCAGCACGCGCGGCTGCAGCGCCAGTTCGGTGGCGGCATAGAACGGGTCCCAGATGGCCCAGGCGTCGACGCTTTTGCGCTCGAAGGCAGCGCGCGCATCGGCCGGGCTGAGGTAGACCGGCTGGATGTCGGACCATTGCAGACCGGCCTGCTCCGCCGCGCGCAGCAGCAGGTAGTGCGCGCTGGAGCCTTTTTGCAGTGCGACTCTGCGGCCCTTGAGTTCGGCCAGCGTGCGAATGGGCGAGTCCTTCAGCACCAGAATGGCGGAACTCAGGGGCTTGGATGGCTCGGCGCCGGCGTACACCAGGTCCTTGCCGGCAGCTTGCGCAAACACCGGTGGCGAATCGCCGGTCAGGCCGAATTCCAGGCTGCCCACGGCCAGCGCTTCCAGCAACTGTGGTCCGGCCGGAAATTCGATCCAGCTGACTTTGGTTTGCGGCCAGCGCCGTTCCAGCTGGCCCTGCTGCTTCAGGATCACCAGGTTGACGGCCGACTTCTGGTAGCCGATGCGCAACAGCGTCGGCAGCTTGCCCGTCGCACCGCTTTGCGCCCAGGCATTGCGCGAAGTGATCGGACCGGACAGGCCCCAGACGCCGGCCGTGACCGCCAGCATGCGCAGCAGCGCGCGCCGCGTACCGGGGGCCGTTTGATGCAAATCGGTCATGATGTTGCTCCGTTGGCGCCGCTCAGCCCAGGTCCACCGGCGCGGCGTGCAGCAGGTTGAGCTTTTTCGGAATCAGCTTGAGTTCGAAAAAGGTGTCGGCAATCACCTGCTGCTCGGCCAGGATCTCGCGCGTGACCGGTGCCGTGCCATAGGCGCTGCGGCTCAGGTAGAGTTCGGTGATGCTCTTGTCGAGCCCCAGCACGCTGGACAGTTCGCCGGCGGCGGCAGCCTGATTTTTCGAGGCCCAGCTGTCGATGGCATTGATTTCGTGAATCGCGATCTTCAGCAGGTCGGTGTGTTTGGTGGCGAAGTCGCGCGAGGTGAAGTAATAACCCCGGTTGTTGACGACACCGGTGGCGTCCACCAGCAGGCGCGCCTCCAGTGTTTTCTGGGCGGCGGCCAGGAACGGGTCCCAGATGATCCAGGCATCGATGGCGCCTTTCTCGAAGGCAGCGCGGGCGTCCGGTGGCGGCAGGAAAACGGTTTGCACGTCGGCGTATTTCAGGCCGTTCTTTTCCAGCAGCTTGACCAGGAAATACTGCACGTTGGAGCCCTTGTTGAAGGCCACTTTCTTGCCCTTGAGGTCGGCCACGGTCTTGATCGCCGAGCCTTTCGGCACGATGACCGCTTCCAGCCTGGGGCGCGGCACGGTGGCACCGGCGTAGACCAGCGGCGCCCCGGCGGCCTGGGCGAAGATTGGTGGCGCCTCGCCGACGTCACCAAAGTCGATGGCGCCGACGTTGAGCGCTTCCAGTTGCACCGGGCCGGCATTGAATTCGGTCCAGCTGACGCCGGCGCCCAGCGGGGCCAGGCGCTTCTCCAGTGTGCCGCGGGCTTTCAGGATCGAGAGCCAGCCTTTTTGGTGACCGATGCGCAGCAGGCGGGTCGGCTTTTGCGCCAGCGCCAGGGGGCTGCCGGCCAGCGCGGCCGAGGCCAGGCCGGTAGCGAGCAGGTGGCGGCGGGTAAGAGACAGTTTGTTTGACATGATGAGGTTCCAGGGATTGCAGGCGACAGCTGCTCCTGACCACCGGCGGGGGTCAAAAACAGGCAAACGGAAAGAGGGCAAGCGCGCCGGTCAGAGCCAGACGCGGGGTCGTGTCAAACGCTACATCGCACTTGCGAGAAAGGCACCGGTGCAAAGCGGCGCCCGGTTGGCGGCGGCGGACGCAGTGTTTCGGTGATCAAGGTGTGCACCGCCTCGTCCAGCCGGGCACCGATGTCTTCATCGATCTGGTAAGCGCCCTGGGATGAGAGCTTGACTTGCGCGTCGGTGGCGTAGATGCCGGGCAGTATCTGTTTGGCGCCCAGCGACTGCAGCACCGGGCGCAAGGCGTAGTCCAGCGCCAGCATGTGGTTGGGACTGCCGCCGGTGGCCAGCGGCAACACGGTTTTACCCGCCAGCGCGGTTTGCGACAAGAGGTCCAGAAACACCTTGAGCACACCGCTGTAAGCCGCCTTGTAAACGGGGGTTGCCACCACCACCACGGCGGCATTGGCAAGGCGCTGCACCGCGTCGGCGATGCTGCGGTGGCCGAGGTCCGCCAGGATCAGCGCCTGCGGCGACAAGTCGCGAATCTGCAGGCGCTCGACGTGGGCGCCGCGCCGGCGAAGACGCTGCTGGACGCCGTCCAGCAGGGCGGCCGAGCGCGATTTTTCCGAGGGGCTGCCGGCGATCAGCAAGACGGTCATTATTTTTCTCCCTGAGGGGTGCGTGTGCGACAGACCGGGGCTTACTTCTTCAGGTAGATCTGGTCAAAGCTGCCACCGTCGGCGAAGTGGTCCTTGTCGGCCTTGGCCCAGCCGCCAAAAGCCTGCGCTATGGTGAACAGGTTGAGTTTGGGCAACTGCTTGACGTACTTGGCCTGGAATTTTTCCGAAATCGGGCGGTAGAAGTTCTTGCCGGCAATGTCCTGGCCTTCGTCGGTGTACAGGTATTCCAGATAGGCCTGGGCCACCGTGCGGGTGCCCTTGCGATCGACGTTCTTGTCCACCACGGCCACCGGCGGCTCGGCCAGGATGCTGAGCGACGGATAAACGATGTCGACCTTGTTGCCGAATTCCTTTTCCAGCAGGTGCGCCTCGTTCTCCCAGGAGATGAAGACGTCGCCCTGGTTGCGCTGGGCAAAGGTGATGGAGGAGCCGCGGGCACCGGTGTCGAGCACCGGCACGTTCTTGTACAAGGCCTGCACGAACTCCCTGGCCTTGGCATCGCCGCCCAGTTTGCGTTTGGCGAACTCCCAGGCCGCCAGGTAGTTCCAGCGCGCGCCGCCCGAGGTTTTCGGATTCGGCGTGATGACGCTGACGCCCGGCTTGACCAGGTCGTCCCAGTCCTTGATGCCTTTCGGGTTGCCCTGGCGCACCACCAGCACGATGGTGGAGGTATAGGGCGACGAGTTGTGCGGCAGGCGTTTTTGCCAGTCCGGCGCCAGCCATTGGCCGTTCTTGACCAGGGCGTCGACGTCGCCGGCCAGGGCCAGCGTCACCACGTCGGCGTCCAGCCCGTCGATGACCGAGCGCGCCTGCTTGCCCGAGCCGCCATGCGACTGCTTGACCGTGACATCCTGGCCGGTTTTGGCTTTCCAGTGTTTGGCGAAGGCGGCATTGAACTCGACGTACAGCTCGCGCGTCGGGTCATAGGAAACATTCAGCAGCGAGACCGCGGGTTGGGCGGTTGCGCCCAGCGCTGCGCCGGCCAGTACGGTGCCCAGGGCAAGGTTAAAAAAGCGGCGGCTTGTGGCCATGGGTTCGACTCCTGAAATTGACTGCGAAATTGCGATGCAGTGGATTCTGCGAGTTAATGCTTAAAACAGGAACTACTGAATTTTCAGTTCTAAATTACCAAAACATCTTTGGTGGCAACCACCTTCCCTTCAATGCGCCTGCGGTGATCGTCGCGCAGCTCTGTGTGCTGGCAAACAGACCGGGGCTTGCCTGCCCCCTAAGCTTCAGCCCAAGGTACAGCGCAAGCGCCAACGGCAGCCCGCCAATTCACCATCACTTGAAGGACACCGCAATGAACTGGGATCGCATCGAAGGCAATTGGCATCAGTTCAAGGGCAATGCCCAGCAGTGTTGGGGCAAGCTCACGGCGGATCATCTGCACGTGCTCGCCGGCAGGCGTGATCAGCTGGCCGGCAAGATCCAGAACAGGCGCGGTCTCTCCAGCGACGCCCAGAAGCAGCAGCTGAGCGACTGGAACAAGCGCCTCAAGGCCAGCAACACCTTCAAGTAAAGCCGGGCCAAACCGGCCGCCGTGGCGAGTCGCTTCGTCTTGGCGGCATTCGCAGATTCAATCAACCAAGGAATATCCATGAACAAATTCAGCAGCAACGCGATGGCCATCGCGATCGGCCTCGTTTTCAGTGTCGGCGCGCTGGCGCAAGGCATGTCGCGCGATCAATACAAAGCGCGCAAGGACGGCATTGCGACGGACTACAAGTCGGCCAAGACGGCGTGCGCGGCCCTGGCCGGCAATGCGAAGAACATTTGCCAGGCGGACGCCAGCGGCAAGGAAAAAGTTGCCAAGGCAGAGCTGAGGGCCAGCTACAAGCCCTCGGAGAGCGTCAGTTACCGGCTGCGTGTCGCCCGAGCGGACGCCGACTACTCAGTGGCCCGGGCGAAATGCGATGACAAGGCCGGCAACGTCAAGGACGTCTGCGTGAAGGAAGCCAAGGCCGTAGAGATAGCCGCCAAGGCCGACGCCAAAGCCCAGATGAAGACCGTCGACGCGAATGAGGTGGCCAACGACAAGTCGGCCAAGGCGCAGAGCAGTGCGATCAAGAAAGGCGCAGACGCGCGCCAGGATGCGGCGGCCGAAAAGAACAACGCCGACTACGCCGTGGCGAAAGAGAAGTGCGACGCGCTGGCGGGTGACGCCAAGAGCAATTGCAGCAAGGATGCGAAGTCGCGTTTCGGCAAATCCTGAGACGCATTTGACTGCAGATCATTCATCCAGCCAAAGAGCCGTGCTCGTGACCGCGCTCGAAGTTCTGGCCCAACCGATCACCGTCATGCCGGCGCGTTCAGGCGCGGGTGCGGCGGTGGCTTGCGTGTCCACGTCCCATTGCACCCACTGTCATCTGCGCCAATGGTGCGCGCCCAGCGGCATTGCCAGCACCGATGGCGACCGCGCGGACAGCCTTATGTTTGGCCGGCGCCGGGTCCGGGCCGGCCAGCGGCTGTACCGGGAGGGAGAACCCTTCAAATACCTCTATGAAGTGCGCAGTGGCAACCTGAAATCGAGCCTGACAACGGCGCAAGGGCTGGCGCGGGTCAGTGCTTTTCACATGACCGGAGAACTGATCGGACTGGACGGCGTGGCCGAAGGCCAGCATGCCAGCAGCGTCACCGCGCTGGAGGATGCCGAGGTGTGCGCCGTTTCCTATGCATTGCTGACTGAATTGGCGCTGAGCCATGCCCAGTTACAGCAGACGCTGATGCAGCACATGAGTCGTGAGATCGTGCGCGAACTTCGCATGCTGGTGTTGCTGGGCAACATGACGGCCGAGGAGCGACTGGCGACCTTCCTGCTGAGCCTGTCGCAACGACTGGCGGCGCGGGGCTATTCGTCCAGCGACTTCCACATGCGAATGACGCGCGCCGATATCGGCAGCTATCTGGGGCTGACGCTGGAGACCGTCAGCCGAACCTTCTCCGCATTCCAGAAACTGCGCCTGCTCGAAGTCGATCAACGCCACATCCGTATCACCGACCTGGGCGGCCTGACGCGCGTCGGGGACCAGCGCGCGCACAAAGAACTCCACTGATAGGCAGGCGCTAACAGTTGTCGCAGGCTTGCGTGGCGCGGCTGATTGCGGAGCGGGTCCGCTCGGTCAGGTAGTCCAGAAAAACGCGCGTGCGCTCGGGCAAAAACTTGCGGCTGGGAAGCGCCGCATACAGGCTCAGCCTGGCGGAGATCCACGGACGCAGAACCCGCACCAGCTCGCCGCGCGACAGGTAGGGTGCCACCAGTTCTACCGCGGAAGAGGTGATGCCGGCCCCATCCAGGGCCGCCCGCAGCAGGGTATCGGTGTGATTGACCCAAAGACCCGGCGCCACCACCAGATCCAGAGCCTCGTCCTGGCGCTCGGAATTGAGCAAGCGCCAGGTGCGCGGGCTCAGCCCCGACGTTTTGAGGAGCAGGATTTCATGCTGCGCCAGCTCAGCCGGCGTGGTGGGTGTGCCTTTGCGTTTCAGGTACTCGGGCGAGGCCACCAAGACGGCTTCGGAGGAGGAAATCTTGCGCGCGATCACGTCGCCATCGAAAGCCTCGTCGGTCGGCAGCAGCGTGATGTCGTAGTCCTCGATCGGTGGCTCCTTGAAGGACGCCACCTCGATGTTGAGCAGGATCTTGGGGTACAGCTGCCTGAATCCGGCGATCAACGGCGCCAGCACGTGCGTCGCCAGCACCGGCGGCGCCAGCACACGCAATACGCCGGCCAGTTCATGGGTCTGGGAACTGGCCACGCCATGGGCGTCATCGATGTCTTGCAGGATGGAGCGCACCCGGGTCAGATAAGTTTCTCCCGCCACACTGAGCGACAAGCGCCGTGTCGTGCGGTGCAGCAGCCGGGTTCCCAGATGGTCTTCCAGATCGGCCACCAGCCGCGTCACGACCGCCGGCGACATGTCCAGCGCTCTTGCGGCGGCGGCAAAGCCACCCTCATCGATGACTTTCTGAAATACCCGCATTGACATCAATCGGTCCATGGCGCCCTTAATTGAGGTTTCAAGGCCTTCATTATTGCAGATATAGCAACGTATCGATGTTTTCAAGGTTGTTTATCTTTAGCAATAGAAACTTTAAAGTTCACCCCATCGATGAGACGAAACCTTAAACGCCGCACCGATGCCGCCTTGAAAGAGCGAAATCTTTCAGGCGGGATCTTCAACTTTGAAAGGATTTAAATCATGAAAACCTCTTACGCCGTCACCATCGCCCTCGCCCTGGCAACCCTTGGCGCAACTTATGCCAATGCCGCCGACCTGTCGGCAGCCGGCAAGACACGCGAACAAGTGCGCACCGAACTGTTGGCAGCCCAGCGCAGCGGCGACATCACCTATGGCGAAACCGGCGCGAAACTCAATGAACTGTTCCCCGGCCAATATCCGGCCAAACTGGCAAGCCAGGGCCTGACCCGCGATCAGGTCAAGGCCGAACTGTTTGCCGCCCAACGCAGCGGCGAGGCCATCGCCTACGGCGAAATCGGCGCCAAGCGCAACGAGCTGTTCCCCGGCCAATATCCGGCCAAGTTTGCAGATCAGGGTTTGACCCGGGATCAAATCAAGGCGGAGTTGTTTGACGCCCTGCGCAGCGGCGACACCATCGCCAACGGTGAAACCGGCGTCAAGCTCAACGAGTTGTTCCCCAACCGCTACTCGAAGAAGTCCTGAAACCGTTCACCCCTGGCGGCCAGCCATCGCTTGGGTAGCGGCCAGGGGCACAAAGAAATCGCGACGCTGTTCAGGCTGGCGCTGTGCGCTGGCCTGGAGGCGTTTTTTGCTTTTTGATTGATCGACCGCGGCGCGGCGCTTGCAAATCTCCGGTATGCAGGTGTGCATCATCTTGATAAGTGATGCAATATGGTACGACCTGTGATACCATATAAACGCGATGAAGCAAGCACCCAAAATTGTCATCGATACCAATGTGCTGGTGTCTGCACTGCGGTCACGGCGCGGGTGGTCTTTCGACCTGTTAACGCGGCTGGGCAAGGGTCAGTTCGAGCATGTCGTCACGGTCCCGTTGCTGATCGAGTATGAAGAGGTGTTGCACCGCGAAGGCATGGTCCCTCTCACCAGTGCTGCCGTGGATGATGTGTTGGACTATGTCTGTGCTAGCGGTCTGCGTCAACAAGTGCATTTTTTGTGGCGCCCGAAGCTTAGCGACGTGCGCGACGATATGGTGTTGGAGGCAGCGTTCAATGGCCAATGTGAGGCCATCGTCACCTGGAACATTCGCGACTTTTCCGCAGCTGCGGCGATCGGGATCGAAGTCCTGAACCCCGACTTGTTTTTGAAACGATTGAAGGAGCCTAAATCATGAGTGCACTCAGTGTTCGCTTGCCCGAATCCCTGCACAAGTACGCCAAGCAGTACGCTGCGTTGGAAGGCATCTCCGTCAATCAACTGATCAGTACCGCGCTGGCCGAAAAGCTCTCAGCGTTGGCGACCGAGGACTATCTGGAGTTGCGTGCCAAGTCTGGCAGCCGCAAAAAGTTTGACGCTGCGCTGGCGCAGGTGCCTGACGCCGCGCCCGATCAGTGGGATCGAAAGTAACTTGCTGCGCTCAGCGCCACGTGCGGGCCCATGTGTGCCACTTCACGTGATGGCCTGCCAGTGGCGCGGCGCCACCGGCGTGATGGAAAGGCGGTTGCCTTTTTTCAGCACCAGCAGATCGGCCAGCTCGGGCCGGGCGCGCAGCTGGGCCAGGGTCAGCGGGGGAATCTTGCGCAGCAGCTGCACGTCCACCAGCAGCCAGCGCGGCGCCTCGGGCTTTGAGGCCGGATCAAAATAAGGCGACTTGGGATCGAACTGGGTCGGGTCGGGCCGGCTGGTCGAAGCCACGCGGGCGATGCCCACGATGCCCGGCTCGGCGCAACTGGAGTGGTAGAACAGCACGCCGTCGCCCACGCGCATGGCGTCGCGCATGAAGTTGCGGGCCTGGTAGTTGCGCACACCGGTCCAGGGCACTGTGGCAGCGGGTGCGGCCAGCGCATCGTCCACTGAGCATTCTGTGGGCTCGGATTTCATCAGCCAGTAGTTCATGGCCGCCAGTTTGCCAGCATCCGGCCGCTGTTGCACGGGCGGCTTCAGCCCTGCCTAGAATGGCCGGTCTTGTTCCACCCACCAGAGTTCCACCATGGCCAGCACCCCACTCAGCGAAACCCATGCCGCCAAGAAAGGCTTCAAGGTCGCCGTGATGGGCGCCGGCGCCGTCGGCTGCTACTACGGCGGCATGCTGGCGCGCGCCGGGCATGAGGTGGTGCTGATCGCGCGGCCGCAGCACGTGGCTGCCATCACCAGAGCCGGCCTGCGCCTGCAGACCACCAGCTTCGATGAGCAGGTGCGCCTGGCCGCCAGCACTGAGCCCAGTGCCGTGCAGGGCGCCAAGCTGGTGCTGTTGTGCGTCAAGTCCCTTGATACCGAAGCGGCTGGCGCCCAGATGCTGCCGCACTTGGCAGCCGATGCGCTGGTGCTGACCCTGCAAAACGGCGTTGACAACGCCGACCGCTTGCGCAGCGTGCTGCCGCCACACGCGGTGGCCGCCGCTGTTGTGTATGTTGCCACCGAGATGGCCGGCCCCGGCCACGTCAGACACCACGGCCGCGGCGAGCTGGTGATCGAACCTTCCAACGCCAGCGCAGCCGTGGCGCAAGCCCTGATCGGCGCCGGCGTGCCGACCGAAATTTCTGGCAACGTGCGCGGCGCGCTGTGGGCCAAGCTGATCCTCAACTGCGCCTACAACGCCGTCTCGGCGATCACCCAACTGCCCTACGGCAAGACGGTGGCCGGTGCGGGCATCCAGGACGTGATGCGCGACGTGGTGGCCGAATGTCTGGCCGTGGCCCGGGCCGAGGGCGTGCCGGTGGCGGGCGATGTGCATGCGGCCGTGGCCCAGCTCGCCGCCAGCATGCCCAGCCAGTTTTCATCCACCGCGCAGGATCTGGCGCGCGGCAAGCGCAGCGAGATCGACTACCTCAATGGCCTGATCGTGCGGCGCGGCGAAGCGTTGGGCGTTGCCACGCCGGCGAACCGGGTGTTGTGGGCGCTGGTGAAGTTGCTGGAGGGAAAGCCCCTCAATCAGGACTATGCTCCAACACTTTGCGTCAAGGCACCATGACAGTCGATACCCCCGAACCGATCCAACAAGCCCGCGTATGGGGCGATGCGCAGTGGACAGCGCGCGTCATCAAGAACGAAGACGATGATGGCTGGGCCGTTGCGATGTACCTGGCAGGCCAATCCGAGCCGGCTTTGGTCGGCCCCTGGACCATGGGGCGCGACAAAAAGAATCCCAAGCCACTGGACACCGCTGCCTTCCATACGCTGGTCAAAACGGCCAAGGAGTTCATCCGCCGCTCCGAGCAACAACGCCATGCGCAGCTCAACAAGAACCTTACCCTGACGGTGCAAGGCCGGCCCATTCGGGTGCTTCTGTCCATCGTGCCGGATGAAGAGGGTGCCAGTGCAACATTGAGTGCCCAGGACGAGTTCGGTGAAGAACTGGCCCGGGTTCGCGTCTCACCGGCCTTCAAGTTGAATCTCGACAGCGCGCAGGCGTGGATCGAGTCTGGCTACGCGCGGCCGCATTGACGCCCAATCGGCTCAAGCCAAAAAAAAGACCCCGAAGGGTCTTCTTTCAAAAGCACAAGTGCTGCCAGAGAAGCTTACTTCTTGGCAGCCGGCTTGGCCGCCTTCTTCGGAGCCGCAACCTTGGGGGCAGGCTTGGCCGCTGCCTTGGGAGCTACCGGCGCTGTGGCCACTGGCACAACTTTCAACGCGGCACGTTGATCCCGCAGGGCTTTGATCTCGGCAAAGATCTTGTCCTTGCGTTCGGTCAGCTTGGCGATGCTGGCGCTGATCTTCGCAACGGCCTTGGCAGTTTTGGAGACCGGAGCTTTCTTTGCCGGTGCCTTGACGACGGGCTTCACCACTTTCGCGGGAGCCGTTACTTTCTTCGGAATTGCCGCAGCCTTGGGAGCGGATTTTTTCGCAGTTGCCATTTTCAAATTTCCTTTTTGTTGACCTGGTTCAAATATTTCGCCAGTGCCCTATTGTCTCAAGTATTTTTGATAGGGAGGAACGACGCGGACGATGGTGTGCTGGCAGGTGTCATCGGACCACGTCAGGCTTGGTACGCCAAGGCCGTGACGTACGATGCGGCCATGGCGCGGTCCATCATTCTTTTTGGCGCATTCGATCGACACAACTTCGGCGATCTGCTGTTTCCGCACATCGCGGCAGCGCTCTTGCCGGATGAGGATCTGGTGTTCGCCGGCCTGGCCAGCCGAGACCTGCGTTGCCATGGCGGCCACCAGGTCAGGGCTCTGGCGCAACTGGCCGCCGACGGGGCCGAGCCCACGGGCGCACTGATCCACGTCGGTGGCGAAATCCTGACCTGTAGCGCGTGGCAAGCGGCGATCATGCTGCTGCCGCCGGAACAGGCGCAGGACAGCATCGCCTATCTGCACACCAGACCTCGGGCGAAGAGGGAATGGGTGCGCAGCATGCTGGGCAATGCCGCGCTGGCACCCTACACGCTGTCGCGCAAGCTGCTTCCCGGTCTGGCCCGGGTGATCTACAACGCGGTAGGCGGCGTCGGCCTGGACCAATGCGACCCGGCCTTGCGCGCCGAGGTACTGGCGAACCTCGCGGCGGCAGACCATGTGAGCGTGCGGGACCGGCAGACGCTGGCGCAACTGGCGGCAGCCGGCATCCCGGCGCGCCTGACGCCAGACCCCGCCGTGATGGTGGCCGAGCTCTTCGGCGCGAAGATTGCCCAGCGTGCGCGGGAGGGTGAAGTTGCGCAGCTTCTGGGCACGTTCCCACGGGGCTACGTCGCCGTGCAGTTCAGTGCCGACTTCGGCGACGACCCAACGCTGACGGAAGTCGCCGCCCAGCTTGACCGGATAGCCGCCGCCAGCGGGCTGGGCGTGGCCTTGTTCCGCGCCGGAGCGGCACCTTGGCATGACGATCTGGCTTGTTTGCAGCGCGTCGCGACACGCATGCGGGCGCCCTCGGTGACGGTGTTCGGGTCCCTTGATGTTTGGGATATTTGCGCGCTGATTGCCAACAGCCGGGCTTATTGCGGTAGCAGCCTGCACGGCAGGATCGTTGCGATGGCATTCGCGCTGCCGCGCGTCAACCTGCGCCATCCGCAAGCCACCAAACATCCCGGCAAGCAGGCAGCGTTCGCCGCCACCTGGGAAGAACCGGGCGTACCCGCCACGGTCGAGGTGGGTGACATCGCGCAAGGGATTGGCGATGCCTTGGCGCTGGACCCGGCACAGCTTAGGCGCAGCGCCAGACTGTTGGTCACGCAGTATCGACAGGGCTTCGACTCGGTCCGCGCCGGACTGCCATAAGCCATCTTCCCGCAGCGGCCCGGCGTCCGTTTGGCGATGGCGCGGTTTTCAGCGTATCACCAGGACGGGGATCTCGGAATGGGTAAGCACTTGCAGCGTTTCGCTGCCAAGCAGGACGCGCTTGACGCCGCCGCGCCCATGCGAGGCCATCACAATCAGGTCCGCTTTCGATTTCTTCGCCACCTTGAGCAGAGCTTCGGAAATATTGCTTGATTTTGTGACCACGGCATTGACGCTGATGTGCTGGGCAACAGTCGTCTTGCGCAGTTGATCGAGCGATGCCCGTGCCTGGTCTTCCCATTCCTTTTCTATCGCCGTCATTTCCTTGATGCTGAGCGTGGACGAGCCATCGAAGAACGTTTTTTGATAGGGCGGCACGACGCGCACGATGGTCAGAACCGCGTCGAAATTCACAGCCAACTGAGATGCAGCTTCAACCGCCATTCGGGATAGCTTGGTGCCGTCGGTAGCAACCAGAATCTTCTTGTACATATGTCGCCCTTTCAGTGCTGGCAAGTGTCATCGGACCACGGCAGACATCGCTGCCGAATAGGGCTTTGTACTCCAAGTACGGTAAAAGTCCATAGGCAGGCGTTGCGGGCGAGGGCATCAAGGACGTGATGCGCGACCTGCACGCGACCGTGGCCAAGCTCGCCGACAGCATGCCCAGCCAGTATTCATCGACCGCGCAAGACCCGGCGCGCGGCAAGCGCAGCGAGATCGACTACCTCAACGGCCTGATCGTGAAGCGCGGCGAGGCGTTGCGACGCAGGCGAACCGGGTGTTGTGGGCGTTGGTGAAGTTGATGGAGGGAATCAACCAAAGAGTGAACCCTCCTGCTATGGCGAACAATGTCTTTTCGATGCGTTAGAAGCGGCCAGCCACTATCAGTGCAGTTGCACCAAGCCTGAAGATTCGGGGGGCTCTCTGCTTACCAACAATAAAGTCCGGGTGTGCGTGCTGCCCGAAAAGATGGCAAGGCTAGGTTGTGTACGGCCGAAAGGCTGGCATCCAGAACCGGTCGTTTTCGTACGTAGACGCCACGCCCAGTTCTGGGAAGGTAGGATAGGGGCGGGGATCGGCTAGCCTGAATATTTCATACGGCTGAGTCGGCGGTCCCGCCCGAAGGCGCGTTGTCATTGGTATCTGAGGCCAAACACAACATAGGACCGCCAATGTCAAACTGTACCGGAGAATTTGGAGCAGG